>NZ_CP097800.1:3016250-3320000 GCF_000612545.2 Streptomyces sp. PCS3-D2 | reverse complement strand
CACGAATGGCGTAACGACTTCTCGACTGTCTCAACCATAGGCCCGGTGAAATTGCACTACGAGTAAAGATGCTCGTTTCGCGCAGCAGGACGGAAAGACCCCGGGACCTTTACTACAGTTTGATATTGGTGTTCGGTTCGGCTTGTGTAGGATAGGTGGGAGACTTTGAAGCATCAACGCCAGTTGGTGTGGAGTCGCCGTTGAAATACCACTCTGGTCGTGCTGGATGTCTAACCTCGGTCCGTGATCCGGATCAGGGACAGTGTCTGATGGGTAGTTTAACTGGGGCGGTTGCCTCCCAAAGGGTAACGGAGGCGCCCAAAGGTTCCCTCAGCCTGGTTGGCAATCAGGTGTTGAGTGTAAGTGCACAAGGGAGCTTGACTGTGAGACCGACGGGTCGAGCAGGGACGAAAGTCGGGACTAGTGATCCGGCGGTGGCTTGTGGAAGCGCCGTCGCTCAACGGATAAAAGGTACCCCGGGGATAACAGGCTGATCTTCCCCAAGAGTCCATATCGACGGGATGGTTTGGCACCTCGATGTCGGCTCGTCGCATCCTGGGGCTGGAGTCGGTCCCAAGGGTTGGGCTGTTCGCCCATTAAAGCGGTACGCGAGCTGGGTTTAGAACGTCGTGAGACAGTTCGGTCCCTATCCGCTGTGCGCGTAGGAATATTGAGAAGGGCTGTCCCTAGTACGAGAGGACCGGGACGGACGAACCTCTGGTGTGCCAGTTGTCCTGCCAAGGGCATGGCTGGTTGGCTACGTTCGGGAGGGATAACCGCTGAAAGCATCTAAGCGGGAAGCCTGCTTCAAGATGAGTATTCCCACCTCCTTGAGAGGGTAAGGCTCCCAGTAGACGACTGGGTTGATAGGCCAGATGTGGAAGCCCGGTAACGGGTGGAGCTGACTGGTACTAATAGGCCGAGGGCTTGTCCTCAGTTGCTCGCGTCCACTGTGTTAGTTCTGAAATAACGAACGGCTGTGATGACATGCCAGCGTTCTAAATTTCATAGTGTTTCGGTGGTCATAGCGTTAGGGAAACGCCCGGTTACATTCCGAACCCGGAAGCTAAGCCTTTCAGCGCCGATGGTACTGCAGGGGGGACCCTGTGGGAGAGTAGGACGCCGCCGAACAATTTTTATGGGGAAGCCCCGTACCTTCTGGTACGGGGCTTTTCCGCGTTCACGGGCCGGTCGGGTGACCCGGTGCCGGGGTGGGCACGGCGGCACCGTGCCGCATCCGTTTCCTCCGTAATGTGGAGGTATGGGCTACGACCTCGTCATCTTCGACAACGACGGCGTGCTGGTGGACAGCGAGCCGATCGCCAACAACGTCCTGGCCGGGTACCTCACCGAGCTGGGGCACCCCACCACGTACGAGGAATCGGTCCGCGACTACATGGGGGCCGCCGTGCGGCAGGTGCACGACCTCGTCGGAGAACGGACCGGCCGGCAGCTGCCGGCGGACTTCGACGAGACGCTCCACGCCCGGACCGTCGCCGCCTTCGAGACGGAACTCAAGCCCGTCCCCGGCGTGGAGGAGGTCCTCGGGGCGCTGACCGCCCACGGCATCGCGTACTGCCTGGCGTCCTCCGGAAGCCACGAGCGGATCCGGGTCGGGCACCGCCTGGCCGGCCTCGACGGGTGGTTCGAGGAGGAGTGGATCTTCAGCGCGGAGGACGTGTCCCGGGGCAAGCCCGACCCCGAGCTCTATCTGCACGCCGCACGCCGGATGGGCGTCGAGCCCGCGCAGTGCGTCGTCATCGAGGACAGCCCGCGCGGCATCCAGGCCGCCGCGGCCGCCGGGATGGACGTGTACGGGTACACCGCGCTGCTGCCCGCGGACCGGATGCCCGGTGCCACCGGGTACTTCGGCGACATGATGCAGCTGCCGCTGATCCTGCAACTGCCCGTGTGACCTCTCTACCCACGGGTAGCCCCGGGGCCTACGCTGACCCGCCATGACGGATGATGTGCGGCTGCGCCGCGGCCGCGGCGCCCTGGGGTTCAGCTTCTTCGTGCAGGGCGTCACCTTCGCCCTGCTCGTCACCCGGATCCCGGCCATCCAGGACCGGTACGGGATATCCGACGGGCTGTTGCCCGTCTTCCTGGCCGCCGTACCCGTGCTCGCGGGGGTGGCCAGCGTCGGTACCGAGCACCTGGTCAAGCGGGTCGCGCCCAGTGCCGTCCTGCGGTGGGCCCAGCCGCTGGTGCTGCTGTCGCTGCTCGGCGTGGGGGCCGGTGAGCGCCTGTGGCACGTGGCGGTGGCCCTGGGGGCGTTCGGGCTGTCGGTGGGTGCCCTGGACGCGTCGATGAACATGCTCGGAGTCAGCCTGCAGCGGGCCTACGGGCGCAGCATCATGCTGGGCTTCCACGCCGCGTACAGCCTGGGCGGGATCCTCGGTGCGTCCGCGGCCTGGTTCGGGGCGCACGCGCACCTGGGGTTGTTCGTCAGCTACCTGCCGGCCGTGGCCGTCCTGCTGCCGCTCGTGCTGTCGGGGAGCCGGTACTACGTCGACCGGGAGGAGCGCGCCGGGGCGGACGGCGAGTCGGAGCAGGGCCTGGGCAGCGGCGGGTTCGGGCTGCTGCTGCCGCTCTGCCTGGTGATGGCGTGCGCGTACATCGGGGACTCGACGGTCGCGAACTGGAGTGCCAAGTACCTCCAGGACGTGCTCGGGAGTTCGGAGCAGACGGCGACCGTCCCGTACAACGTGTACATGGTGACGACCCTCGTGGGGCGGGCCGTGGGCGACCTCGGGGTGCGGCGCTTCGGGGCGGTGGCGGTGGTGCGTTGCGGGACGCTGCTGGCGGCCTCCGGGTTCGCGGTCGTGGCGGCCGCCCCCGGGGTGTGGGTGGGGATGATCGGCTTCACGCTGCTGGGCGTCGGGCTGTGCGTGATCGTGCCGCAGACCTTCGCGGCGGCCGGGAGGCTGTTCCCCGGGGCTTCGGACACGGCGGTCGCGCGGCTGAACATCTTCAACTACGTGGGCTTCCTGATCGGGTCGCCGCTCGTCGGGGCGATCGGCGACGTTTGGAGCTACCGGGGGGCGATGCTGGTGCCGATGCTGCTCGTCCTGATCACGCTGTTCCATGCCCGCTCGTTCGGGCCGCGGGAGGCCCGATACGGTGTCGACCATGAGCGGCGAGCCGGTGACCGGGCTGTTGATGTGGGACGAGGCGGTAACGGGGTATGACTTCGGACCGAGCCATCCGATGGACCCGGTGCGCCTGGCACTGACCATGGGCCTGGTGCGCGCCTTCGGGCTGGACCGGGCCATGGAAGTGCGCGCGGCTCCCGTGGCCGGGGACTCGACGCTGCGGCTCGTCCACCGGGAGGACTACGTCGCCGCGGTGCGCGAGGTGTCGGTCGATCCGGACGCCGCCGACGGGTCGTACGGGCTCGGTACCGTGGACGATCCGGCGTTCCGCGGGATGCACGAGGCCTCGGCGCTGATCGCCGGGCAGTCCGTGGCCGGCGCGGAGGCGATCTGGCGCGGCGAGGCCGAGCACGCCGTGAACTTCGCCGGCGGGCTGCACCACGCGATGCCGGGAGGAGCGGCCGGGTTCTGCGTCTACAACGACGCGTCGCTGGCGATCGCCCGGCTGCTGGAACTGGGGGCGGAGCGGGTCGCGTACGTGGACGTGGACGTCCATCACGGTGACGGTGTGCAGGCCGCCTTCTGGGACGACCCGCGGGTGTTGACGGTCTCGCTGCACGAGCATCCGCGGACGCTCTTCCCGCAGACCGGCTGGCCGGAGGAGACCGGTGGCCCGGCGGCCGAGGGCTCGGCGGTGAACGTGGCGCTGGAGGCCGGCACCGGGGACGAGGGCTGGCTGCGGGCCTTCCATGCGACGGTGCCGGAGCTGCTGGCGGACTTCCGGCCACAGGTGCTGGTGACCCAGCACGGCGCCGACACCCACTTCGAGGACCCGTTGGCGCACCTGGCGGTGTCCCTGGACGCACAGCGGGCCGTGCAGGAGGCCTGTCACGCGCTGGCGCACGCGTACGCGGACGGGCGGTGGCTGGCGCTGGGCGGCGGCGGGTACGCGGTGGTGGACGTCGTACCGCGGTCGTGGACGCACCTGGTGGCGATCGCCGCGCACCGGCCGCTGGACCCGGAGAGCGCGGTCCCGGCGTCCTGGCGCGACGAGGTGTACGCACGGACGCGTCAGGTGGCGCCGGGGCGGATGACCGACGGGCGAAGCCCTTCGTGGCGGGACTGGGACGCCGGCTACGACCCGGCGGACCGGACGGATCAGGCCGTTCTCGCCACCCGGCGGGCGGTGTTCCCGCTGCGCGGCATGCTGACCTGACGGCTGGCGCCGCGGGCAGCGTCGGTGCCGGTGGGAGCCTGCTGCATCGTTACGCCAACTGTGGGGCTGTTCGGCAGAATTGATGACCCGACAGATGTGGTGGGGGAGCATCGGAGGGTGTTGAGCACCGGCGCGCTGCGTGCGCATCTGCTGGCCGCCCGGTTGGCCGGGCCCGTCGCGACCTCCCGTGAGGAGAGCCTGCGCAGCTACCGCCTGTTCGCGGCGCGGGATCCGAGGGTGCTGCTGGGGCTGGAGCCGGAGCGGGGCTGGGGCGAGGGTGAACTGCTGAGGCTGATGGCGGACAAGTGCGGTGTGTCGGCGGATCCTTCGCACGTCAGCGGCCCGGACACGATCGATCCGGAGCGGACGGTGGCCGCGCTGGAGGCGTTCGCGGGACGGCTCGCCGAGGCGGCCGGGGCGCGGTCGCACGTGTTGTTCGGGACCGGGCACCCGCATCGGCTCCTGGGTTTCTACGCCGGTCTGGCCGAGGCGATGTCGGCGGCGGGATGTGTTGTCCTGCGTCCGGCGCAGGGGGTGAGCGTCGACGTGGCGACCCGGTTCGGCGTACGCACGCACCGCATCGCTTACGTACGAGGGGTCGCACTGGTGCGGGAACCCGGCGTGCAGGCGCCGGGGAGTGCGACCGGCGTGCACAGTCATTCGCCGCTGCCGGTTCGGGTGGCTCTGGGGGCCCTCGCGGAGGCCGGCGAGCCCCTGCCGGACCTGGTGGTGGGTGACCACGGATGGGTGTGCGGCGCAGGTCAGCTCGGTGTGGAGGCGATCGGTCTGGCGGACACGGATGATCCCGCGCTGTTCGTGGGCGAGGCCGAGGGGCGGGTCTCGGTGGCCGTTCCGCTTGATGACGCGGTGCGATCGGACCACTACCATCCGCTTGCCCGGTTCGTGTTGGGCCGGGCGAGTCTGACGGGGCGGCAGGAGTGGCCGTAGCTCCTCTTCCCCACTCGTATCACGCGCCCCTACTCTGGGGAGTGAGCGTGCGACGACGAGGAGTAACCGGAGGGGAAGCCGGTGCCCGTCCTGCGCGGAAGGTCAAGGTGTGTCATGGCTGCTGGCGAGAGGCCTCTCAGTGAGGTTCAGTTCCTGACCGTGGCGGAGGTCGCCTCGGTGATGCGAGTGTCGAAGATGACCGTGTACCGGCTGGTGCACAACGGTCATCTGCCCGCGATCCGGGTGGGCCGGTCCTTCCGGGTCCCCGAGAACGCGGTCCACGAGTACCTCCGAGAGTCCTATGTGGGGGTGGAGTCGGCCTGAGACGGACGGACCCTGACGCCTTCGTAACCCCTGGGAAGCACTCGGATTACGGGCTCGGAGCTCGGGCGGGTAGGCTAGGCCGACGTAGGTCGTGTGGGCCCAGACGCCCCGCACCAGTGAAGAGAAGTGAGCGAGGGTAGTCGTGGGCTCTGTTATCAAGAAGCGGCGCAAGCGGATGGCCAAGAAGAAGCACCGCAAGCTGCTCAAGCGCACCCGCGTCCAGCGCCGTAACAAGAAGTAAACGGCAGCTGTACGTGTTCTCCGCAGCCCCTCCACCATCCTTGGTGGAGGGGCTGCGGTGCAGCCGGGTACTTCTTCGAGGGAGGCGCTGAGCTCGTGGGGAAGGTCGTACTCGTCACCGGGGCTGCCCGGCAGCTGGGGGGCCGCTTCGTGCGCCGGATCCAGCGCGATCCGGAGGTCGAGCGAGTGATCGCGGTGGACGCGGTGACGCCGCCGCACCGGCTGGGGTCGGCGCTGTTCGTCCGTACGGACATCAGGCAGTCCTCGATCGCCCGGGTCCTGGCCGAGCACGCCGTGGACACGGTGGTGCACCTGGCGGTCACGGGCAGTCGGCCGGTCGCGGGCGGCGCGTACAGCGCCGTCAAGGAGACCAACGTCATCGGGACGATGCAGCTCCTGGGGGCCTGCCAGAAGTCGCCGACGGTACGGCGGCTCGTGGTGAAGTCCACTACGAGCGTGTACGGGGGCACCCCGCGGGATCCGGCCGTCTTCACCGAGACCACGCCGCCGAAGTCACTGCCGGCGGGCGGCTTCGCCAAGGACGCGGCCGAGGTCGAGGGATACGTACGGGGCTTCGCGCGTCGCCGCCCGGACGTCGCGGTGTGCGTGCTGCGGTTCGCGAACATCCTGGGACCCTTCGCCGATTCGGCACTCGCCGAGTACTTCTCGATGCCGGTGACGCCGACCGTGCTGGGCTATGACCCGCGGCTGCAGTTCGTGCACGAGGACGATGTGCTGGAGGTACTGCGGCTGGCCGCGCAGGAGCCCCGGCGCGGAACGCTGAACAGCGGGACCTTCAACATCGCGGGTGACGGCGTGCTGCTGCTGTCGCAGTGTTCGAGGCGGCTGGGCCGGCCCACGCTGCCGCTGCTGCTGCCCGCGCTCACCTGGGTGGGGTCGGCGCTGCGGGCGGTCGGAGTCACCGACTTCTCGGCCGACCAGATGAGGCTGCTCACGCACGGCAGGGTCGTGGAGACCACCCAGATGCGCGAGGTGCTCGGCTTCCAGCCGCTCTACACGACCACCGAGACCTTCGCGGACTTCGCGCGGAGCCGGGGCAGCGGCCTGCTGCCGCCCGAGCGGGTCGGGCGGGCTGTGGACCGGGTGGCGGCCATGCTGGATGCGGACGGCCTGCGGGACGACGTCGACACGGTTGAGGGAGCGAAGCGATAGTGGCGGACGCCAAGGTCATTCCGTTCGACGAGGACCGGCCGCGCCGGCGGGTGCCCCGCCGGGTGCGGGCGGTGCCGGCCCCCGGACCGGCGCAGCGGGAGCCGGCCGCTGTCGCGCCGGATCCCGATGCGGCCCCCGCGGAGCGCGGTGACGGCTGGGACCGGCGGATCGCCGGCGGGCTGGCGTTCCTGCGGCGGCGGATCACCGGGGAGTACGAGGTCGACGACTTCGGCTACGACAAGGAGCTGACGGACCAGGTCCTGATGTCGCTGATGCGGCCGCTGTACGACAAGTACTTCCGGGTCGAGGTCAGGGGCATCGAGAACATTCCGGCGGAGGGCGGTGCCCTCATCGTGGCGAACCACTCCGGGACGCTGCCACTCGACGGACTGATGCTGCAGGTGGCCGTGCACGACCACCACCCGGCGGAGCGTCACCTGAGGCTCCTGGCGGCCGACCTGGTGTTCGTGCTGCCGGTGGTGAACGAGCTGGCCCGCAAGGCGGGACACACCCTGGCGTGCGCGGAGGACGCGCAGCGGCTGCTGGAGGCCGGTGAACTGGTCGGTGTCATGCCGGAGGGCTTCAAGGGGATAGGGAAGCCGTTCGGGGACCGGTACAAGCTCCAGCGCTTCGGGCGGGGCGGGTTCGTGTCGACGGCGCTGCGGGCGGGCACGCCGATCGTGCCCTGCTCGATCGTGGGTGCGGAGGAGATCTACCCCATGGTCGGCAACGCGAAGACGCTGGCGCGCCTGCTGGGCATCCCGTACTTCCCGATCACGCCCACGTTCCCGTGGCTGGGACCGCTGGGGGCGGTGCCGTTGCCGACGAAATGGACGATCCAGTTCGGTGAGCCGATCCCGACCGACGGGTACGCCGCGGAAGCGGCGGAGGACCCGATGCTGATGTTCAACCTGACGGACCAGGTGCGGGAGCAGATCCAGCACACGCTCTACAAGCTGCTGGTGCAGCGGAGATCCGTGTTCTTCTGACGCCGTCCGGCCGTCCGGTGGTGGGCCGGGACATCGCCCCGGCCCACCACCGCATCGTCTGCCGCTACCGCGCTACTTCGCGTCCTCCGCGCCGAGGCCCAGGCCCGGGAGGAGGCCCGGGAGCAGGGGCGGCAGGGTGATGTCGGGCTTCGGACTCTCCTGGGTGCCCGAGGCGGGCTGCCCCGACTGTCCCGTGGACGGCTTGAGCAGGTCGCCCGTACCACCGAGGAGACCGCCGTCGGCCGGCGGCCGGGTGCTGCTGCCCGACGGGGACGGCGCGGGGCCGCTGCCGGACGGCGTGTCCGGGGCGGGGGCGGGCTGCTTGGCACCGCTGGGCGCGTCCGGCTGGGCGGGGGAGCCCGACGAGCCGGTGCCGCGGGACTGCTCCGGCGGCTTGGGGAGCAGGCTCTGGAGCGGCGCCACGTCTTCGTCTATGGCCTGGAAGACCGAGTCCACTTCACCGCCGACGTCGGTGAGCTGCACGGGGAGCTTCTCGCGCAGCTTGCCCCACGTGTCGCGGTGGGAGCGGGAGAACGACGACAGGGTCTGGATCGGGCCCAGGGAGCCGTCCCGGTCGAACGCCGCCTGGAGGAGGCGGTGCCCCTCTTCCGCGTCGTGCTTGACGCCCGACAGCGCTCGGCGGATCGCACCCAGGGACTCGTGGTCCAGGGTGCCGGTCCGGCCTCGCTCCATGAGCCGGCGGGCCTCGGAGAGACGGTTGGAGGCCCGGTCGAGGTAGACCTCGCCGCGCTCCGCGTCGTCGTCGGCCATCCCCAGCTTCAGGTCCTCCATGCCCCGCTTCACCGGGTAGAGGTGGTCACCGGGCAGGGCGTCGGAACTGGCAGCGGCCACTCCGCTGAAGGCCCCTGCGGCCACACCCACGGTGAGGCCGCCCGCTGCGATGCCCTTGGACCAGCGGGAGCGGGGCCGCAATTTCCGGAGCGAGGTCGCCCGGTGGGCGCCGCGGCCGGTCCGCTGCTCGGGCACCTGAGGGTCCGAGGCGGCACCGCCCCCGGCCCTCTCCTCCAGCACCATGGCTTCCATGGCCGCAACGAGCTGCGCTCGCTGCACCACTTTGGTCTCGGGGTCCAGCACTGGGCGCGGCATCCGTTCGCCGAGCACGCTCGCCAGGGCCAACAACCGGTCGTGGTCAGCAGGTTCGGCAGGTGCCTCGGACTGCTCGGCCGCCGGGTCCGGTTCCGAAAGGTCGGATGGGTTCCGACCCTCCAGGGCCTGGGCGAAGGCGTTCGCCCGCCGGTGCGGGGTCACGTTCGCGATCACTGGCGGCACCTCCTCTCGTCATGACGATCGACTCCCCAAGGTGTCCGGAAGGTTGCCTTCCTTGAGCGCATCCACACTTTCGAGTGAGCGGCTTCGGGTAGGGCGTGTCCACAGGGAGCCTGCATTCCGCACAACGAGCGTCGCGGCACTTGGGTTACGGACGAAGGATGATCGGACCACAGCGTCATCGAGGGGTCACCGGATGTGAGGTCGGGTTGATGTTGTCTGCACGGTCCGTCAGCGGGCGTCTTCGGGGAGGAGGCGGGCCAGGGTGCGCACCGCCCGGTACTGGAGCGTCTTGATGGCGCCCTCGTTCTTTCCCATGACGCGGGCCGTCTCGGCGACCGAGAGGCCCTGCAGGAAGCGCAGGGTCACGCATTCCTGCTGCTGCGGATTCAGCTTCCGTACGGCTTCCAGGAGCGCCGCGTTGGAGAGGGACTCCAGGACGGAGTCCTCGGGACTGCGCTCCACCTCGTTGGCGTCGAGCATCTCCCCGGTGGTGACCTCCAGCCGGAAGCGGCTGGACTTGAAGTGGTCCGCCACCAGGTTGCGGGCGATCGTCACGAGCCAGGCGCCGAAGTCGCGGCCCTGCCAGGTGAAGGTGGAGATGCGGCGCAGGGCGCGCAGGAAGGTCTCACTGGTGAGGTCCTCCGCGGTCGCTTTGCCGCCGACGCGGTAGTAGATGTAGCGGTAGACCGTGTCGCTGTACTGGTCGTAGAGGCGGCCGAAGGCCTCGGCCTCTCCGGCCTGGGCGCGCTCGACCAGATCCATCATGCGGGCCTGGTCGCTGTCCGCCAGGGGGCGGCGGGGGGCGGCCTGGGTGCTCGTGCCGGCCGCGCCGTTCGAGCCTCCGGAGGCCGAGCGACCTCGTCTGCCCACCGTCGCCCCGCCGTCGGTCAGGGCGTAGCAGGGACCGGCCGGGCCGAGGCCGGCAGGAACCGCGGCGGCGAAGGTGGGGGCGGTGTACGCGGTGGGGACGAAGCCGCGCAGGTGGTCGAGGACCGTTGTGCGCAGCTGAGCCAGGCCCGAGGCGTCAACCCCGACAGGTGGGTACACGGGACTCCCAGAGGCAGAGCTTCCATCACGTGCAGTGCGGGACCGTTCATCCGTCGTGGCGACAGGTGGCCGGTGGCATGCGTTTGAGGAGAATAACGCTTCGTACAGGCGGCGCTACACCCAGTTGCTCAAATCACCGGTTCCGACACTTCTGTTGCGTGTCGAGGGCATATTCGGTCGCAGTTGGTGATCGATTCTTGATCGTTTAAGTGCGCGGAATGGAAGCTTCCAAGGAGGCCTGCGACCGAGTCGGGCGCGGCCGAGTGCCGCGTCCGGGGCGCGGGTAGAGGTGAGCGAATGCCCGTGGCAGGGCAGGCCGGCGGTGCGGGCGGGCGTGGCCGCCGTGTGGCCTGGGGCGGGGCCCTGGTCTGCTACTTGCGGCGCCGGTGCAGGGCGATCGCGGCGGCCGCGCCGCCGGCGATCGCGCCGACTCCGGCCGCCGCCGGGACGCCGACCTTCACGGCCTTGCGGCCGGTCCGATAGTCGCGCAGTCGCCAGTCGTTGGTCCGGGCATGCTTGCGCAGTTTTGTGTCGGGATTGATCGCGTACGGATGTCCGACCAGCGACAGCATCGGGATGTCGTTGTGCGAATCGCTGTACGCGGCGCAGCGTTCGAGGTCGAGGCCCTCGGCGGCGGCCAGCGCGCGGACCGCCTCGGCCTTGGCCGGGCCGTGCAGCGGCTCGCCGACCAGGCGGCCGGTGTAGACGCCGTCGACCGACTCCGCGACGGTGCCCAGGGCGCCGGTCAGGCCCAGCCTGCGGGCGATGATCGTGGCGGTTTCCACGGGCGCGGCGGTGACGAGCCACACCTTCTGGCCGGCGTCGAGGTGGGCCTGGGCCAGGGCGCGGGTGCCCGGCCAGATCCGCTCGGCCATGTACTCGTCGTAGATCTCCTCGCCGATCGCCATCAGCTCGGAGACCTTGTGGCCCTTGACGATGGACAGGGCGCTGTCGCGGGCGTCCTGCATGTGCTCGGGGTCCTCGACCCCGGCGAGGCGGAACCAGGCCTGCTGCCAGGCGAAGCGGGCCAGTTCGCGGCGTCGGAAGAACTCGCGCTTGTAAAGGCCGCGGCCGAAGTGGAAGATCGCGGCGCCCTGCATGACGGTGTTGTCGAGGTCGAAGAAGGCCGCGGCGAGGTCGTCGCCGGCGACGGGGAAAGCGGGCTCCGCGAGCTCCTCGGCCGGTTCCCCGGCTTCGAGGAGGTCGAGGTCGGTCTCGTCCGCCTCGGCTCCGGTGAGCTGGTCGGTCCCGCCCTGCGCGGTCTTGCGGGCGGCCTCGGCCGAGGCCTCGCCTGCCAGCACGCTGCGTGCGGTGGCGGAGCGCCTGCGGGGGGAGAGCCATCCGGGAGCGGCCATGACGCGAGCATAGCCACTGTGTTCGGGAGTTCCCGAACCGATGGGAAACGGAGGCGTTAACTCTTCGCGACACCGCCGGGCCCCGGCGGGCCGTGCGGGCGCGGGAGAATGGGGGGCATGAGCCCTTTGTTGCGCCGTAAAGAGAAGAAGAGCCCCGGTGAGCGGATGGTGACGCTCATCGGCAAGCCCGGGTGCCACCTGTGCGACGAGGCCGAGGAGGTCGTCGCCAAGGTCTGCGCGGAGACCGGTGCGCCATGGGAGAAGAAGGACATCTCGCAGGACGAGGAGCTCTACCGGCTCCACTGGGAGCAGATTCCGGTGGTCCTGGTTGACGGCGAGCAGCACACCTTCTGGAGGGTGAACCCGGACCGGCTTCGGCGGGCATTGGGAGGGTGACTCACTCCCCGGTTACCATCATGGGCGATTTGTGGGGTCTGGGGGCGTATCTGTGAGGAGTGTGCACGGTTTTGCCCCCTTTGGTATTTGAACGGGTTCGGCGTGCCGTCGGTTCCGGATTTGCGTGCCGACGTCGCGTGACCCCGGTCACTTTGGTCGGACAAAGCGGACACAATCTTTGTGCACGCGTTCACAAAGGCATAGCCTGCTGTCGACGGGGCGGTCCTGGGACAAGAGGCCGCCTGCAGCCCCGCTCATCCCGCAGGAGCATCGTGGCAACTGGCCGAACTCACCGACCGGCGACCCGCAGCCGAGGTATTCCCGAGGCCACTGTCGCCCGGCTTCCGCTGTACTTGCGCGCCCTGACCGCGCTCTCCGAGCGATCGGTCCCCACGGTGTCCTCCGAGGAGCTCGCGGCGGCCGCCGGAGTCAACTCCGCCAAGCTGCGCAAGGACTTCTCGTACCTGGGTTCCTACGGCACCCGCGGCGTCGGCTACGACGTCGAGTACCTCGTCTACCAGATCTCCCGTGAGCTCGGCCTGACCCAGGACTGGCCGGTCGTCATCGTCGGCATCGGCAACCTCGGCGCCGCCCTCGCCAACTACGGCGGCTTCTCCGCGCGCGGCTTCCGCGTCGCGGCCCTCATCGACGCCGACCCGGCCATGGCCGGCAAGCCGGTCGCCGGCATGTCCGTGCAGCACACCGACGACCTCGAAAAGATCATCGAGGAGAACGGCGTCTCGATCGGCGTCATCGCGACGCCCGCCGGTGCCGCCCAGCAGGTCAGCGAGCGGCTGATCGCGGCCGGGGTCACCTCCATCCTGAACTTCGCGCCGACCGTGCTGTCCGTGCCCGACGGTGTGGACGTCCGCAAGGTCGACCTCTCCATCGAGCTCCAGATCCTGGCCTTCCACGAGCAGCGCAAGGCCGGCGAGGAGGCCGCCTCGGCCGCCGAGCCCGGCTCCGGGGCGGGCGGCGCCGCGCCCGCCGCCGCCGTCGTGCCGCCGGCCGGGCGCACCACCGCCGAGGCGCGCAAGCCCGGACCCGAGGGCGATGTCCCGGCGGTGATGCCGGCATGAGCCTGCTCGTCGTCGGGCTGAGCCACCGCAGCGCACCCGTGAGCGTGCTGGAGCGCGCCTCGCTGTCGGCCGACACCAAGACCAAACTGCTGCACGACACCCTCGCCGCCGAGCCCGCGACGGAGGCGACGGTGCTCGCCACGTGCAACCGCATCGAGCTGTATGCGGACGTGGACAAGTTCCACGCCGGCGTCGCCGAGCTGTCCACCCTGCTCGCCCAGCACAGCGGGGTCGCGCTGGAGGAGCTCACTCCCTACCTGTACGTGCACTACGAGGACCGGGCGGTGCACCACCTGTTCTCGGTGGCGTGCGGACTGGACTCCATGGTCGTGGGCGAGGGACAGATCCTCGGCCAGATCAAGGACGCCCTCGCGCTGGGGCAGGAGCTGCACTCCGCCGGCCGGCTGATCAACGACCTGTTCCAGCAGGCGCTGCGGGTCGGCAAGCGGGCGCACTCGGAGACCGGCATCGACCGCGCCGGCCAGTCGCTGGTGACCTTCGGGCTGGAACAGCTCGCGGCGGGCACGCCCGTGGCCGAGTGGGCCCGGGGCCGGCGTGCCCTGGTGATCGGCGCCGGGTCGATGTCCTCGCTGGCCGCCGCCACCCTCGCCCGGGTCGGCGTCGCCGAGATCGTCGTGGCCAACCGGACCGCCGAGCGGGCGGAGCGGCTGGCGGAGATTCTGGTTGCCTCAGGCACGGGTGTGCGGGCTTCGGCCCTCGCGATGGCGGCGGTGCCGGACGAGCTGACCCGAGTCGACGTGGTCGTGTCCTGCACGGGTGCCACCGGGCTCGTGTTGACCGCCGACGACGTCCTGGCCGCCGTGTCCTGGGGGGCCGCCGGTGAGCCCGCGCCCGCCGAGCAGGGTGCGCTCGGGGCTGCACCCCAGGCCCACCCGGCCGGGCCGCCGGCCGGGCCGGAAGCGGCCATGCCGGACGGCGACGTACTGGCCCGGCTGGTCGCCGCCGCCGAGGCGGGCGGCCGGATCGCCGACGCCGGAGCCGCGCGGACCATCAGCGCTTCCGCGGACGCCGCGGCGGACGGGTGCCCCGTCGGGCCCGACGGGCGCTCCGCGCTGACCGGCGTCGACGCCAACTCCCTCGAACTGCACGGGACCTGGGCCGACCAGGGCGAGGCCGCCGCGCAGCGGCAGCCCCGCAGGACCGCCCGTGCGCAGGCCCACGCCACCGACGTCCGGCTCGCGCTCCTCGACCTGGCCATGCCCAGGGACATCGACGCGGCCGTGCACCGGATCCCGGGCGTCCGGCTCGTGGACATCGAGTCCCTCGCCGAGGCGTCCGCAGACGCCCCGATGGCGGCCGACGTCGACGCCGTACGCGGCATCGTCGCCCAGGAGGTCGCCGCCTTCGGCGCGGCACAGCGGGCCGCCCACATCACGCCCACCGTCGTCGCCCTGCGGGCCATGGCGGCCGAGGTCGTGGCCATGGAAGTGGCCCGCCTCGACGGGCGGCTCCCGGACCTCGACGAGCGACAGCGCGCCGAAGTCACCCAGACCGTGCGCCGCGTCGTGGACAAGCTCCTCCACGCGCCGACCGTGCGCGTCAAGCAGCTCGCGAGCGAGCCCGGCGGCGCCGGGTACGCGGAGGCGCTGCGTGAACTCTTCGACCTCGACCCTCAGACGGTTGCTTCCGTCAGCCGGGCGGACGCGGCCGATCCGAAGAACGACGACGACCCAGGACGGGCATCATGAACACACGTCCCGACCAGCCGCTGCGGCTCGGTACGCGGCGGAGCAAGCTGGCCATGTCCCAGTCGGGGCACGTCGCCGAGGCGGTCCGGGAGCTCACCGGCCGGCCCGTCGAACTCGTGGAGATCACGACGTACGGTGACGTCTCGCGCGAGCACCTCGCCCAGATCGGCGGGACCGGCGTGTTCGTCACCGCCCTGCGCGATGCGCTGCTGCGCGGCGAGGTCGACTTCGCCGTGCACTCGCTGAAGGACCTGCCGACCACGCAGCCCGACGACCTCGTCATCGCGGCCATGCCGCGGCGTGAGGACGCCCGCGACGCGCTCGTCGCCCGCGACGGCCTGACCTTCGAGCAGCTGCCCGACGGCGCCCGGGTCGGCACCGGCTCGCCCCGCCGCACCGCCCAGCTCAACCACCTGGCGCGGTCACTCGGCAAGCGGATCGAGACCGTGCCCATCCGCGGCAACGTCGACACCCGCATCGGCTTCGTCCGCGACGGCGAACTCGACGCCGTCGTCCTGGCGGCCGCCGGCCTGAACCGGATCGGCCGCGGCGACGAGGCCACCGACCTGCTGTCCGTCGACAGCATCCTCCCCGCCCCCGGCCAGGGAGCCCTGGCCGTGGAGTGCCCTGCGTCCTCCACGGACCTCATCGCCGCGCTCGGCCGGCTCGACGACCCGCACACCCGGGCCGCCGTGACCGCGGAGCGTTCTCTGCTCGCCGCCCTGGAGGCCGGCTGCAGCGCACCCGTGGGCGCGTTCGCCGACCTGCTGGCCGACGGACGGATTGTCAATGAAATGCGCCTGCGCGGCGTCGTCGGAACCCTCGACGGCACGACGCTGGTGCAGCTGTCCACCACCGGTCCCGTGCCCCAGTCGTACGACGACGCCATGGCGCTCGGCCGCGAACTCGCGGACGAGATGCTGGCCAAGGGCGCGGCCGGTCTGATGGGGGAGCGATCGCTTTGAACCCCTCAATTCCGACCACCTCCGCCTTTCCGGCCGTCGCCGCCCACGGACACGTCACCTTCCTCGGTGCCGGCCCGGGCGACCCGGGTCTGCTCACGCTGCGGGCCGTCGAGGCGCTCGCCGCCGCGGACGTACTGATCGCGGAGCCCGAGGTGCTCGAAGTCGTACGGACGCATGCGCGCGCGGGTGTCGACACGCCGCAGCTGACGGTAGCTGACGAAGTGTCAGCAGCCGCCGGGGTCCCGGTGATCCGGGACGCGGCCAATCTTGTCATGGAGGCCGCACGCTCCGGCAGGCGGGTGGTCCGTGCCGTCACGGGCGACCCCGGACTCGACGGCAACGCCGCCGACGAGATGCTCGCGTGCGCGTCCGAGGGGATCCCCTTCGAGGTGGTGCCCGGTGTCGCGACCGCCGTCGGCGTGCCCGCGTACGCCGGTGTCCCGCTGCGCGACAAGCAGGGCGCGGATGTGCGGTTCGTCGACGCCAGGACCGCGTCGGCACGCTGCTGGAGCGAGGCCGGGGCGAGCGACGGGGTCCTCGTCGTCTCCGCGACGCTGGAGACGGCCTCGGCCGCCGCCGCCGAGCTGGTGAGCGCCGGACGCAAGCCCGACACCCCGCTGACCGTGACGGTCTCCGGCACGACGACGCGCCAGCGGACCTGGTCGGCGACGCTCGGCACGATCGCCCAGGTGTTCAAGCAGGGCAAGGTGCTGCCCTCGCCCGAGGGTGCCCGCCCCGTCATATGCGTGGTCGGCGAACACGGAGCCGCCGCGCGCCGCGAGGACCTCTCCTGGTTCGAGTCGAAGCCGCTGTTCGGCTGGCGGGTCCTCGTACCGCGGACGAAGGAACAGGCTGCTTCGCTCTCCGACCAGCTGCGCTCCTACGGCGCGGTGCCGCACGAGGTGCCGACGATCGCCGTGGAGCCGCCCCGCACCCCGCAGCAGATGGAGCGCGCGGTCAAGGGCCTGGTGACGGGCCGCTACGAGTGGATCGCCTTCACCTCGGTCAACGCGGTCAAGGCGGTCCGCGAGAAGTTCGAGGAGTACGGGCTCGACGCGCGGGCCTTCGCCGGCATCAAGGTCGCCGCGGTCGGCGAGCAGACCGCCGCCGCGCTGGTGGAGTTCGGCGTGAAGCCGGACCTGGTCCCGAGCGGGGAGCAGTCCGCGGCCGGACTGCTGGAGGACTGGCCGCCGTACGACCCGGTCTTCGACCCGATCGACCGCGTCTTCCTGCCGCGGGCCGACATTGCCACCGAGACGCTGGTCGCCGGGCTGATCGAGCTCGGTTGGGAGGTCGACGACGTCACCGCCTACCGGACCGTGCGCGCGTCGCCGCCGCCGGCCGACACCCGCGAGGCGATCAAGGGCGGCGGCTTCGACGCCGTTCTCTTCACGTCCTCCTCGACCGTCCGCAACCTGGTCGGGATCGCGGGCAAGCCGCACAACGTGACGGTCATCGCCTGTATCGGCCCGGCGACGGCCAAGACCGCGGAGGAGCACGGCCTGCGGGTCGACGTGCTCTCCCCGGAGCCGTCGGTGTCGAAGCTCGCGGAGGCCCTCGCCGAGTACGGCGCGGCACGCCGCGAGGCGGCCAAGGAGGCCGGCGAAGCGGTCTTCCGGCCGAGCGAACGACGCCCGGGCGCGCGCAGGCGTCGTACGACGTGAGCGGCTTAGCCGGCCGGAGACGGCCTGACGGAACGGTCGAGGGGCCCGGGTGCACGCACCCGGGCCCCTCGCGTCGGTCCGCCCGCGGCGATCCCGTTGTGCGGCGAGCCCCGCCCCCTGCTGGGGGCCGGGTCCCGCCCGGACACCGCCGGCGCGCAGGGACTGCCGGTGCTGTGCACGGCGGTGGCCGCCTTCGCCCACCGGATCGCCGGGGCCCTCGTGGAAGCCGGCGCCGACCCGGACCGGGTGCTGCCGGACGGCACGACACCCCTGCTGCGGGCTGTCGAGGGCGGCTCCCCGGCCACCGTCACGGCGGTGCTGTGGTCCAGGGACCTCCGGGAGCCGGAACTGCGCCTGGCGCAGCCGGAGCGCGAGCGGCTGCTCGCCGCCGCCCGCCACTGGTACGGGACGGGAGCGGAAGCGGAACTGCGCCGCCGGATCGGGACGCCGGCCCGGCCACGCTCGGCGGGCGGACCGTCCGCGCCGGACACGGCGCCGTCCTGACCGCCCTGGAGTCGGTGTTCGCAGCCGCGGCCCCGCTGACGGAACTGGTGGCCCGCGCCGTCCGGCACCCTGATCCCCTGCACGTCCGGCCCCTGACGGCCGGGGCCACCGCCGTACTGCGCGCCCTGACGCAGGACCCGGACGACGAGGTCCGCTTCGACGCCGCCCGGATCCTGCTCGGGGGATCGGCGCCTACGGCCTGGCCCTGCGGGACGACCCGTACACGCCGCAGGCGTACGCGCGGGTCGAGGAACTGGGCCCCATCTACCGGCCCGACCACCGGGCGAACGCGCTCGAGGACTGGCGCGAGCGCAACGAGCCGCCGGACGCCCCCTAGGTGAAGGGAACCCGGTCCGGGCGGCAGACCGTGCCGGGGGGCGGAAGCGTCCCGTCGACGAGGTAGCGGCTCTCGTACGCGCTGATGCAGCTGCTGGCGTTGTTGAACAGCGCGGTGTGCCCGTACCCGTCGTTCGTGAGCAGGCGGGCGTCCGCCAGCTCACGGGCCATGGCCTCGGCGCCCGCATAGGGCGTGGAGGGGTCGTACCGGGTCCCGATCACCAGGACGGGACGGGCGGTGGGCCTGTCCCACGGGCCGCCGTAGCTGGCGGCGGACCTGGCCGGCCAGGTGGCGCAGGTCTCCGCCGCCCACGTCCAGAAGCGTCCCGCGTCGCCGGCCCGCCGGGCGCTGTCCTCCTCCAGGCCCTGGTAGACGGCGGGGTCGCGCGGATTGGGGCTGTCGGAGCACCACACCGCCGCCGCTTGCTCGTCGCCGAGGTACGGATTCGGCTCCGCCACCGGGGGTGGCGGCGGATACACGGCGGGCTTCGGGGCGCGGCCCTGCGACAGTTCCTGGAGCCGGTCGGCGAGGGCGGGCCAGCCGCGGACGATGTAGAGGCCCTGCACGGTGTCGGCGACCGTCCTGGCGTACGTCCAGGGGCCCACCGGGTGCTCCCGGAGCTGCTGCATCAGCCGGTCGAACTTCTCGCGGGTGGCCTGGGGGCTGCCCGCGGAGAAGGCGCAGCGGGTCGCGGGCGCCGATCCGCAGAGGGTGAGGAACCGGTCCAGGGTGGCGGCGGCGGTGCGGTCCGAGCCCATGCGCAGGAAGGTGGTGGTGCGCGGCTCGCCCTGCGAGGTGCCGTTCGTCCAGGCCTGCGGGTCGATGTTGCTGTCGAGGACCATGGCGCGGACGTTGCCGGGGAAGAGGTTGGCGTAGGTGGCGCCCAGGATGGTCCCGTAGGAGACGCCGAGGTAGTTCAGCTGCGGTTCGCCGACCGACCGGCGGAGCAGGTCGAGGTCCCGGGCGGTGTCGGCGGTCGACACGTGGCGCAGCAGGTCCGGGTCGCGCTTCTCGCAGAGCCGGCCGAGGTCCGCGTAGGCGTCGGTCCAGGCCTTGCGTTCCTGCGCGCCGACGGGGAAGCCGCCGGGTGGGCGGGCCGCCCAGGCCTTGGCCTCCTCGGCGGTGTCGAAGCAGTTCACGGCGGTGCTGTTGCCGATCCCGCGCGGGTCCCAGCTGACGATGTCGAACCGCTCCCGCACCTCCTTCGGGAAGGAGTCGTAGTTCTGCGGCACCTGCACGGTCCCGGGGCCCCCGGGCCCACCGGGGTTCACGAAGAGCGTGCCCACGCGCCGGCCGGGATCGGCGGCCTGCCGCCGGACGACCGCCAGGTCGATGGTGCGGCCCGCGGGCGCGGCGTGATCGAGCGGCACCTTCGCGGTGGCGCAGTCCCACGGGCTGCCGGGCTTGCAGGGACTCCAGTCCAGCCGCGGAACGCCGCCGCTCACCGGAGGTGACGGAGATGGGGGCGCGCCGCGTGCGGCGGCGGGCCCGGGCCCGGTGAGCAGCGCGGAGCAGGCCAGCGCCGCGGCGAGGACAGCCGCACGGCGCCGGCGGCGGGCTGTGGGACCTGGTGCGGACATCCGCCCTCCTGCGACGCGGCCAGGGCACGATCCGGCGGCCGATGCCGCCGCATCGGTACACACGCCTCTGCCACCACGAAACCGCGGATCGCCGAGGTGCGCGACCGGAGGCTCAGGAACGAACCCAGCGGGTCAGACCGGCCCAGGCGGCGGGGGCGAGCGCGAGCACGGGCCCGTCGGCGACCTTGGAGTCCCGGACGTGGACGGTGTCGGCACAGCCGCAGGCGGCGACCTCGACGCAGGCCCCGCCTTCGTCACCGCTGTAGGAGGACTTCCGCCAGGCGAAGGCGGCCTCCAGACACGCGCCGCCCTCGCTGCCGCTGTAGCTGGACTTGAACCACTTCAGTGGGGTGCTCATGTCTCTCCTGCCAGCCGGTCCAACAGGTCCTTCGTCTCGGCAAAGTTGAGGGCCTGTGACCGCAGCATCGCATACTTCTGCGAGAGGATGCTGACCTCGTTCGGGTCCCTGACGAGGAAGCTCCCGCGCTGGGTTTCCGAGTAGGCCAGGTGCTGGAACTCCGGTGTCTCCAGCAGGATGAAGGCGCCGTCGAGGCCCGCGTGGGTGATGAGCCCGAGGGGCAGCACCTGGAGGGAGATGGCCGGGCGGTCGGCGCAGGCGCGCAGGTGCCGGATCTGCTCCCGGTGGACCTCGTCCCCGCCGATCCGGTCCCGCAGGGCCGCCTCCCAGATCACGAAGCTGAGGGTGGGCGGGACGGCGCGGCGCAGGATCTCCTGGCGCCTCATCCGGTGCGCGGTCTGCAGCTCTATCTTCGCCTCGCCGACGAAGGGGACGCGGCAGCCGAGGACGGCGCGGGCGTAGGCCTCGGTCTGGAGCAGCCCCGGAACGGTCAGCGTGTCGAACCACGACAGCGCCAGGGCCTCCGCCTCCCGCTCCATGTACTCCTCCGCCCAGGCCGGGACCATGTCCACCTCCGGGAGGCGGTTCGCCACGACGGACAGGAGGCCGGGCAGGCCCAGGGCGCGGTCCATCCTCTCGGCGACGTTCGGCATCAGGACCCGTCGGCCCTGCTCGATCGAGGCGATGGTCTCGACATCCAGGTGCAGGGTCTCCGCGAAGGCGCGCTGGGTCAGTCCTCCGGCGATGCGGGCGGCGGCGACCAGGGCGCCGACCATCTTCATGGCGGTCTCGTTGGGCCGCGGCCTCTTGCGTACTGGCATGTCCGTTGAACTCCCCGCCTCGGCGCGCGAGATACCCGTACCAACCCGTACTCCTCAAGGAGTACGGGTTGCTCGTCTCCTCCACGCTAGTGACGCAGGGCGACGATGGCGGGGTGAACGTGGATATCCAACCGGCCCTGCTGCGCGAGCGGTTCTACCCGCGCAGCCGCCAGACCGTGCGCCCTGCCAGGCAGTTCGCGGCAGAGACACTTCACGCGTGGGGTGTCACATGCCGCCACGACGACGTGTTGCTCTGCGTGAGCGAGCTGGCGACCAACGCCCTGCTGCACGGCGTCCCGCCCGGCCGCGGCTACCGGCTGCGGATGCTGCGCTACGACGGCACCGTACGGGTCGAGGTGCACGACAGCGGGGGCGGCCGGCCGCGGATCGCGGGCCGGGACCCGGGCGCCGAGGGCGGGCGCGGGCTGCTGCTGGTGGCGGCGGTCGCGGACCGGTGGGGGGCCGTGGCACCGGTACCGGTACCGGGTAAGACGGTGTGGTGCGAGTTCACCGTCGGGGCGGTCGGCGCGGGCGGGCCGCCGCACGGGCTCTAGGCTGGTTGCGACTGCTGTCGATGCTCGAAGAGGCGACTGGAACATGAGCGCGTACGGATCCTTCCCCGGTTCGCGGCCCCGCCGGCTGCGCACCACCCCGGCGATGCGGCGGATGGTCGCGGAGAACCGGCTGCACCCCTCTGACCTGATCCTCCCGGCCTTCGTGCGCGAGGGCATCAGCGAGCCGCTCGCCATCTCCGCCATGCCGGGCGTGGTCCAGCACACCCGGGACACCCTGCGCAAGGCCGCCGTCGAGGCGGTCGAGGCGGGGGTCGCGGGCATCATGCTCTTCGGCGTCCCGGCCGACGAGAACAAGGACGCCCTGGGCACGGCCGGCACCGAGCCGGACGGCATCCTGCAGGTCGCCATCCGGGATGTGAAGGCCGAGGTCGGCGACGACCTGGTGATCATGTCGGACCTGTGCCTCGATGAGTACACCGACCACGGGCACTGCGGCGTCCTGGACGAGCACGGCCGCGTCGACAACGACGCGACGCTGGAGCGCTACGCCGAGATGGCGCAGGTCCAGGCGGACGCGGGCGTCCACGTCGTGGGTCCCAGCGGCATGATGGACGGGCAGGTCGGTGTCATCCGCGACGCCCTCGACGAGACCGGGCACGAGGACGTCTCGATCCTCGCCTACACGGCGAAGTACTCCTCCGCCTTCTACGGCCCGTTCCGCGAGGCCGTCGCCTCCTCCCTCCAGGGCGACCGCAAGACGTACCAGCAGGACCCGGCCAACGCCCGCGAGTCCCTGCGGGAGCTCGCGCTCGACCTGGAGGAGGGCGCGGACATGGTCATGGTCAAGCCCGCCGGCCCCTACCTCGACATCCTGTACCGGGTCGCGGAGGCCGTGGACGTTCCGGTCGCGGCGTACCAGATCAGCGGCGAGTTCGCGATGATCGAGGCGGCCGCCGAGAAGGGCTGGATCGAGCGGGACCGGGCCATCCTGGAGACCCTGCTGGGCATCAAGCGCGCGGGCGCGGACACGATCCTCACCTACTGGGCCACCGAGGTCGCGGGCTGGCTCCGCGAGGCCCGCTGAAGGCGTCCCCTACGGCCAGTCGACGAGGCCGTTGAAGACGACGAAGTCGAGGACGACGGCCGCCGGTGCGGCCACGGCCAGCCACACCCTGGTGGCGGCGTTGCGCCGCCGCCAGGGCAGTGCCCACGCGGAGAGCAGCACGGCCAGGACCACCACCAGGCCGAACCCGAACACCGGGAAGGCGATGCGGTAGGAGGCGTCGAACCGGGCGCTCACCTCGCCCCCGCACGAGTCGCAGGCCATGGGCGCCAACCCCGCGAAGAAGAACGCCAAGGCCGCCATCGGCAGCGTCAGCAGGGTGGAGACGAGCGGCGCGACGAACGCGCGCGGGTGGCGGTCGGTGTCCGGGGTCAGGGGCAGGGTCGGGGTCATGGCTCCAGTGAACTCTTCGGGAACAGCCCGCACATGAGTGCGTGTACTCAGTCGTTGGGTGTGCCGGTATGCGAACCTCATAGGCAGTGCGTACGAATTCGGCCTGGCTGTGCCGGCGAGGGGTGGACATGCAGGACAGCGATCTCAGGGTCTCGGAGGACGGCCTCACCCGGCTCGCTGACGACCTGGACCAGATGCAAGGCCATCTGGAACGGCAGATCCGCGACATGGACCGGGTGGTCGACAGCATCGCGGCCGGCTGGCAGGGTCCCACCGCTACGGCCTACCGCTCCTTGCATCGGGGAGCGGCCGAGGACGCCGTGCGGATCCGGCAGGTGCTCGCCCTCCTCGAAGAGGCCACCAGGGCTGCCCGTGACGGCTTCACAGCCCAGGAACTGGAGATCTTGGCCGCGTTCAAGCGCGTACAGAGCCAGGAGAACGTGTCGGAGGCCGCCGAGGAATTGACCGTGCCCGACCAGGCTCCAGCGGCTTCGCAGAGCCGTCTGCAGGACATCTGAGAGCAGCGAGGAACAGCACCACCATGTCGGACGACGACCGTATAACCGTCGATTTCGCCACCCTGCAGCGCCTTTCCGGCGACCTGGAGGAGATCCTCAAGAACCTCAACGAGAAGCTAGACCTGCTTTACGAGCGCACCAAGAAGGCCGTTCTGAGCTGGGACGGCGAGGCCCGGCAGGCCTTCATCGACGAGCTCGACAAATGGGATCGCTCGGCCCAGGACCTCAAAGCCGCGCAGGCCTGGCTCCACGAGGTCGTGGTCACGGGACACCTCAACTACGCCGCGGCGAACAAATCCGTGCTCCAGGGCTGGGGAGGCGGAGCCTGATGGCCGGCCCCACCCCGGGCCCCGGCCCGGCGCAGCCGCCTGCCGGAGGCGGCAACATCGACGTCAAGCCGTCGAGCCTGTGGACCGTCTCCGGCCGGGTCGCCGGACAGCAGGACCCCATGATGCGAGGTGGGAACACACTCGTGCAGGAGCTCCAGAAGTACCCGGACGCCGGTGGGGCGGGCACCAGCGCCGAGAAGTTCGCGCAGGCCTACAAGAAGATAGGAAACCGCTGGCTGGAGGTGCTGGGCAAGAGCGTGGTCAGCATCGGCGGTGTCGCCGTCGGCTTCACGGAGACCGCCAACGCCTACACCAGGGCCGATGCGGCGGCCCACCCCAAGCCCGGGAAGGCTGCAGAGCAGCGCCCGCTGCCCACGGTCATCGACAAGGACCCCAAATTCGCCAGCGTCCCCGACATCAAGTGGGGTGACAACGACGGCGGAGACGACCTGATCCGTGGCGCGATGGAGGGCATCCCGGAGATCGTCCGGGATGTCTTGCAGCCCGCCGCGAAGAACATCTTCCGCGTCGGCAAGGTGGCGGACGTCTACCCCTACCCGCAGCAGCACTACCTCAACTCGCACTGCCACAGCTGGATGAACGCCTCGGTCGTCCCGGGCAACACGGCGGCCGAGCTGACGAGCATCATCGGTACCATCACCAACCACGGCCGGGCCGACTGGGAAGCCGCCATGCGGACGTTCTGCAGTGCGCTGTGGGGTGCGACGGACTGGGGTCAGTCCGGGCCGTCCCGGCACGGCTACCAGTGGGCGCAGGCCACCGGCTCGCACGGGGCACGGGTGGCCACGGGCAGTCAGCCGGTGATGGCCGTCCTGGCCGACGTGGCGATCAAGATCAGCGACTGTCTGCGCGCGTACGCGGAAGCCGCCGTCGAACTGGAACACGACGTCTTCGAAGAGCTCAAGCGAGCCATGAAGAAGGCCGCCATGAGCATCCTCGACGACTTGGAGAAGGCCAAGGAGAAGCCCAGTCTCAAGACCATCGCGGGCGCGGTCACCAGCGTGGCCAGCGGGGCCGGGGGCGCCGTGGGGCTCCTGCTGAAGTTTGACGTCAACACGGTCCTGAACCTGGACAAGGCCAAGCTCAACCGGATCGTGGACAAGTACACCGGCATCGTGGACGGCCTCACCACACGCATGGAGGCGCTCCAGAAGGTCCTGGACGAAGCGCACATGAGCGCCCCGAAGTTCGAGGCGGGCGTCGCCCGTGCCCACGGCTTCGGCTCCCGGTCGCTCAACGACTTCAAGCACGAGCAGCAGTGGACCGTTCCGGGCTCGAACGGCAACGTGGCCTTCGACCTGGCCGCCAACGAGTACCTCGGCGGTGGTCACACCCTGGACAAGCACGTGGGCAAGACCGACGAGCAGCTTGCGCAGCGCTTGCGCGACCAGTCAAACGCGTCGAATGCCTGGCCTGAGGGCGCCAAGCCCAGCATCGGCGGTTCGTCAAGCTTCAAGACGTTCGGCGACGCGCAGCGATTGACCGAGCAGAACCTTCGGCTCAAGCAAGCCGAGATCGACGCATGGATTGCCTCCAACCCTGGGAATGGTAAGAAATTCCCTGTCGAGAGCGCCACGCCCAACGGCGAAGTCAGTGGCCGCTACGTCTCCAAGCAGCCCACGGAAAACCAGGACGGCACTCCGGGCACGATCGCCGGTACTGGTTACAAGGACCACGGCCTCGACGCTAAGGCAGTTGACGTCAAATATGTCAAAACCATCCTCAAGTACGATTCCAGCCTCGACCCCCCATATGTCATCTACACGTCGATGCCCTCGCCGCGACCAAAGGACCTCCCGACACCATGATGAGTACCCTCGACGGCAACACCTGGGACCGCGCACTGCTGCGGCTCCTAGAGGACGTCTACACCTTCGCGAGGTGCGGGCCCCGGTTGCACGAGGACTGGGCCGAGGATGCGCTCGCGGTCATGGAGCGTGCCGTTCCCGACCCGCGGGGTTGGTCCACCTTGGAATGGGAGATGGATGAGGAAGGACGTCGGACCTACCGTCCGTCGTACCCGTTCCGTGCCATGAGTGCCGAGGACATCCGCAACGGGGTCCGACCGATCAGGGCCGACGCGGCCGTCGGATTGCTCGCGTCGTTCGCGCAGGAGTGGTGGTTCGAAGGTTCCCCGATCCGGTTTCGGGAAGACCGCGACGCGGTGCTCCTGGACGCACGGAACGCGCTGGACCGGTTCGGCCCCGACGCTACGTTCTGGACCTCCTCCGATCTCGCCCGTACCTGCGACGCGCCCGACTTCTTGGCGCGGGACCTGGAAGGCGGCCACCCCTTCACCGACCTCATGATGGATCTCGGCCTGGTCGCGGTGTCCGCCGACGAGGTCGGCGTCTTCTGGTCGTTCAACGCGAATTGAGACAATGATCCGATGCTGACCCGATCCGCCACCTACCCCGACCGGGAGACCGCACAGTGGGCCACCCAGCAGGTGGTGACCGCCAATGAGCAGGTCATCCACCGCTGGCTCGCCCAGGGAACGCGGGCCCGGCTCACCATCGAGGCCGCCTGGCCGTCCCGTGAGGAGCCCGTCGGGCGGGTGCAGTTGGAGGCGATGCTCCTCGCCGGGCAGGGGCCCGTCGACGTCCGTGCCGCCCGCGTCGTCCTGCGTCGCGAGCCGGACAGCCCGTACGGGTTCGTCGTCCAGACCACCGTCCCGTTCTACCTGTAGAGGCAACCGACCGTGCCCATGAAGCCCCTCGAACACGACCGGCGCTACGGCGAGCTCGATCAGGTCATGCGTGCCTACCTCGGCCGGCAGGGGGAGGACACGGCCGAGCGTCGCAGCCCTGCGTTGGACGCCTATCTGCGCCACACCTGGCACACCCGCCCCTGGGCCATCGCGGAGGCGGAACGCCAGCTGCGTGAGTACAGCCGGAATCCTCCGGGGCGCCTGCGGATCGACCTCGGTGAGTTCTACGCAGTCCCCGACGTCGGGATTCCGCAGGCCGCGATCGGGGACTGGCTGCTCGTGCTCGCCGACCACCTCAAGCAGAGCGTCGAGGACGGCGAGGTGCCACCGCCGATGGCCCCGCAGACGCACTGGGAGTGGCATGCGAGGTTCCCGGAGGCCGCCCAGCTGCTGGGCGGCTGGTTCTCGCAGGACATCGTCGACGAATTCCCCGACCACGAGGCTGCGGTCGCGGACTACGCCGCCACCACCGACCCGCAGCTCGTCGCCCGGCTTGTCGGCGAGCTCCACGAGCTGATCGCCCTCCCGATGGACGAGGGGGACTACGCCCTGGCCGCTGCGGAACTCGGCATGGAGGTCAACCCGCCCGAGCCGTTCTCGTACGGGGCGTGGTTCCAGTCGGTCGCGACAAGCCTGGCCAGCGGCTGACCCGCCCCATACGCGCTTCCCCACGCCCCTGCCTCGCCTCGCGCCCCCCGCCCCGTCGGCCCGGTGTGGTTCCGCTCGCGCCCTCCGCGGCGCAGGCGCACCCTGGAGGCAAGGGTGACCCCTGGAGGTGATGCACCATGGCCACGCTCGTCGGGTGGCATGTGGAGCTCGAATTCACCGAGGAGGGCCACCGCACCAGTGCGGCGGCCCTGGTACGGCTCGGGGACGGCTCCGAGATCAGGGCGCGGGGCTATGCCCTGCGCCACCCCTCCGACCCGGAGCAGATGAGGGTCGGGGAAGAGATCGCGGGCGCTCGGGCGCTCATGGATCTCGCGCAGCAGATGTTGCAGAAGGCCCACTCGGAGATCGACGAGGCGACGGGCCGTCATTCCTACCCGCTCAACCGCTGAGCGGCGGGCGGACCGCCGGCCCGCTGAGGGGCTCCTGCCGGAGCCGCTCAGCGGGTCCTGCTGCGGAAGAGGGCGGCCGCCAGGGCCATGGCCACGGCCGTGATGCCCGCGCACCAGGCCAGGGCCGTCCAGGGGGCGCTTCCGGCGGGCTGCGCGAGGAGCAGTGCGCGCAGGGATTCGATCACCGGGGTGAGCGGTTGGTGCCCGGCGAAACCGTGTAGCCAACCGGGCATGGTCTCGATCGGCACGAAGGCGCTGGACGGGTAGGGCAGGAACATCATCAGGAAGGTGAAGCCGCCCGCCGCCTCCGGCGTCCTGGCGAGCAGCCCGAGGGTGGCGGCCAGCCACGAGATCGCCGTGATGTACGCCAGCAGCAGGCCCGCCGCGGCGAGGAAGGCGGCCGGGCCGGCCTGGGGGCGGAAGCCGATGGCGAGGGCGACGGCGAGGACGAGGGCGGTGGAGAGCAGGTTGCGCAGGACGGAGGCGGCGACGTGTCCGGCGAGGATGGGGATGCCGCCGATGTCGAGGGTGCGGAAGCGGTCGATGACGCCGGTGCGCAGGTCGTCGGCGACGCTGACGGCGGTGGAGGCCGCGCCGAAGCCAGCGCAGAGCAGCATGGCGCCGGGGACCACGTACGTCACGTACTCCGTGCCGGTGTCGATGGCTCCGCCGAAGAAGTAGACGAAGATCAGCATCAGCATCACGGGCAGCATCAGGGCGGCGATCAGCGCGTCCGGGCTGCGGCGGCTGATGCGCAGGCTGCGGCCGGACAGGGCGAGGGCGCTCACGGGTGCGGCGGTCATCGGTCGGCTCCCGTCAGGGTGAGGAACACGTCGTCGAGGGTGGCGGTGCGGACGGCGAAGCGGTCCACGGCGGTGCGGTCCGGGTCGAGTTCGTCGAGCAGGGCGCGGACGTGGGCGGCGCTCCCGTCGGTGGCGACGCCGAGGGTGAGGTCCTCGGGTGCGAGGTGGACGGCGCGCGGGGCCAGGGCCTCGTAGGCGTCCTGTGTGGTGAGGGTGAGGTCCAGCCGGTGGCCCGCGACGCGTGCCTTGAGCTCGGCGGGGGCTCCCTCGGCGGCGATCCGGCCGTCGGCGAGGACGGCGACGCGGTCGGCGAGCCGGTCCGCCTCCTCCAGGTACTGGGTGGTGAGCAGCACGGTCGTGCCGTCGGCGCGCAGTTCCCGTACGAGTTCCCACAGGTCCTGGCGGCTGCGCGGATCGAGGCCGGTGGTCGGCTCGTCGAGGAAGAGCACCTCGGGGCGGGAGACGAGGCTGGCGGCGAGGTCGAGGCGGCGTCGCATGCCGCCCGAGTACGTCCTGGCCGTGCGTGCGGCGGAGTCGGCGAGACCGAACCGGGCGAGGAGTTCGTCGGCGCGGGCGCGGGCGGCGCGCGGGGTGAGTCCGCTCAGGCGGCCCATCATGCGCAGCGTCTCGGCGCCGGTCTGGAGCTCGTCGACGGCCGCGAACTGTCCGGTGAGGCTGATGCGTTCGCGGACGCGGGCCTGCTGGGAGGCGGTGTCGTGGCCGGCGACGCGGGCGGTTCCGGCGTCGGGCGCGGTGAGCGTGGCGAGGATTCGGACGGTGGTGGTCTTCCCGGCGCCGTTGCGGCCGAGGAGGGCGAGGACGCTGCCGCGGGGGACGGCGAGGTCGATGCCGTCGAGGACGCGGACGCCGCCGTAGGACTTGGTCAGGCCGGTGGCGTGGATCCCGAGGGTGCCGGAGGCGTGTGGGGTCATGCGGGATGCTGCTCCCTTCGCGAACGCTTCTGCGTATGCCTTACGCTTTTCTGCGTAAGTAATACACAGAACTAGGATGGGGGTCAATCGAGGAGTGGGCGGTCATGGCGGACGAGGACGACGAAGGCACCGGTACCGGGCTTCCGGCGAGTCTGGAAATGGCCTGGGGCCTGCGCGAACGGCCCGGGAAGGGCCCGCGCCCCACGCTCACGCTGCCGCGCATCGTGGAGAAGGCCGTGGCGCTGGCCGCGGGTGAGGGGATGGACGCCGTCTCCATGGGCCGGGTGGCCAAGGAGTTGGGCGTCTCGACGATGTCCCTCTACCGGTACGTCACGGCGAAGGAGGAGCTGCACATCCTGATGTCGGACGCGGGCGTCGGCACCCCGCCGGCACTGCCGCCGGAGGCGGAGGGGTGGGGGTGGCGCCGACTGCTGACCGAGTGGGCGTACGCGCAGCGGGCCGTCCTGATGGCCAACTCCTGGATCCTGCGCATCCCGATCACCGGGGCGCCGGTCAGCCCGAACCAACTGGCCTGGATGGAGCGCGGACTGGCGGCGATGGCCGACGCGGACCTGACCGAGAGCGAGAAGATCTCGACGATCATCCTGATCGGCGGTCTGGTCCGCAACGAGGCGACGATGGCCGCGGACATGAGGGACGCCATCGTGAAGTCCGGCGTCGCGCCGGACCAGGTCATGGGCCAATACCTGCGCACGCTGCGGCTGATGACGGGCCCGGACAGCCACCCGGCCGTGACGCGCCTGCTGGAATCGGACGCATTCACGGGCTCGGACGAGCCGGACTTCCAGTTCCGCTTCGGCCTGGACCGGATCCTGGACGGACTGGCGGCGCTGGTGGCGGAGCGGGCGAGCGGGGCCTGAGAGGCGGGGCGGCGTCCCGGATCGCCGCGCGGCGGGTCAGCGGGGCGGCCGGCGGGTCGCTCCGGTCAACGGGGTGTACGGCAGCGGCCGTACGGGGCCCGCATCGGCCGGGCTCGGACGGCTGGGCCCGCGTCGGCAAGGTCCGCGCCGACCCGGTCCGCATCGGACAAGCCTGCGCCGACCGGGTCAGGCCCTCTCGTACGGCGAGGGAACCGGGAAGTACGCCTCCAGGAAGGCCGTGACGACCCGCTGCTGTTCGAGAGCCGTGACGGTGGTGCTCTCGTCGTCGGCCAGGCAGAACGCGTCCGGCCATCGGTCCCGCACCAGATCGGGCAGTCGCTCGATCTCGTCGGCGCGGCCGGTGGAGACGTACGCGTGGGAGAGTTCGCCCGTGACGGCCCGGCCGGCCGCCAGACCCAGGTGGGACGCGAGGGTGACCGGGGCGACGTCGGTGGCGCTGCGGAAGACCGAGCGGCTGGTGGCCGAGAGCAGACCGGGCAGCGTGTCCTCGACGTGGCCGAAGAGGGACCGGCTGAGCGGGTAGGGCGTGTGGGCCAGGATGTGCGGGTACGTGCGGCCGACGGCCTCCTCGACCGCCTGCCGGGTGGTCTTCTGCGAGGCGGTGAACACGTCGTCCGTGCCGTCCGGCGGACCCGGCGGCACGGCCCGCGAGTCGTGGAACACCTTGGGCAGCCCGGAAGGCAGGAAGTAGTTCTGGGGCTGCTGCGGGCGGCCCAGGAAGATGTCGTCGTTGAAGTAGAGGAAATGCTCGGAGAGGCCGGGTACGCGGTGCAACCGGCTCTCGATGGCATGCGAATTGAACACCGACCGGTGGTCGCCCTCGGCGAAGAGGGCAGCATGGTCGACGACGGTGATCCCGGGGTGGTCGACGGCCAGCCACGACGGGACCTGGTGGTCGGTGATCAGGAAGACGCGGCGGATCCAGGGTGCGTAGGCGGCGATGGAGCGCAGGCAGTAGCGGAGTTCGCCGCGGTCGCGGTAGCGGTGCTCGGCGTGGTCGACACCGGATCGTGCGCCGTCGTCCGTGCCGGCCGCCGCCGCGTCCCGGCGGCTTCTCCAGGCGGGGTCCGAGGCGTCCACCCAGGTGATCACCGCGTCGACGGGGAAGTCGATGTCGTGCGGGAACCGGCGGTCCAGATCGTCGATCACCGGATAGTCGCGGCTGCCCACCTTGCGTGTGGCGGTCGCCGTCAGAGACGGGAGCCACCACCCGTAGGGGCATTCGCGCAGGGCCGCGACACCCCCGGAACCGGAATCGGAGGGATCCCAGAACTCCAGGTCGCAGCCGTGGTCGGGGCCGTAGTAGAGGGTGCGACCGGAGGTCACGGCAGGCATGAACAGCCGGACTCCCCTGACCGGCGGGTGCTGGTTCCCGTCGGCCGGACCGCCGGTCTGCGGGTGTGCGGCCTCCTTGGCCGCGACCGCGTCCGGCAGCGACTCGGCCAGGACCTCGCCGAGTTCCCCGCCGTCGCCCAGCAACTGCGCGTACACCGGCAGGCCCGCGCACGCGTGGGCCCAGGCCTTGAGCGCGGCATCGCGGTCACCCGGGGCGATCGCGACCCGGTGGGCCGGGCCGCCGTCGGGAACGAGCCCGTACGCGACGCCGCCCGCCTCCAGCGCCTCCGCGGCGATGCGCAGATTGGCCTCCCGTACGTCGGGCGGCAGCAGGTCGTCACGGACGTGGGCCAGTCGCCCGCGATACCGGATCACTCCGGGCAGGGCCTCCAGCAGTTCGTCCTCGCGGGACCTGGACGGCTCCCGGGGACCTGCCGCGGCGATGCGTTCCCGTTGCGACGCGGCGGGCTGCCGGCCCACCAGCGCAGGGCGGCGCAGGGCGGCGCGGGCGACGCGGCGAACACCGGCCGGAAGCGGGATGCGGGAAAGGCCGCCCATCCTGTCGTCACCTCTCGAAGACCGCGTCGTTCCGGCCCACTGCCGGATTCACTCGAACTTTCCCTGCCGTTTGCCCTCCGCGCAAGCCCCGATGGTGTTGGTCACACACCCCGACGGAGATCTCGTGCCCCCGCCCCGCGGCCGGACGGCCGCGAAAGTCCTCCGAGGGCGGGTGCCGGATCGCCCCCCCGACCCTCGTGATCAGCCGGGGGGCTCGCGCTCGGGGTGACCGGGAACCGGTCAGGCCGACCGGGTCAGGAGGGCTGCTCCGGGGCCGTCGCCCTGATCACCGAGAAGGTGCCGCCCTGGGGGTCGGCGAGGACGGCCATGCGGCCCGCCGCCATGTCGAAGGCCGGGGCCATGACGCTCCCTCCGGCGCGCACCACCGCGGCCTGGATCTCGTCGACGTCGTCGACGTGGAAGTACGGCTGCCAGTGCGGCGGCACGCCGGGCGGCAGCTTGGTGAGGTCCATCATCCCGCCGACCGCGCGGTCGGCGACCTTGAACTCGGTGTACTCCTCGGCGCCGGGCATCTGGGACCTGGCCGTGGTGACGGGGAGGACCGCGGTGTAGAAGGCCGCCGCGGCGGGGATGTCGCCGGTGCTCAGCTCGCTCCAGATCAGGGCGCCGTGCTCGTTGACGATGCCCGCGCCGTCGAAGGTGCCGGCCTGCCACAGGCCGACGGCGGCGCCCGTCGGGTCGGTGATCACGGCCATCCGCCCGAGGTCCATGACGTCCGTCGCGCCCATCATGACCGAGCCGCCCGCGTCGGTGACCGACGTGAGGGTGGAGTCGAGGGAGTCGGTGGCCAGGTACGTGGTCCACGCGGTCGGCGGCATCGGGTCGGGCACGGTCCCGTCCGGGTTGGACGCCTTCATGATGCCGGCGACCGGCCTGCCTTTGAGGAGGCAGACGGAGTAGCCGCCCTGCTCGGCCGGTCCGATCTCGCCCTGCCAGCCGAAGAGGTCGCAGTAGAAGTCGAGGGCCGCCTGCTGGTCGGGGACCATCAGGTCGATCCAGCACGGGGTGCCGGGTTTGTAGGGGCCGTTCACATCGGGCACGGATGCCTCCGCTGGTGGTTGGGGCAGGACGCGCCGTCCCCTACCCGGCCCCTGCCGCCCGAATCGGCCCGTTCGGGTGACGGCCGAGCCCCGGGACGGCTCGGCCGGCGGCAACGCGACGGCCCCCGGCGCGGGGATGCGCCGGGGGCCGTCGTGGGGACCGGGAGCCGTGTCAGAGCTTCTCGGGGGTGCGGATGCCCAGCAGGGACATGCCCTTGTTCAGGGTGCGGGCCGTCAGCTCGCACAGGAACAGACGGTTCTCGACCTGCTGCGCCGTGTCCGCCTTGAGGACCGGGCACTCCGAGTAGAACGACGTGAACAGCGACGCCAGCTGGTACAGGTACGCCGCCAGCTTGTGCGGGGCGTGCTCCGCCGCAGCCTCCGCGATCAGCTCGCCGAAGCCGTCCAGGTGCAGGCCCAGCGCGCGCTCGGTCGGGGCCAGCGCCACCTCGGGGTGGGCGACCGGCCGGGTGTCGCCCGCCTTGCGCAGGATCGACCGGATACGGGCGTACGCGTACTGCAGGTACACGGACGTGTCGCCGTTCAGCGAGACCATCTGGTCCAGGTCGAACTTGTAGTCCCGGGAGGCGGACGTCGACAGGTCGGCGTACTTCACCGCCCCGATGCCCACCTGGGCGCCGCGCTCGGCGATCTCGGCCTCGGTGAGGTCCTGGGCCTTCTCGCGGACCACGGCGGAGGCGCGGTCGATCGCCTCGTCCAGCAGGTCCACCAGCCGGACCGTCTCGCCCTCACGGGTCTTGAACGGCTTGCCGTCCTTGCCGAGGACGGTGCCGAAGGCCAGCTGCACGGCCTTGACGTCGTCGTTCAGCCAGCCCGCCCGGCGCGCCGTCTCGAAGACCATCTTGAAGTGCAGCGACTGCCGCGCGTCGACCACGTAGATCAACTCGGTCGCGCCGAGGTTGGCCACGCGGTCGCGGATCGCCGACAGGTCGGTGGCCGCGTAGCCGAAGCCGCCGTCCGACTTCTGCACGATCAGCGGCGTCGGGTTGCCGTCCGGGCCCTTGACGTCGTCGAAGAACACGCACAGCGCACCGTTGGAGCGGACCGCGACGCCCGACTCCTCCAGCAGCTTGCAGGTCTCCGTCAGCATGTCGTTGTAGCCGGACTCGCCGACCACGTCCGGGTCCTGGATGTCCATGTCCAGCTTGTTGAAGACCGAGTAGAAGTAGATTTTCGACTCGTCCACGAACCGCTGCCACAGGGCGAGGGTCTCCGGCTCGCCGGCCTGGAGGTCGACCACCCGTGCCCGGGCCCGCGTCTTGAACTCCTCGTCGGAGTCGAAGAGCGCGCGCGAGGCCTTGTACAGGCGGTTGAGGTTCGACATGGCCTCCTCGCCGGAGGCCTGCTCGTCGCCGTCGCCGGACTTGTGGTCGAGCTCGTGCGGGTGCTCCAGCAGGTACTGGATCAGCATGCCGAACTGGGTGCCCCAGTCGCCGATGTGGTGGCGGCGGACCACCTTCTCGCCCGTGAACTCCAGGATCTCCACCATCGCCGCGCCGATCACGGCGGACCGCAGGTGCCCGACGTGCATCTCCTTGGCGACGTTCGGCTGCGCGTAGTCGATCACCGTGGTGCCGGCGGAGGCGTTCAGCGGCACGCCGAGCCGGTCGTCCGCGGCACGTGCGGCGAGGGTCTTGACGATCGCCTCGTCCGAGACGGTGATGTTGAGGAAGCCGGGGCCCGAGACCTCGATCTCGTTGATCAGGTCACCCGTGGGGATGGCCTCGACCACGGTCGTCGCCAGCTCGCGCGGGTTGGCCTTGGCCTTCTTCGCGAGCGCCAGGATGCCGTTGGCCTGGAAGTCGGCCCGGTCGCTTCGTCGCAGCATGGGGTCGGCCGCACCGGCCTCCGGCAGGGCGGAGGCGAGGGCGTCCGAGACGCGCTGTTCGACGGAGGAAGCGAGGGAAGGGACCGAGGCCATGAGCTGCCGTTCCTGTGAGGTTGTGCCCGAGTGGGTCTTGGGCGTTCCGACAAGTGCCGAGTATCCCACGCGGAGCCCGTCCCCTTCTCGGTATAAGGGCCGCGTATCAGCAGGCGGAAGCAACCCCGGAGCGGCCCCTTCCGTCTGGGAGAATGGCCGAAGCCAGCATTCGAGATAGAAGGACGTGTCGTGGCTCAGAGCGCGCAGAGCAGCACCGAGACCGACTGGGTCTCCCGTTTCGCGGACGATGTCATCGCCGAGGCGGAGCGCCGAGCCCCCGGCAAAGCCGTCGTCGTCGCGTCCGGGCTCTCCCCGTCCGGCCCGGTCCACCTGGGCAACCTCCGCGAGGTCATGACCCCGCACCTGGTCGCCGACGAGATCCGCCGCCGCGGCCGCGAAGTCCGCCACCTCATCTCCTGGGACGACTACGACCGCTTCCGCAAGGTCCCCAAGGGCATCCCCGGCGTCACCGAGGAGTCGCATGCCCAGCACATCGGGCGCCCGCTGACCGCCGTCCCCGCCCCGGAGGGCTCCGCGTACCCGAACTGGGCCGAGCACTTCAAGGCCGCCATGGCCGAGTCGCTGGCCGAGCTCGGCGTCGAGTACGACCCGATCAGCCAGACCGAGCAGTACACCACCGGCGCCTACCGCGAGCAGATCCTGCACGCGATGAAGCACCGCGGCGACATCGACGCCGTCCTCGCCCAGTACCGCACCAAGGCCAAGCCGGGCGGCAAGAAGCCCCAGCAGAAGCAGGTCGACGAGGCCGAGCTGGAGGCCGCCGAGGGCTCCGGCGCGGCCGCCGAGGACGACGGCAGCGCCGGCGAGGGCGGGTACTTCCCGTACAAGCCGTACTGCGGCCGGTGCGGCAAGGACTTCACCAAGGTCACCTCGTACGACGACGAGACGACCGAGATGACCTACGTCTGCACCGAGGACGAGTTCACCGAGACGGTCAAGCTCAGTGAGTTCAACCGCGGCAAGCTCGTCTGGAAGGTCGACTGGCCGATGCGCTGGGCCTACGAGGGCGTGGTCTTCGAGCCCTCCGGCGTCGACCACTCCTCGCCCGGCTCCTCGTTCCAGGTCGGCGGCCAGATCGTCCACATCTTCGGCGGCGAGCAGCCGATCGGCCCGATGTACGCCTTCGTCGGCATCAGCGGCATGGCCAAGATGTCCTCCAGCAAGGGCGGGGTCTTCACCCCCGGCGACGCCCTGCAGATCATGGAGCCGCAGCTCCTCCGCTGGCTCTACGCCCGCCGCCGGCCCAACCAGTCCTTCAAGATCGCCTTCGACCAGGAGATCCAGCGCCTCTACGACGAGTGGGACAAGCTGGAGGCCAAGGTCGCCGACGGCACCGTCCTGCCGGCCGACGCCGCCGCGCACGCCCGCGCCGCCCGCGTCGCCTCCCACGAGCTGCCGCGCACCCCGCGCCCGATGCCGTACCGCACCCTCGCGTCGGTCGTCGACATCACCGCCGGACACGACGAGCAGACCCTGCGCATCCTCTCCGACCTGGAGCCGGACAAGCCGCTCACCTCGCTCGACGAGGTACGGCCGCGCCTGGACCGCGCCGAGAACTGGATCACCACGCAGGTCCCGGCCGACCAGCGGACCCTCGTGCGCGAGGACGCCGACACCGAGCTGCTGTCCTCTCTGGACGACGACGGCCGCGAGTCCCTGCGCCTGCTCCTGGAAGGCCTCGACGCGCACTGGTCGCTCGACGGGCTCACCACGCTCGTCTACGGCGTCCCGAAGGTCATGGCCGGGCTGGAGCCCGACGCCAAGCCGACCCCCGAGCTCAAGGTCGCGCAGCGCACCTTCTTCGCCCTCCTCTACCGGCTCCTGGTGACCCGGGAGACCGGGCCGCGTCTGCCCACGCTGCTGCTGGCCGTGGGCGCGGACCGGGTGCGCAAGCTGCTCGCCGTCTGAGATCCCGCACGGGCTGAGCCCGGATACGCGCAAGGGCCCGTACCCTCCTCGGTCGGAGGAGGGTACGGGCCCTTGTGCGCGCCGCGAGACAGCCTCAGGCGATGTGCTCGTTCTCCAGCTCCCGCTGGTAGCGCAGCTTCAGCTGGGGGAAGATCTTGCGGATCAGCGAACCGCTGCGCGGGTGGACCACCCCGTAGCGGTCGGCCAGCAGTATGTCGAGCTGCTCGGCGGTCAGCACCTCGCCGCTCTCCACCAGGTGGGTGCGGAACACCTCGTACGCCGCCTCCGCGAACTTCTCCGCGTCCCCGTCGGCCTCGGCCTCGGCCCCGGGCTCGGCTCCCGCTTCGGCTCCGGCCTCGGCGGCCGGGTCCGCCTCCGCGCGGGGACCCGGCACGGCCGCCTGCACCTGCTGCTCGTCGGGACCCATCGGGGGCAGGACCGGCGTCGGCTCCAGGCCCTCGACGTACTGCGGGTTGTAGCCGCCCTCGTACGCGGCCTGCGGTGCCTTCGGCCCGGCGAACCAGGCGCTGTTGTGGGCCGCGGGCATCGCCGTCGGGTCCACCGCGAACGCCGGCGGGATCTGGGTGGCCGCCGCGGGCACCACCTGGGGACCCTGGGCCTGGGCTTGGGCTTGGGCGTGGACCGCTGCCGCTGCCGGGGCGTGCTGGATCTGGGCCTGATGGAGTTGGGCCTGCTGGAGTTGGGCGTGCTCGGTCCGGTGCGCCTCCTGGTCCGGGCCGACCTCCCCGTCCGGCTGCGGAGCGCCCGTCAACGGGGCCTCCAGGGCCGGAGCCGCCCCGGCGGTCTGCTGCGCCGGCGGAGGCAGTACCGCCGGGTCGATCCCGGTCGCCGCCAGGGCGTCCGGCGCCGTCTGCGAGAGCGGTACACCGATCCGGGCCAGCTTCAGCGGCATCAGCGCCTCCACCGGTGCCTTCTGCCGCCAGAAGCGCCCGTACCGCGCCTGCATCCGGGCCTGGTAGATCAGCCGGTCCTGCTCCATGCCGATCGCCTGCTCGTAGGAACGCAGCTCCCACAGCTTCATCCGGCGCCACAGTTTGAACGTCGGCACCGGCGACAGCAGCCACCGCGTGATGCGCACGCCCTCCATGTGCCGGTCCGCCGTGATGTCGGCGATCCGCCCCACCGCGTGCCGGGCGGCCTCCACCGTCACCACGAACAGGATCGGGATCACCGCGTGCATGCCGACACCGAGCGGATCCGGCCACGAGGCCGCGCCGTTGAACGCGATCGTCGCCGCCGTCAGCAGCCACGCCGTCTGGCGCAGCAGGGGGAAGGGGATCCGCAGCCAGGTCAGCAGCAGGTCCAGCGCCAGGAGGACGCAGATACCGGCGTCGATCCCTATCGGGAACACCAGGGAGAAGCTGCCGAAGCCCTTCTTCTCCGCGAGCTCGCGGACCGCGGCGTACGAGCCCGCGAAACCTATGCCCGCGATGACGACGGCTCCGGCGACGACGACACCGATGAGTATGCGGTGCGTACGAGTCAGCTGCATCGCGGCCACCCGCGATCCCCTCCCCTTGTCGAGCACAAACCGGGCGCTTACCGAGCCCTTACAGAGCTGCGGCAGGCACAGCGTACGGGTGACTGGAAGTCAGCGCTCCAGGAGGCCCTGACCAGCCACCGCTCCTACTGGGGCTGAGGGGACTGCGGCTGCTCCTCGGGCTTGTTGGCGCCCGCGACGGAGCCCACTGCCTCCTTCGCCGCGGTGATCGCGTCCTGGAGGAGCTTCGCCCGGTCCGGGGCGCCGGCACCTTCGTAGGCCGCGCCGTTGTAGTCGAGGGTGACGACGACGTTCTGGGTGCGCGCCACGATCGTCGTGTTGAAGAAGTCGACGTCCTTCTTCACCGAGTAGACGACCGACGTGCCCTGGTCGCCCAGGCCCTCCACGGCCTCGGCCTTCACTTCCTGCGCACCCTCGGTGGCCTTCGCCGCCTCGACCTGCTTGCCGTACTGCTCCTCGGCGCGCTTGTTGGCGCTGCCGAGCGAGGCGTGCGAGTCGGTGCGGAAGAAGGAGAGCGACAGCCAGCGGTACTGGGAGCCCTTGAGACCGTCCTCGTCCAGACCGTTCCAGGAGCAGCTGGCCCGGGTGGCGAGGTCGTTCGACGTGGTCGCCGTGCCGTTCTTGTCCTTCGCCTCCGGGACGAGCGTGTCGATCGTCCCCGTCTGGAGCGCCTTGCAGGGCTCCGGGAGCGTGGCGAAGGCGGCCTTCTCCAGCTCCGGCGTGGGCTTCTTCTCGCCGGGCTTCGCGGAAGCGGACGAACCGGACTTCTTGTCGCCCTTGTCGGCCGCATCCTTCCCCGAGTCGGACGAACACCCGGCCACGGTGAGGATCACCGGGACGGCTGCGCAGGCGAGAACGCGGGTGAGGCGCGAGGCTGATCGGTGCATGGTTCCTTCAGTGCTTCGGGTACTTCTTCGGACGCGGGACCGTCAACGGTAGCCCGATCGGGTGCCGCACTGCTGTGCGCGCCGTCACGCGGGCGTGTGGCGCGCACCGCTCACTCGTTGAACCGCTCGGCGAGTGCCTCCGCCAACTGCCTTGCCTTGTCCTGGGTTTCGCCGCTCGGCGGGACGATGCCGGGCAGGGCCGGCTGCACGCTGTACTCGATCTTGACGATGACGTTCGAGGTACGGAACACAATCCGCACGGTGCGCGACTGTGCGGCCGTGGCCCCGGCGGCGCTCAGCTTGTCGTCCAGGAAGGCCTCGGTGCCGAGGTCCTCCAGGATGCGGGAGCCGAGCTCGGGCTGGGTGGACGGGCTGGCGCCGGGGGTCGGCGTCCCCGCGGCCGGAGCCCCGTCCGACGGCGCCGCACCGGCGGGCGGCGCGGCGGGCGGGGGTGCGGAGGCGGCCGGGTCGCCGGGGCTGCCGGGGTTGGCCGGGCTGCCGGAGTTGGCGGCGCCCGGGCCGGGTGTCGTGACCGGGCCGGGGAAGGGCAGGTGCGCGTCGGTGAGCAGGCGTACGTAGACCTGCTTCGCCTTGTCGTCGTCACTGGCGGCGCCGCGGTCGTAGGAGACGACGCGCTCGAAGCCGACCGACAGCAGCCTGGTCTCTTCGGGGGTCTGCGCGGTCCAGCGGCAGCCGACGTGCCGGTCGCCGTCGTAGGAGGCGTCGGCGACACCGGCGTACACCTGCTCGCGCTGTTCGGGGGTGAGGCTGTCCGGCGCCGGGAGCATGGCCTTGAGCTTCTTGCTGTCGGCGCCCGCCTTGCAGGGCGCGGGCAGGCTGCGGTACTTCCCCGGCTGGGCGGGCGCGGCGGAGCTGCCGCCGGCCTTGGAGTCGCTGGTGCTTCCGCCGTCGCTCCCGCCGCTGCACCCGGTCAGACCGGCCGCACCGGCCGCGAGCGCGGTGAGCATCGCGAGGCCGGGCAGGACTCGCCGTACCGCTGTGCGCTGCACGTCCACTGGCTCCCTTCGACCGGCGGGACCCCCGACAGTCAGGAAAATGCGTTGCCGCGGCTTGGGCGCGGCTGGACACAATGTCTATCGCACACGCTGGTGCTGGCGCCGGTCCCCTGTCGTATTCGGGATCAAGAGCGAGGCTTTTGCGGATTCTCACCTTTCTGTTGGTTTCGGGGGATTGATTCTTTATGTCGTACGTAGAGGTACCGGGGGCGCAGGTCCCGATCCGGATGTGGACCGACCCGGCGTCGGTCGAGCCGGGGGCGATGCAGCAGCTCCACAACGTCGCCACGCTTCCGTGGATCAAGGGTCTGGCCGTCATGCCGGACGTCCACTACGGCAAGGGGGCCACCGTCGGCTCGGTGATCGCGATGAAGGACGCGGTCTGTCCGGCGGCGGTGGGCGTGGACATCGGCTGCGGCATGTCGGCGGTGAAAACCTCCCTGACGGCGAACGACCTCCCGGGTGACCTCTCCAAGCTCCGCTCGAAGATCGAGCAGGCGATCCCGGTGGGCATGGGGATGCACAAGGAGGCCGTGGACCCGTCGCGGCTGTACGGCTTCTCGGTGCAGGGGTACGAGGATCTGTGGAAGCGGTTCGACTGGCTCACCGATGCGGTCAAGCCGCGCCGGGAACGCGCCGCGAAGCAGATCGGGACGCTCGGAAGCGGAAACCACTTCATCGAGTTCTGCCTGGACGAGCAGGGCTCGGTCTGGCTGATGCTGCACTCCGGCTCCCGGAACATCGGGAACGAGCTCGCCGCGCACCACATCGGCGTCGCCCGCGGGCTCTCCCACAACCAGAACCTCGTCGACCGGGACCTGGCGGTCTTCCTCGCGGCCACGCAGGAGATGGAGGCGTACCGCAACGACCTCTTCTGGGCGCAGGAGTACGCGAAGCTGAACCGCGCGGCGATGATGAGCCTGTTCAAGGAGGTCGTCCGCAAGGAGTTCCGCAAGGCCCGGGTCTCCTTCGACCGAGAGATCAGCTGCCACCACAACTACGTGGCGGAAGAGCGGTACGACGGCATGGACCTGCTGGTCACCCGCAAGGGCGCGATCCGCGCCGGCAGTGGTGACTACGGGATCATCCCCGGCTCGATGGGCACGGGTTCGTACATCGTGAAGGGGCTCGGCAACGAGAAGGCCTTCAACTCGGCCTCGCACGGAGCGGGCCGGAAGATGAGCCGTACCGCGGCGAAGAAGAAGTTCTCGGCGCGCGACCTGGTGGAGCAGACGAAGGGCGTCGAGTGCCGCAAGGACTCGGGCGTGGTGGACGAGATCCCGGGCGCGTACAAGTCGATCGAGCAGGTCATCGATCAGCAGACCGACCTCGTCCAGGTCGTGGCCAAGCTCAAGCAGGTCATCTGCGTCAAGGGCTGAGGCCCGGGCGCCGCTGTCGGGGGAACGGAGGGGCCCGGACCGATCGGGATCGGTCGGGGCCCCTCCGTACGGTGTCCGGCCTCAGTCGGTGCGCCGACGCCGGCAGCCCTGATGGCGCGCCCGAGGAGCGCCGGAGTCGGCTAGAGCTCGCGGTGGACCTTCGTGTTCGAGGCCTGGGCCCGGGGGCGGACCACCAGGAGGTCGATGTTGACGTGGCTGGGGCGGGTCACCGCCCAGGTGATGGTGTCGGCGACGTCGTCGGCGGTCAGCGGTTCGGCGACGCCCGCGTAGACCTTCTCCGCCTTCTCCGTGTCGCCGCGGAACCGGGTCTTCGCGAACTCCTCCGTCCGGACCATGCCGGGGGCGATCTCGATGACGCGCACGGGCTGGCCGACGATCTCCAGGCGGAGCGTCTCGGCGAGGACGCGGGCGCCGTTCTTGGCGGCGACGTAGCCCGCGCCGCCCTCGTACGTGGCGTGGCCGGCGGTGGAGGAGAGGACCACGACGGTGCCGTCGCCGGAGGCGGTGAGGGCGGGGAGCAGCGCCTGGGTGACGTGGAGCGTCCCGATGACGTTGACCTCGTACATGGTGCGCCAGTCGGCGGGGTCGCCGGTGGCGACGGGCTCGGCGCCGATGGCGCCGCCCGCGTTGTTGACGAGTACGTCGCAGCGTTCGAGGGAGGCGGCGAGGGCGTCGACGGCGGCGCGGTCGGTGACGTCGAGGGCGTGCGCGGTGGCGGAGTGTCCGGCCTCGGCGAGCTCGGCGGCGAGGGCCTCGATGCGGTCCTTGCGGCGGGCGGTGAGGACGACGTGGTAGCCGGCGGCGGCGAGTTGCCGGGCCGTGGCCGCGCCGATGCCGCTGCTCGCGCCGGTCACTACGGCGGTTCGGGTGGCGGCCGTGCTCATGTGCGGGCTCCTCGGTCGTTCGTACGGGCGACTACCCGCCAGCATAGGCGGGGCCGGGCGGCTCAGCGGCCGCGCGGGGCGTACATGATCACGGCCATTCCGAAGAGGCAGACGAGGGCGCCGGCGATGTCCCAGCGGTCGGGGCGGTAGCCGTCGGCGACGGCACCCCAGGCGAGGGAGCCGGCGACGAAGACCCCGCCGTAGGCGGCGAGGACCCGGGCGAAGTCGCCCTGGGGCTGGAGGGTGGCGACGAAGCCGTAGAGGCCGAGGGCGATCACCCCGGCTCCGATCCAGGCCCAGCCTCGGTGCTCGCGCACGCCCTGCCAGACGAGCCAGGCGCCGCCGATCTCCAGGAGCGCGGCGAGGGAGAAGAGGGCTGCGGAGCGGGCGATCAGCATGGCTCAAAAGTACGCGGGGCGGATGGGGGTGGGCGCGCCCTCATTCGTGTGATGGTCCGACATGTCGGGGTCGGTGGGGGGCTAGCCTCCGCGCGAGACGTGAGGAGGTGGTGGCGGTGCGCCGTGTCGCCGTACGGAGTGTGGTGGTGGCGGGGTTGCTGGCGCTCGGGGCGGGTGTGCCCGGGCCGTCGCAGGCTTGGGGAGCGGGGTGGGCGGGGCCGGAGGCCGATGTCTCGTACCACGGCCGGGTGGCCCTGTCCGGGGACCGGCTTCGGGTCTGGCTGGTTCCGGAGAACGACGGGCCGGCGGCGCTGCCGAACGCGACGCTCCGGGTGCGGCTGTCGGCCGACCTGGCCGACCGTCAGCGGCTGGCGGAGGGCTGTGTGCGGGCCGGCCTGCGGGAGGTGTTGTGCGAGACGGGGCCGTTGCCGCTGCACGGGCGCGGCCGGCACGTGGGGCTGGTGCTGGAGCTGCGGGAGCGCATGCCGGAGGTGGTGGTGCGGGTGGACACGTGGTGGAACGGCGGTGCGACCGACCGGAACCGCGCGAACAACGAGCCGGCGGTGCTGGCCCTGGACACGGGCGACGCCTACGCCTTCTAGGGCCGCTGCGGCCCCGGGGCCTGCTCTGCCCCGGGCCTGCTCTGCCCCGGGTCTGCTCCGGGTATGGGCAGGCCATGCCCCAGGGGCTGGTCTGCTTCCCGCGCTCCGTCAGGCGGTGCCGAACTCGACGAGTGCCTCGTCGACGATCCGCTCCAGGCGGGCGTGGTGGGCGCCGCGCCAGTACACGCGCTCGCACGCGGAGCACTGCGCGAAGACGTCGTAGGAGCGGTGCGTGCCGTGCTCCAGGCGGTCGCCGACGCTCTCCTTGTCGGCCTCGTGGAGCGGCCCGTTGCAGGCGGTGCAGCGGGTCCACGGGGCCAGGGCGGGGGCGAAGCGGCCGAGGACGTCGCGCAGTTGCTCGTCGGGGTTGTCGCTGTAGACGTACGCTCCGGCGAAGATCTCGCGGCGGCGGAGCAGGCCGCGGTCGCGGGAGAGCAGGACGCGCCGTTCGGCGGCGGAGCGGGTGGCCAGGGCGGGGTCGCCGATGTCCTCGTTCTCGTACGCGGCGTCGACGCCGAGCAGGCGCAGCCGGCGGGCGAGCGTGCCGAGGTGGACGTCGAGGAGGAAGCGGAGCGGGGCGCCGGGCACCTCCTGGGGGCGCACGACCCCGCACACCTCGACGATCTGGCCGTCCTGGGGCACGTAGGAGACGGGAACCTCGCGGCCGTCGACGAGGAGGCGGCCGACCTCGGTGAGCGGGACCCCGGCGGATTCGACGACGTGGCCGAGGCTGGAGGCGCCATCGGTCGCGGTCGGTACGCGGTCCGCGCGCCGGCTGGGCGGGGCGAAGAGGCGCAGTTCGGGGGCGAGGGTGAGCTGAATGCCGGGTCCGTTCACCCTGTCAGCATGCCATTGCGGGGCGCGTGGCCGCGGCTGATTTCAGGAGGCTGCGGAGGCCCGGTCGTAGGCGTCGCGGTGGGCGTTGACCTCGTCGAAGTTGGTCTCGGCCCAGAGCTTCACGGAGGAGAGCAGCAAGCCGAGGCTGCTGCCCAGGTCGGTGAGCCGATAGTTGACGCGGACGGGGACGGTGGGCGTGACGTGGCGGGTGACGAGGCCGTCGCGTTCGAGGGAGCGCAGGGTCTGGGTGAGCATCTTCTGGCTGACCCCGGGGATCTTGCGGCCGAGGTCGCTGTAGCGCAGGGAGCGGTCGTCGGTCTCGCCGAGGGCGCAGACGATGAGGCCGACCCACTTGTCGCTGATCCGGGCCAGGAGCTGGCTGGTGGGGCATTCCTTGAGGAAGGCGTCGTAGGCGAATCGGGCTTCCTCGCGGCGGGCCGCGGCGGTACTGGTGGCCATGGGCACCCACTTCCGGGTCGGGTACGCACCTTCGAGTGCGTACTTACCGAAAGAGAGTACCTCTCCCTAGGTTAGTGGCCATCGGAACAAGCGAAGGCGACGGAAGCGGGGAGAACGATGAACGAGCGGACGATGAGCGCATCGACCATGGACGAGCGGACGATGCTGGCGGCCGTGGTGACCGGGTTCGGCGGCCCGGAGCGGGTCGAGCTGGCCGAGGTGCCGGTGCCGCGTCCGGAGGCGGGCCAGGTCAGGATCAAGGTCGCGGCCGCCGGGCTCAACCCGGTGGACGCAGGGGTCCGCACCGGGATCTTCGGCGGGGCCGGGCAGCGGATCGGCCTCGGCTGGGACGTCGTCGGGAAGATCGACGAGACCGGCCCGGGGGTGGCCGGCTGGAACCGCGGCGACCGAGTAGTGGGCCTGCACCACGGCCCGGTGAAGCCGCTGGGCACGCACGCGGAGTACGCGGTGCTCGATGCCTCCGCCGTGGCCGCCGCGCCGGCCGCGGCGGACGACCCGGTCGCGGCCGCGCTGCCGCTGGCCGGCCTGACCGCCGCCCGCGCGGTGGACCAGCTGGGGCTCGCCCCCGGCTCCTCGGTGCTGGTCACCGGCGCCGCGGGGATGGTCGGAGGCCTGGCGGTGCAGCTCGCCGCGCGGGCCGGACTGGTGGTGACGGCCCTGGCGGGCCCGGGGGACGAGGAGCTCGTACGGTCGCTCGGCGCGGCCGCCTTCGTGCCGCGCGGCAGCGCTCCGGCCGGACCGGTGGACGGGGTCCTGGACGCGGCCGTCCTGGGCGGGGCCGCACTGGCCCTCGTCCGCGACGGCGGGGTCTACGTGGGCCTGATCCCGCACCACGCCCCGGCTGCGGAGCGCGGCATCCGGGTGGAGGAGCAGGAGGTCGCGGCGGACGGGGAACTGCTGGCCCGCCTGGTGTCCCTGGTCGAGGAGGGCGCGCTCACCCTGCGGGTCGCGGAGGTCTTCCCGCTCGCCGAGGCGGCGAAGGCGCACGACCTGCTCGCGACGCCGGGCGTGCGCGGCAGGATCGTCCTGACGCCGTGACGCCGTGACGCCGTGACGCCGTGACGGGGGGGTGCCTCTATGTCTTTCGTCAAGGCACCTGTGTCGGGTTTCGGGTGGTTCGGGCTCGCTGAGGCTAAGCGGCGAGCTCGACGTCCGTCGGTGTCCGGGATTCGTAGAAGGTGCCGTCGCGGAGCATGGCGAACAGGACGCTGATGCGTTGGCGGGCGAGGCGGAGGAGGGCCTGGGTGTGGGTTTTGCCGCGTGCTCGTTGCTTGTCGTAGTAGGCGCGGGAGGCCGGGTCGGCGTTCATGCAGGCGAAGGCGGAGAGAAACATCGCCCGTTTGAGCTGCCGGTTTCCGCCTCGGGGTGCGTGTTCGCCATGGATCGAGGTCCCGGACTGCTTCGTGGTGGGGGCGAGGCCGGCGTAGGAGGCGAGGTGGGCGGCGGTGGGGAAGCTGGTGCCGTCGCCGACGGTGACCAGCAGGACGGCGGCGGTCCTGACGCCGACGCCGGGCATCGACGTCAGGACCGGGGAAAGAGGGTGAGCCTCCAGCAGGGCGTTGATCTGGGCTTCCATCGCCCGGCGCTGGGTGTGGACAGCGGCCAGCGAGGCGGCCAGGGAGGGGATGACGATGTCGAGGGTGCCGGTCCCGGGAACGACGACGGTCTGCTCGTCGAGCGCGTTGAAGACGTCGTCGATCAGCCTGGTGGCCATGCGCGGGGCCTTCGGGCGGATCAGCTCGACGAGTCTGCGGCGTCCGGCCTTGCGCAGGGCGGCTGGGGATCCGTAGCGCTCCAGCAGCCAGGTCACGGCCTGGTGGTCCAGGCGCGGGCCCAGGACGCGTTCCAGGCTGGGGTGGAACTGGGTGAGCAGGCCCCGTATCCGGTTGGAGGTGCGGGTGGCCTCGGCGGCCAGGTCCTGGTCGAAGCCGACGAGCACGGTCAGCTCGGCGGTGATCTGGTCGGTCAGCTCCAGCGAGCGCAGGGTGTGCGGCATCGTCCGGGCGGCGTCCGCGATGACGGCGGCGTCCTTGGCGTCGGTCTTGGCCTCGCCCGGGTAGAGGTCGGCGATCCGGCGCATCGCCAGTCCGGGCAGGTAGGCGACCTGGCAGCCCGCGTCGCGGGCGACGGTCAGTGGCAGGGCGCCGATGGAGGCGGGCTGGTCCACGATCACCAGCACGGTGCCGAACTTCGCGGTCAGCTTGTCGAAGACGGCCCGCAGCTTGGGCTCGCTGTTGGGCAGCTGCTTGTCGAAGACCTTCTTCCCGCCCGGGGTGAGCCCATGACCGTGATGGCTGCTCTTGCCGACGTCCAGGCCCAGGAACACGCCCACGTCTTCGATCTCGAACATCGTGCCCCTTCCCAGGGGGTGTTGACGGTGCCGGCCTCGGCTCGGGTGTCGTGCTCGCGCATCCACGTTATGCAGACCTGCCGCCCGCGAACTGTCCAGCATTGCGCCGGACCGGACGGTGGCCGGACCTCTGATCAGCGTCTCCGACGAACACCCCCGGACCCGGTGACACCACCCCCCAGGTCATGCCTTCGACAGGGGGCAACAGTCATGCCGGGCCCGGAGGCCAGCGGCCCCATTGCGGAACCGCAGAAAACATAACGGGGGGTGCCTCTATGTCTTTCGTCAAGGCACCTGTGTCGGGTTTCGGGTGGTTCGGGCTCGCTGAGGCTAAGCGGCGAGCTCGACGTCCGTCGGTGTCCGGGATTCGTAGAAGGTGCCGTCGCGGAGCATGGCGAACAGGACGCTGATGCGTTGGCGGGCGAGGCGGAGGAGGGCCTGGGTGTGGGTTTTGCCGCGTGCTCGTTGCTTGTCGTAGTAGGCGCGGGAGGCCGGGTCGGCGTTCATGCAGGCGAAGGCGGAGAGAAACATCGCCCGTTTGAGCTGCCGGTTTCCGCCTCGGGGTGCGTGTTCGCCATGGATCGAGGTCCCGGACTGCTTCGTGGTGGGGGCGAGGCCGGCGTAGGAGGCGAGGTGGGCGGCGGTGGGGAAGCTGGTGCCGTCGCCGACGGTGACCAGCAGGACGGCGGCGGTCCTGACGCCGACGCCGGGCATCGACGTCAGGACCGGGGAAAGAGGGTGAGCCTCCAGCAGGGCGTTGATCTGGGCTTCCATCGCCCGGCGCTGGGTGTGGACAGCGGCCAGCGAGGCGGCCAGGGAGGGGATGACGATGTCGAGGGTGCCGGTCCCGGGAACGACGACGGTCTGCTCGTCGAGCGCGTTGAAGACGTCGTCGATCAGCCTGGTGGCCATGCGCGGGGCCTTCGGGCGGATCAGCTCGACGAGTCTGCGGCGTCCGGCCTTGCGCAGGGCGGCTGGGGATCCGTAGCGCTCCAGCAGCCAGGTCACGGCCTGGTGGTCCAGGCGCGGGCCCAGGACGCGTTCCAGGCTGGGGTGGAACTGGGTGAGCAGGCCCCGTATCCGGTTGGAGGTGCGGGTGGCCTCGGCGGCCAGGTCCTGGTCGAAGCCGACGAGCACGGTCAGCTCGGCGGTGATCTGGTCGGTCAGCTCCAGCGAGCGCAGGGTGTGCGGCATCGTCCGGGCGGCGTCCGCGATGACGGCGGCGTCCTTGGCGTCGGTCTTGGCCTCGCCCGGGTAGAGGTCGGCGATCCGGCGCATCGCCAGTCCGGGCAGGTAGGCGACCTGGCAGCCCGCGTCGCGGGCGACGGTCAGTGGCAGGGCGCCGATGGAGGCGGGCTGGTCCACGATCACCAGCACGGTGCCGAACTTCGCGGTCAGCTTGTCGAAGACGGCCCGCAGCTTGGGCTCGCTGTTGGGCAGCTGCTTGTCGAAGACCTTCTTCCCGCCCGGGGTGAGCCCATGACCGTGATGGCTGCTCTTGCCGACGTCCAGGCCCAGGAACACGCCCACGTCTTCGATCTCGAACATCGTGCCCCTTCCCAGGGGGTGTTGACGGTGCCGGCCTCGGCTCGGGTGTCGTGCTCGCGCATCCACGTTATGCAGACCTGCCGCCCGCGAACTGTCCAGCATTGCGCCGGACCGGACGGTGGCCGGACCTCTGATCAGCGTCTCCGACGAACACCCCCGGACCCGGTGACACCACCCCCCAGGTCATGCCTTCGACAGGGGGCAACAGTCATGCCGGGCCCGGAGGCCAGCGGCCCCATTGCGGAACCGCAGAAAACATAACGGGGCGTCGGGCCCATCCGGCCCCACCCGGCGCCAGCGGTGTCCCGGCTCAGGCGGTCCGGTCCCATCGGTCCGCTTCTCCGGCCCCCGCAGGCTCCGGTGGCGCCTGAGCCGTCCCGGGTGCTGACCGGTGGGGGTAGGACCTGGTCATAGCCGTGCGGCCGTGCGGACCAGGCCGGCCAGGGTGAGGGAGCGGGAGTGTGCGGGCCAGGCGATGTGGGTCACCACGGAAGGTGCGTCGGTCAAGGGGACGGCCGCGTGCTCGGCCCAGAGCCAGGAACGGGCGGAGTCGGGGACGACCGCCACGGTGCGTCCGAGGGCGATCAGCTGGGCCAGTTGCGTCTGGTTGTGGATCTCGGGGCCCGGGCCTGGCGCGTAGATGCCGCGGCTGGGCCAGCGGGCGAGCGGTAGACCGGGGACGTCCTCGACATCGGCCAGGGACAGGGTCTCGCGGGCGGCGAGGGGGTGCCCGGCCGGCAGAACGGCGACCTGCCCCTCGGTCGTCAGTGCCTCGCTGTCGAATCCGGCGAGGGAGTTCCACGGCGTGTGCATGAGCGCGACATCGGCGCGTCCGTCGCGCAGCAGCTCTTCCTGCTCGCAGAGGCCGCACGGCAGCACCTCGATCTCGGCACCGTCGGGCTCGGCCGCGTAGGCGTCGAGGAGTTTCCGCAGCAGTTCGTGGGACGCGGCGGCCTTCACCGCGAGGACCAGCCGACTGCGGGGGCCGCCGGGGCTGTCGGCGCCACCGGCGCGCCGGGTGCGGCGAGCGGCGGCGGCGCTCGCGTCGAGGGCCGCCCGGCCCTCGTGCAGCAGCACCTCTCCGGCGCCGGTCAGGCAGACGCCGCGGCGGTTGCGCTCCAGCAGGCGGACCCCGAGACGCCGTTCGAGTTGCTGGATCGCCCGCGACAGCGGCGGCTGGGCCATGCCGAGGCGCTCGGCCGCGCGCCCGAAGTGCAGTTCCTCGGCGACGGCGACGAAGTACCTCAACTCGCGGGTCTCCAGCGTGTCCACGGCCGCAGCATACGTGGTGATACCCAGCAGGTATCACAGGGCACCGCATCGGTGTTGGCCGCGCTGTTCGTTCGAGGGCCACCATCATCGGCATGAGCGAAACGAAGATCGCGCTGGTGACCGGCGCGAACAAGGGCATCGGGTACGAGATTGCGGCCGGGTTGGGCAGCCTCGGGTACCGCGTGGGCGTGGGGGCCCGTGACGAGAGCCGACGCGAAACCGCCGTCGGGAAGCTACGGGCCCTCGGCGTGGACGCGTTCGGGGTGCCGCTGGAGGTGACCGACGACCGGAGCGTCACCGATGCCGCGGAGCTGGTCGAACGGCGGGCCGGGCGTCTGGACGCCCTGGTCAACAACGCCGGCATCTCCGGCGAGATGGGCCCGGGGTGGGAGCAGGACCCGACCGCGCTCGACCTGGACGTGCTCCGCACGGTCGTGGACACCAACGTCATGGGGGTCGTCCGGGTGACCAACGCGATGCTGCCACTGCTGCGGCGCTCGGCCTCGCCGCGCATCGTCAACGTCTCCAGCAGCGTCGGCTCGCTGACCCGGCAGGCGGACCCCGACATCGAGATCGGCCCGATCATGGCGGCCTACGCGCCGTCGAAGTCGTTCCTGAACGCCCTCACCGTCCAGTACGCCCGGCAGTTCACCGGTACGAACATCCTGATCAACGCCGCCTGCCCGGGCCTGGTCGCCACCGACTTCACGGATTTCCACGGACCCCGCACCCCCGTACAGGGCGCGGCCACCGCGATCCGGCTCGCCACACTGGCCGACGGCGGCCCGAGCGGTTCGTTCTTCGAGGACAACGGCGTCGTCCCCTGGTGATGGCGAACCGCCCTGCCCCGACGAAGCCCCGGCGGGTGCGCGAAACGGTCCGAACGGACCGGATCGGATGAGACGGCGACGCCTGCACCCGGGCGACAGACCGGCCCCACAGTGCAGTTGACCGTGCGTCAGGATTCGGCTCCGCGGTGTGACGAGCCCCGCGGGGCGACGAGATTTTTTGTTGCGTGTTCGCGCCCTGCCCGGGTGCCGGAGATCCGGACAGTGTGCGCCCCGGCGATCGTGCCTCACTCCGGGCGCGGCTGACCTGCGCCGGGTGCTCGGCCCGGGCGTGCGCGGAAGGTCGAAATGGAGGGCGGCGAAGCCGGATATCGGACACTGAATGATCAATTCCAGCCGACCGTAATCCCTGTTGCAAAGGGAATTGGCGTTTGACATGCGATCGGGGTGGCCTAGCCTGGTTCTCAGCCGACCGGGGGGAAGGGCTTCGGCTGCCCTGCCCTCTCACTGCATCAGTCATCACCCGAAGAGGGGGACTAACGAGTGCTCAGTAAGAGGATTTCGGCCGGATTCATCGCGATGGCAGCCGTCGTCGGCGTCATCGCCGCGGCGCCGTCCGCATCGGCCGTGGACCGTACCTGCTACGACGGCAACTTCTGCATCTACAAGGACCGGGACTTCTCCACCAGGAACTCGATGTACCGGACGAAGTACGAGTCCGCCCGCTGGGACATCGACATGCCGGCCGTTTACGAGGCCGACAGCTCCTGGTGGAACCGGCGCAGCCAGTCTTCCAAGACCTACGGCGGTCGCTGGATGTCGTTGGGCGTCGAGATCTGTCTCATTCCCGGCGGTTCCGTGAACTACTACTGGGACGCCAACGACGATGGTGCGAGCAACACGCTGAACGACGGCTCCCGCTGCTGACCATCGCTCGAAGGCCGGGCCGTTCCCGCCTCGCGGGGGCGGCCCGGCCGTACCTTCCGGAGGACACGGACATTGAACAAGCGCACCCGGGTTGTGACGGCGATCGCGGTGATGGCGGTGGTGACGGGCTCCGCCTCGGCCTGCTCGGAGAAGTCCCCCCAGGACATGGAGACGGCCCGCAGGGCGCAGGCCGCACTCGACAGCGCCAACGAGGCACTGGAGCAGGAGCGTGAGGCCGAGGGCAAGCTGATCCGCAAGTGCATGAACGATCAGGGTTTCAAGGTCTTCCCGTCCGACGGCGCCAACAGCAGCAAGGGCAAGAAGCGCGGCGAGGACCTCACTCCGACGCTGGAGACGGCCCGCACCGTGGGCTACGGCGCGGACCCGCGCCGGTCGGACAACCAGAAGTCCCAGGAGGTCGGCGACGACTTCGACGCGTTGCCCGAGGACGTCAAGCGGGCGCACAGCATGGCCATGGACGGCTATGTGGACAAGCCCGAGGGCGGGGTCGAGTTCGACTTCGGCGGCGGCAAGGTCATGGTGCCGTCGAAGGGCTGCCGCGGCGAGACCCTCAAGGCCGTGTACGGGGATGTGAAGGAATATCTGCGCCTCAACTGGACGGTGTACAACACCGTGAAACAGGACAGCGCGCATATTCTCGCCGACGACGACGCGTATCAGAAGGCTTTGACGGAATGGGCCTCCTGCATGAAGGTCGGCGGCTATGCGGAGATCCCGACCCCCGAGAAGGCGAGAGAGGCGGCGCTTTCGCATTACGAGAATGTTCCGGACGGCGATACCGCCGCACTCGATATCGCGCAGCGTGCCGAGATCAAACAGGCCACCACCGATGCCGAATGCGGTACGAAGGTCGGGCTCAACACGAAGGCCCGGGAGGCCAAGAGCAAGGCGTCCGCAGATTCCCTGGTGAAGCACGAGGCGGAGATCACCGCCTGGCTGGAACTCATCACGAAAGCCAAGGCCAGGGCGCAGGAACTACTGCGAGAGACGCCGTAGTACCGTGACGAGCCTCGAACGCCCCGCAGGGGCCCGGGCGGCGGCCGAGCCGTCCGGCGGGCGGGCCCGGCACAGGTCCAGGCGGGGCCTGGTCATCGCCGCCGTCGTCATCGTGCTGTTCGGAAGTTCCGGATCCGTCTGGTGGATCGCGTCCCAGGCCAGAACGCCCGAGCAGCGTGCCTCGAACGCCGCGGCGCCGCCGCCCTCCCGGATCACGGGGAAGGTCTCCGACCGGCAGCTCGTCGAGACGATGGAACTGACCGGGAAGGTCGAGACGGCCTCCCGGACCACCATCACCGGCGTCCAGCCGCAGGGCACCAGCCGGGCGGTCGTGACGGCCCTGCCCGCGGCCTCGGGCAAGAGCCTCAAGGCCGGCGCGGTCGTCGCCGAGGTGTCGGGCCGCCCGGTCCTGCTCCTCCCGGGGCGCTTCCCCGCGTACCGAGACCTGAAGGCGGGCGACAAGGGTCCGGACGTGCAGCAACTGCAGCGCGCCCTGAAACCGTTGTACGGGACCGCCGTGAACGGTACGTACGGGCAGGCCACCGTCGAGGCGGTGCGCAAGCTGTACGCGGCGGCCGGGTACGAGGCGCCTTCCGGGGAGGGGCCGCGTCAGGTCGCCGGCGGGAGCGGTGGCGGGAGTGCCCCTTCGGGCACGGCCGCCGGCGCCGCCGCCCCCCGCGGCGGCGCGGAGACCGACGGCGGCACGGGCGCGGCCCCCGCCGCGGGCGGAGCCGCGAGTCCGGCGCCCACCCGCGGCGCCGCCGCACCGCCTGCTTCCGGACCCGGCACACCCGGAGAAGTGCTGCCGGCCGCGGAGGTCGCGTACGTCAGCACCCTGCCCGCCACGGTGGTCCAGGTCACCGCGGCAGTGGGCGACGCGGCCGACAAGCCGCTCGTCGTCCTCGGCAGCGGCGGCCGCCAGGTGCGGGCGTCCCTCACCGCGGACCAGCGCGCCCGGCTGCGCGATCTGCCGAGCGACGCGGTCATCCGCTTCGGCACCGGCCCCTACGAAGGCCGGGAGGGCAGCCTGGGCTCCCTCGCCGGACCCCCCGACGCCGGAAACGGCGATCATCCGGGGAACACGAAGACCGGCGGACCGGACGGCGGGAGCACGTCCGGCGCCGGTGACACGGGCCGGCACGAGGCGCTGTTCGTCCCCAGCGGTGCGGAGGCCGAGGAGGGGGCGTCCCAGCGGATCGCCGTCGAACTGCGGCGCAGCCCCCAGGGCGCGCTGACCGTTCCCGTATCGGCGGTCTGGACCGACCTCGGCGGCTCGTCCACGGTCACCGTTACCGAGAACGGCAAGGAGCGCAACGTCCCCGTCGAGGTGCTGTTCACCCACGAGGGCCTCTCCGCGGTCAACGCGCTCGACGCGAATCTCGGCGCGGGCGAGACGGTCGTCCTGGTGCGCCGCGGAGGGGCGGTAGACGGCTCCGAAGGGGGCTCCGATGGCTGACCCGGCCCCCGTCATCGAGATGGCCGGCATCGCGAAGACGTACCCGGGGCCGCCGCCCGTGCACGCGCTGACCGACGTCACGCTCGACATCCTGCCGGGCCGGCTGGCCGCCATCGTCGGCCCCTCCGGTTCGGGGAAGTCCACGCTGCTGAGCGTGCTCGGCCTGCTCGACGTCCCCACCCGCGGCAGCTACCGGCTGGAGGGCCAGGACACCACCGACCTGTCCGAACGGGCCCGCACCGCGCTGCGGGCCTCGACGCTCGGCTTCGTCTTCCAGGCCTTCCACCTGGTCCCGCACCTGACCTGCGTCCAGAACGTCGCCCTCCCCCTCGTGCACCTCGGCGTGCCCCGTGCCCGACGGCGGCCCCAGGCCGTGGCCGCCCTGGAATCCGTCGGCCTCGGGCACCGACTGGACGTCAGGCCCACCACCCTGTCCGGCGGGGAGCGGCAGCGGGTCGCGGTCGCTCGGGCGATCGTCCACCGGCCCGCCGTCGTGCTGTGCGACGAGCCCACCGGCAACCTGGACACCGCCAACTCGGCCCGCGTCATGGACCTGCTGACCGGACTGGTGGCGCAGGACCGGGCCGTCGTCGTCGTCACCCACGAACCCGACGTGGCGGCCCGCGCCGACCGCGTCTTCAAGGTGGTGGACGGCCGTGTCGCGTAGCAGGGGGAGGCGCGAGAGGCGTGGGACGGGCGCGGCAGGGACGGGCGCGGCAGGGACGGGCGCGGCGGGGACGGCGGCTCCCCGCACGTCCGCCGCGGACCTGCTCGTCCAGGCGTTCCTCGCGCTCTTCGGCCGCCGGTTCCGCACCCTGCTGACGATGGTGGGCATCTCCGTGGGGCTGGCCGCGGCACTCGCCACCCTGGGCATCACCGCCAGCGCGGCCGGCGCCGTCTCCGACCAGTTCGACGCCCTCAAGGCGACCCGGGTGACCGTCAAGTACCCGTCGGAAGAAGTCGCCGGTATCCGGCCGCGGCCCGACGGCGGCGACACCCAGCGGGTACGGGGACTCAACGGGGTCCGCGCCGCGGGCCTCGTCAGCAAGGCCGGTGAACGGCCGGTGGTCTCCCGGCTGCCGTCGGACACGTCGAACGACCTGCCCGAGGGCACGGTCCTGGCGGCGCAGCCCGACGCGCTGTCGGCCATGTCTGCCGAACTCACGCAAGGCCGGTTGTTCGACACCGGGCACGATGCCCGGCGGGAGCGCGTGGCCCTGATCGACACGGCCGCCGCGTCCCGGCTGACCGTCGGCGACGGGGCCGGCAACTCCGTGATCCACGTCAACGGCGTCGCGTTCAGCGTGCTCGGCGTCTTCCGGGCTCCCCCCGGCGACACCGACCTCACCGGCTCCGTGATCGTCCCCTACTGGGCCGCCCTCCAGGACCCGGCCGGGCTGGACTTCGCCCCGGCGGAAATGATCATCCGTACGGATCTCGGCGCCGCCGACCAGATCGGCGCCGAGGCCCCCTTCGCCCTGGCCCCGGGTGCCCCGGACAAGCTCGTCGCTCTGGTGCCACCGGACCCCCGGTCCCTCCGCCAGGGCGTCGAGTCGCAGACCCGGGCCCTGTTCCTCGGGCTGGCCGCCGTCTCCCTCGGCGTGGGGGCGCTCGGTGTCAGCAACACCGCCTACGTGTCCGTACTGGAGCGGCGCTCCGAGATCGGCCTGCGCCGGGCCCTGGGCGCCTCCCGGCGGGCCGTCGCCGGGCAGTTCTGCATCGAGAGCGGTCTGGTCGGGCTCGCCGGCGGGGTCGTCGGCACGGTACTGGGCATCCAGATCACCGCTCTGACCTGCCTGGCCAAGGACTGGCTGGTGGTCCTCGACCCCGCCCTCACGACGGCAGGCCCGCTGGTGGGCCTCTTGGTGGGGCTGGCCGCAGGGCTGTACCCGGCCCTGGCGGCCGCCCGCATCCTGCCCGCCGAGACGCTCCGGGCGGGCGTCTAGGCCGGGCGTCAGTCGCGCTGGAAGAACTCGACCTCCGCGAGGGCGAGGGGGCCCTGCGGGTCCGGGCCGGCGGGTTCCCGGAGGGTCAGCCGGACCGTCGTGGCGTGGCTGATGCCGAGGGGGAACGTCTGGGGGCCCGGTTTGTCGCTGAGGGCCAGCTCCTCGTGGACCGTGGCACCGTCCCGGTCCGTCACCTCCAGGTCGATGCGCAGGGCGCGTCCCTGCTTGGCGTACTCCTCGGGTGCCGTCGAGGCACCGTTGGTGACGATGACGTCGACGAGCCGGAACGGCGTGCCGAAGGTGTACGTCACCGAGGCGCCGGGGCCGGGCACGCCCCAGTAGCGGTTGCTGAGCCCGTCCGTGCTCTGGGTCACCGGGTGGCCGGGCAGCTCGGCGCTGGCCTCGGCGCGGGTGGGCGTCACCGCCTTGGCCTTGCCGAGCTTGTCCAGGGTGTCCTCCACCAGGTGCCGTCCGGCGGGCAACAGCAGGAAACCGGCCGCGCACAGGGCCAGTACGACGGCCAGGACCACCAGGAAGCGGGTCAACCGTCCGGAGCCGGCGCGGGCCCGGCGGCGCAGCGGCCAGACCGTGCGCCACCACGGGAGGGGCGCGGCGGTGGGGGAGGGCGCCAGCGGCGACGCACAGCGGCGGCAGAAACGACGGTCGGGCGGGTTGGCGGTGCCGCAGGCCGGGCATGGCACGCCGGCGACGTCGTCGCCGGCTGCGAGGGGCCGTACGACGGGGCGCGGCGCGACCGGCACGGCGGGCAGCACCGGAGCCGGTGAGGCTGCCGCGGGGGGCGCGGGGGGCCGCGGCGCGGGTGGCGTCGGCCGCGCCGGAGCAACCCGGGCGGGCCCGGCCGCCCCGTCCTGGTCGCGGGCCGGTCCCGCCGCCCCGGCGGAACCGGCCTGGTCGGAACCGGTGGAACCGGCCCGGTGGGATCTGGTCCCGGCGGGTGCGGACCGGTCGGGCCTCCTGCGCAGCCAGGACAACCACCGATCCGCGACACCGCGCGCGGGCACCGCGCGAGAGCCGGATTCCAGACCGGATTCCAGACGGTATTCCGCTCCGGTGGCCGTCCGGGCGGAGTCCCGTTCCGGGACCGTTCCCCGCTGGGACGTCCGGTCTTCGCAGGCGGCATCCCGGGCGCCGCCGACCTCGGTCGTGTCCTGCCGGGACGGCGCTTCGTCCTGCGGGGAGCCCTCCCGGGGCGCGCTCCCGTCGGGGGTGTCGCTTCGGGCCGTGCGCTCCCCGACCTCGCCGGTCCGGGGCGGGCGTCCCGGGGCCGAGGCCTCCCCTGCCATGCCCGGGGGGCCGGCCGGGAGTGCGCCGCCGTCCTGCGGGGTGCCTTCTCGGGGCGCGGCGCCCCGGACCGCGCCTCGCCGGGCCGTGTCCTCCTGGACCGGGGCCTCCTGGACCGTGTCCTCCTGTGGCTCGCCCTGCCGGGGCGCCCCGGCCCGAGGAGTGTCGGTGACCGGCCGCCCCGCGCCTTCCCGGCCCGTCCCGGGCCGGGTCTCGTGAGGCGTTCCGCCCAGGGGCGGCGTACCCGGAGGAGGGTCTTCCCGGCGGGGTGCGGGAGGCGTGCCGGGGCCTGGGGGGACGTCGTCGGGGGTGACGCCGTCGGGGGTGTTCTCCCGGGCCGGGGTGCGGGCCGGGGAGGACCAGTTCAGGTACGAGCCGCAGTTGGTGCAGAAGTCTTCCGTCGGGGCGTTGGACGCCCCGCACGCGGGACACGGGCGCATTGCCGTCAGCTCCCTTCGGGCGCGGGCGGGCCGGACAGGATCTCCACCCGGCAGACCGTGTGCACGGGGCACAGGCTGCGGACGAGGGCGCGGACCCGGTCGGCGTCCACGCCGTGCGTCCCCTCCGTGCTCTCCGCGCCCTCCGTGCCTTCCGCGCCCTCCGTGCCGCGCGGCCAGACCCGTACGAGGACCTCGCCGGCCACCGCGGGGTTCGGTTCGGTGCCGGCCGTGCGGGACCAGACGGCCGCGCCGTCCCCGCTGACCTCGGCGGACAGGCCCAGCACCAGGCGCAGGGCCTCGACCAGACCGCGCCGGGTGCCGCGCCACCGGTGCAGTTCCACCGCGCGGGCCACCGCCTCGCGCCGCAGCGCGGTCGGCCATTCGGGGTCGTCCGCGCCGCCGACCCAGGAGGCCAGCCAGGACAGGAAGTCGGCCGGGGCGAGCCGGGGGTCGAAGTACGCGGGCAGGCTGTCGAGGGTCGTGAACACCGGGGCCAGGACCGTGTCCAGGCCCGCGGTGAACCGCTGGGCGAAGTCGTCGTCGGCGTAGAGCGCGGGCAACTGCTCGCCGATCGGGTGCCGGCTGGGCAGGCCGGGCACGGCGGCGCGGCTCATCCGTGCACCTCGGGTTCCGTCACGACGACCTGGTGCTGGTAGGAGAAGACGAGCGTGCCCGCGCCGATGTCGATGCGCTCGACCGGGGCGCCGCGCCGACCGGTGATCGGGTCGGCGGCGAACAGCCGGATCTCCTCCACCAGGACGTCCCCGACGGCGCGTTGCAGGACGCCGAACACCTCGCCGTACTGCACGGGCCGGCCGAACGGCCAGCCCGTGCCGTCGGGTCCGCCGTGCAGCGGGTTGAGGTGGCGGAACAGCGCGGCGAGCGCCGCGTCGCGCACCCGGTCGGCGTCGGCGGCCGGCGCCGACAGTCGGGCGACGACGGTGACGCCCTGGTAGACGGGCGGTTCGACGACGAGGCCGGTGCCGATCAGGCGCCGTTCGTCGAGGGCCGCGGTGATCGCGGCGAGGACCTGATCGGACGGGATGAGCTGCTCGAAGCGGAGCCGGTCGTCCTCGTCGGCGACCGCGTCCGGGACGACGAGGACGCGGACCGAACCCGCGCCGCGGTCGCCGTCGGCGGCGGGCAGGCAGCGCACCCGGCGCACCGAGGGCGCCGTCCGGCGGGCGATGATCTCGTAGTCCTCGGCGGTCACCGCGCGTTCCTGCATGCGCAGCGCCTCCGGGGCGCGCAGTTTGGCGTTGTCGACGGTCTCCCCGGCGACGCCGCCGCGTGCCGCCTCCCGGTTGACGACCCGGGCGATGTAGGGGACCGAGCTGCGCAGTACGGAGATCGCACCGCGCGAGACGTTGCCCGCCGGGCCGCCGCCGGTGCGGTAACCGGCCACCCGGATGTGGGAGCCCTTGGGCGGTACGGCGCCGCAGGCGCGCAGGCTGCCGTCGGCCTCGCGCAGCACCGGCGGGAAGGTGAACTCGCCGGTGGTGGCGTCGACGCGGACGTGCCGGTCGTCAGGACCGGAGCGGCCGAAGTGCTCGACGACCTCCCAGCGCTGCCAGCCCTCGGGGGAGGACACCTCCACCACCGGCGGTTCCCCGTCGAGCAGCACGGGCGGGCGCCCGAGCCGGAAGCTCTGTCCCGCGACGCCCTCCGACGCGCCGAGCGGTACGTCCCGCACGCGTTCGGCGTGCTCCACCGTCATGGTGCCGCCGACGGTGAAGACGGCGGCTTCGCGCACGGTCGGGGACTCGGAGTAGAAGGGCTGGCCGGGTTCGGGTTCGGTGACCCGGCAGCGCAGCCAGCCCGCGCGGGTCCCGCTGATCACCGAGGTGGTGTGCCCGGCCGGGACGTACACGATGATCTCGCCGGGCCGGTTGAGGCCGCCGGTGCTGTCGGAGTCCGTGGCGCAGCGCTGCCACCGGCCGCCGTTCCACGCCTCCCACACCAGCGGGGGCTGGCGCGGGTCGACGCCGACGCCCTCGACGCGGCTGTCCAGGCGCACCGCGACGACGCAGCGTGGCACCGCCGTGGGCAGTCCGAAGAGCAGGGCGTCGCCCGGTTCGGGCACGGCCTGGAAGCAGGGTATGTCGCGGCCTTCGGCAAGTGCGCCGGTCCGGTCGGCCGGTTCACCGGTGCGGGGCGCGGTGACCAGCTTCGTCAGCTCGCTGGGCAGGATCCGCAGGTCGTCGGTGGTGGCGAAGACCACGGCTTCCTCGGTGTCGCCGGCCGCGGTCGCCACCTCGGTCGTCACCTCGGTGCCCGCGGGCAGGGTGACGGTGTCGGGCTGGGGGGCCGACAGCCAGAAGTCGACGTCGGCGGTGGCGGCCGACGGCGGGTACAGCCGGATGCCCAACAGGTCCAGGAACGCCAGGTAGTTCTTGTCCGGGACCCGGTTGAGCCGGTACAGCAGCTGGTCCACGAGGTAGGCGAACGTCTCGATGAGGGTGACGCCCGGGTCGGAGACGTTGTGGTCGGTCCACTCCGGGGCGCGCTGCTGCACGTACCGCTTCGCCTCGTCGACGAGCTGCTGGAACCGTCGGTCGTCCAGGTTGGGGGAGGGCAGGGCCATCAGTCCGCGACCATTTCCTCGGCCCCCTCCTCGGAGGGGATCGTGTAGAAGGGAAAGACCAGGTTGCGCCGGTCGTTGGTGGTGCGCACCGTGTAGTGCACATCGATGTAGAGGGTGCCCGCCTCGACGGAGTCGAAGGCGACGGCGACGTCGTCGACCGTGATCCGGGGCTCCCAGCGTTCCAGTGCTTCGCGCACCTGCTGGGCGATCCGGCCGGCGGTGTCGCCGTCGCCGGGGGCGAACACGTACTCGTGGATGCCACAGCCGAATTCGGGCCGCATGGGCCGTTCGCCGGGCGCGGTGCCCAGCACGAGGCGGATGGCCTCTTCCAGCTCGCGTTCGCGTTCGACCATGGCGATCCCGCCGGTCGGGCCGACGCGCAGGGGGAAGGCCCAGCCGCGTCCGATGAACCGTTCGCTCATCACACGCCTCCGATCAGGACGTCCGGGGCGCCGGTGAGGACCATCGCGCCGCACGCGGTCTGGTCGCGGGCGCGTGCGGCGGGCAGTCCCCCGATGAGGACCGTCCCCGAGGCGAGGGCCGCCGGGTTCGGCATGACCACGTTGGCCGGTCCGAGGGCGGCGTGCGGCGGGACCACGCAGACGTGCAGGCTGCCCACGACGGCGGCGGGCCGGCCGCCGATCAGCACCGTGGCCACCGCCGCGGCGGCGCCGGGCGGCGGAGTGGCGAGCCGGCCACCGTGGTTGGTGGGGTCGCCGGTACGGGCTGCGGCTGGCATCGGGTGCTCCTCGGGGACGGCGGTCGGTGTGTAGGGGGCTGCGGGGTCAGTTGATACGGATGAGGCGGGCCTTGAGGACGGCGAGCAGGCCGCCGTCGACCGTGACGTCCGAGGTTCCGGAGACCTTCACCGACCGGCCGCCGATGCTGACCCCGGCGGTGCCGTCGATGTCCACCTGGCGGCCGGACACCTTCACGGTGCCCTGCCGGGCGTCGAGGGTGATGCCGTCCTTGTCCATGAGGACGGAGGTCGCGGGACGGCCCCGGCCCGCGTACACGGTGACCTCGATCCGGTCCCGGCGGTCGTCCATGCGTACTTCGAGCCGTTCGTCCCCGGTCACCAGCCGCAGCCCGGACGGGCCGGGCGCCGCCGCGTCCAGCAGTTCCACCCGGTGGCCCGAACGCGAGACGATCGAGCGCCGGTTGACCTTGCCGCTCGTCGTGTCGACCAGCGGTACGTCGTGCGGCGAGGGCTCGTCGACGCCGTTGTAGAGGCCGCCGATGACGTACGGACTGTCGAGCAGGCCCTGCTCGAAGCCGACCAGCACCTCGTCGTTGACCTCCGGGCTGACCACCCCGCCGCCGCCCTTGCCGCCCCACTGGACGGTACGGACCCAGCCGGAGACGTATGTGTCGTCCAGCCAGGGGAACTTCAGCCGGACCGCGCCGCGCTGGGATCCGTTCGGCTCGCGCACGTCCGTCACCACGCCGATCGCCAGACCGGGTATGCGCGGCCCGCGGCCCGGCGCGTTCGCACCGGTGACCAGACCGGTCAGGGAGCGGTCCGGGCTGGCGCTGACCCACACCGTCGAGCGGAAGCCGCCGTGCGGCTCCAGGACGTGCTGGACGGCCGTCGCCGTGTACCGGCCGGAGAACGCCTGCCCGACGTTGCCGAGCGCGACCGGCTTGCCGGCGCGCAGCAGCGGGTTGCCCTCGGCCACCGCTTCCAGCTCGCCGAAGCCGGAGCTGATCTGGGCCGCAGCCGCCTTCGCGACCGCCGTCGTCTCGGCCTGTGTGCGGTACGGGGTGTCGGTGACGGACACGGACGCCGCCCCGAAGCGGGTGGCGGACTGCGGGGCGAGGCCCGGCACCACCGTGTCGCTGACCACGGACGGCTGCTCGGCGACGAGCGGCCGCTTCGTGGTCACGTCCCAGCCGCGTACCTGCACCTTCGAGGCGCCGTCGGCCGCCGACAGGGCGGCCCGCAGGGCGAGGAGGTTGCGTCCGTACTCCAGGACCATCGGGTCGCGCACCGCCGACGTCGACGGGGAGGGCGCACCGGACGCCTGCACGGGCCGGGTGAACTGGAGCACGCCGTTGTCGTCGACGCGTACCTGTGCGCCGCTCTCACCGGCGAGGAACTGCAGGAAGTCCCAGTCCGAGACGTTCGCCTGGGACAGCTGCTGGTACGTGACCGGCGCGGCCTCCACCTTCCCGACGGCCAGGCCGGCTCCGGCGGCCACCTTGCGGACGATGGCGGCGGCCGTCATGTTCCGGTAGGCGACGACCTTGCGGCCGCGCTGGAGGCGGTGCGCCGTGGAGTAGGCGCGTACGACGGTGAACGAGCCGGTGCGGTCCCGGTCGATCTCCAGGGCCGTGACCTCGCCGTTGAACAGCCGCTCCCGGGCCTGCCCCTTCACGGTCGCCACCGACACCCGCAGCGGGGTGCCGATGGTGATGCCGGTGGCGCCCAGGAACTCGTGGTCGGGGTCGCGGTAGGTGAGCACCGCCGTGTCGGGCAGGCCCACGTTCTCGTCGACCACGCAGCTGACCAGTTGCGCCGTCCAGATCTGCGGCAGTTCGCCTGGGGCTTCCACGATGGGGTCGGCCGCGAACGACCGGCCCCCCGACTCCGACCCGCTCACCGCTGTTCCTCCTCGCCGTGCCGGTCCCGTGTGGCCGGCACGACGATCTCGGTGCCGGGGACGAGTGCCATCGGGTCGTCGATGCCGTTCGCCTCCGCGATGGCCCGCCAGGCCGTCGCGTCGCCGTACTCGCGCCAGGCCAGCATGGCCAGGCTGTCGCCCGCCACCACGGTGTGGGTGCTGCGGGCGGTACGCGAGCCGGAGGTCGGGTTCTGACCGGGCGGGTCCACGCTCGCCTCCTCGATGGACAGCGAGCAGGTGGCCCGCAGCGGCTTCCCGTCCACGTCGAAGAGCGTGTACGACACCGACAGGTTCGACAGGACCCCGTCGAACGACGTCGTCCGCGCGCTGCCCCACTCGAAGCGCACCCAAGGGCTCGCCGGCTTCTTGCGGCCGAGGCTGGCCGGGGTCGGCACGCATGCCTTCATCAGCTTCTCCACCGCCTGTTCCACCGAGTTGTCGTGGGTGGCGGTGGCATCCAGGAACACGTCCAGGCTCAGCGTGCGCGGGCCACTGCCGACGAACTCGGGCAGGGCCGACTGGCCCGCCATCCGGGACGGGGAGCGCCGCCACTCGGTGGTCTTGCCCAGCTGCAGGGTCGAGGGGTTGAACTGCAGGTCGAGGCGGGCGATCGTCCCGCCGGGCCTGGCTCCGACGGAGGCCGGGGGCTCCTTGAGGGTGAGCTGGGCCCGGGCGCGGCTGGCGCGTGCCGAAAAGGCCATGCCGTGGACTTCCTTCCGGGGCGAGAGCGGGGGCGGGGGCGAGGGCTGGTGCGGGTGCGGGGCGTACGAGGACGGGTGGGTGGGGGAGGGGCCGGGGCGGGCGGTCAGGAGGGCAGCAGCCCCTGGTGGGCGATCTCCAACGTCTCCACGGCCGCGGCCGAGTTGGCGGGGTCGAAGGACGGCCCCTGCCAGCGCACCGGAACGATCCCGAACACCTGCCAGCTGATGATCCGGCTCAGATCGGGCCGCAGCGCCACGATCTCCCCGTCCTTCGGCTCGACCCGCCGCAGTGTCTCGTCGAGCCAGCGGCCGATCTTCGCCGTGTCGGCGGTGACGGGCCGGGTGAGAGTGATGTTCGACCAGGTCACGCGGCCGGGCAGCTGCCAGGTGAAGCCGTTGTTGCCACCCTCGGCGTAACTCTCCATCTCGACCTCGGCGCCCATGCCCGAGCAGGTGTGGAAGGCGCCCAGGTCGTTGCCGCCGATCGCGAGCCGGAAGAACACACTGGTCGCGAAGATGTTGTCCGTCATCGGTGCGTCGTCATCCGTTTCTCGTTCGTCAGTGTTCTCAGCGGCGCCCGTCGAAGGGCCGTCCCGCGCGTTCCCGGCCGCGCCGCAACTCGGTGCGCAGGAGGCGCGCGACCGGGTCGAGCAGACGTCGTGCCAGGTCGTCCAGATCGAGGTCGCCGCCGCCGTGGGGTGCGGCTTCGGGTCCGCCGCCGGGTCGGGCGGCCGCGGTCGCGGTCGCGGTGGGACCGGTCCGGCCCGTGTCGCGCTGTACGGGGGGTGGCGGGCCGGGCGCCGGAGGGCTGGGCGGCGGAGCGGGGGCGGCCGGACCGGGGGCGGCCGGACCGGGGAGGGCCGTGGGGGCCGGCGCCCCGGGCCGTACGACCGGCACGGAACCGGAGGCCGGAGCGGCGGGTGCCGACTGGACCACGAGCGGGGGCGTGTACGGGCCGGTCACGGGCAGGAGCGCCGCCGCCGTCCTGGCGGGGGCCGCGGCCGACACGGGCGCCGGGCGCACGGCCGGTGCGGTCGGTGTGGAGCGGCCGGTTCGGCCGGGGGCGGCGGGGGCGGCCGTACCGGGGGCGGGGGCCGCGGCACGCTGGACCTGCTGCGGGGCGGTTGCCGACGGGGCGGACCAGCGCGCCGGGACCACAGGCCGGCCGGCCGTCCGAGGGGCGGCGGCCGGTGCGCTGCCCATGCCCGCCACGTCACGGGTGCCGAGGGCGAGGGGCCGCGCCGCCAGCAGCCGGAGGGACGGGGGTGCATCGGGCGTCGCCCGCTTGCCGACGGCTCGGGCGGCGACGAGCGGGACCGGACCCGGTACGGGGCCCGAGCGAGGCGGGGTGGCGGTGGTCCGCTGGATGCCGCCGCGGTGCGAGCCGCCCCCGTCCGGCGGGGGCGCGTGGACCGCCGGCGCCTGTGGCCGCGCGGCGGCCCGGGGCGCGGCTGCGCTCGGCGGCAGCGCGGAAAGGGGCGCCCCCAGACCCGGGCGTCCGCGCGGCACGGACCGATCCGCGGGTACCGACCGATGCTGCCCGGCAGGCGCGTCCGCCGTGCGTTGCAGGGTGGGCATGGCGGGGGTGATTGCTGCCGGGCCGGTGGTGGGGTTGGTGTGGGGCGTGGCGGTCGGTGTGGCGGTGGGGGGGAGTTCGGTGAGTGGCGCGCCGAGTGGTGCGCGGGTGCGCATCGGCTTCTCCGGTGCCGGTGCCGGTGCCGGTGCCGGGTTGCTTGCGGTGGGTGTTGCCGGTGCGGTGGTGGGTTCGGTCTGGCGTTGCACCACGGGGAGGGCGGGTGCGGCGTTGGGGGTGGTGGGTGTGGCCCGGGGGGCTGTCTCGGTGGGTGGGGTGCCGAGCGGGGCGCGGGTGTGCGGGGGTTCGTTCGTTGCCGGGTTGCCCGTGGTGGGTTCGGGTCGGCGTTGCAGGGTGGGCATGGCGGGGGTGGTTGCTGCCGGGCCGGTGGTGGGGTTGGTGTGGGGCGTGGCGGTCGGTGTGGCGGTGGGGGGGAGTTCGGTGAGTGGTGCGCCGAGTGGTGCGCGGGTGCGCGTCGGCTTTTCCGGAGCCGGAGCCGGAGCCGGAGCCGGAGCCGGCGTGGTTGCGGTGGTGGGTTCGGCCTCACGCTGTACGACGGGCAGGGCGGGTACGGCGGCCGGTGCCGGGTTGCTCCCCGTGGGTGTTGCCGGTGCGGTGGTGGGTTCGGTCTGGCGTTGCACCACGGGCAGGGCGGGTACGGCGGCCGGTGCCGTGGGCGTTGATGGCGTGGACGGGGGCGCCGACTCGGTGGGAGGCGTGCCGAGCGGGGCGCGGGGCTGCGCCCGCTGGACCGGCGCACCTGGGCCGGCCACGGGCACGGCGGGGGGACGGACAGCGGCCACGCGGCGCCGCGGTGTGGCGGGGACGCGGGCGACGGTGAGCGTACGCCCGACCGGGCGCGGCCGGACCGCGGGGGTGCGGGCGCTGCCGGGAGCTTCCGCGCCGGTACGAGCGGGCCGGGGGGCCGCGGCCGCCCGTGCGGGGGTGGCGGTCCGCTGGGCGGGCGGGCCGGACATGCCTTCGGCGGCGGAAGACCCGGGGACCACGGCGATGCGGCGGACCACGGGGAACGGCGTGGGCGGCGCCGTCCGGGCGGGCTCGGCGGCCCGCTGCACCGCGGGCGCGGATGCCTCGGGTACGGCTGCGGAAGGCGTGGATACCAGGCCCCTCGTCCCGGCTGCAGACCCGGCCGCGGAACCCTTGACCCGCGGCCGTACGGGGGTCGGTGACACGGCGTTCGCCGCGGACCCGGACCCGGAGCCGGACCCGGACCCGGACCCGGACCCGGCCCCGGACCCGGCCCCGGCCCCGGACCCTGACGCGGGCTTCGGAGCCGCGGTCCGGTCCGAGGCCCCCCGGGCCACGGCTCGCGAGACGACCGGGCCCGGTGCGGAGGCGTCCGGCTGACGGTCCGCACCCGGCTTCGGTCGTGCGGTGTCCGGGCGCCCCGGGCCCGGTGCGGCGGCGCCCGGCCCGGGGCGGCGCGAGACCTGCGGGGTCTCGCGCACGGGCCGCGCCTGCTCGGGCTGATGGCCAGCACCCGGTTCGGTGGGCTCGGTCGGCTCGGTGGGCAGCGCCCGGAGCAGCAGCGGCCCGCCGCCGCTGTGGGTGGGACGGGCGGTGGCGGGGCGGGCGACCCCGCGGACGAGTCCGGCCGGGGCGGACGGCAGGAGCCCGTGGGCGAGGCCCGTGTCGAACGACGGGTTGCGCCACGCGGCCAGGCCGGAACGGAAGGCGAGTCCGTCGCTGACGCCGGTGACCGAACGCGAGACGGTCAGCACGGGCGGTGCGGCCATCCGCCAGCCGCCGTCCCAGTCACCGGGTGCGGCAGCGCTCCGCGCCGCCGCACCCGGTGCCGACGTGCCGGCGCCGGTCACGGAGTCCGGCGCGGCTTCCGGCAGGGATTCCGGCACAGCGGCGCGCCGACGCAGCCTGTCCCGCCATGCCATTTTCTCAACCGCCTTCGTTCACACGGGTGTTGATTCGAGCTATCTCGGTGACCCAGTCCTGGCGCTCGCCGTGGGTCAGGTCGAGGATCTCGTCGCGCCGCCAGTGGAAGTGGTAGGCGATGTACGCGATCTCCTCCCGGAGCCGGGGGAGCGCGTACGTCACGATTCCCCCAGGCGCCCACCGGAGAGGTCGACCTCGAAGCCGCCGTCGCAGTGCGGGCAGGTGACCGCCGCGCGGGTGTGGCCCTCGCTGTTGACGCGCCGGTAGAAGTCCTGGAGGAACGCCACGTCGGTCGCGTACATCCGCTCGACGACCCCCGCGTGCACGTCGGTGATGGTCCCGAGCCGGGTGATCACCTGGCTCAGCAGCACCACACTCAGGTAGGCCGGGTTCTCCTTGACCCGCAGGTCGATCTGCGGGCGGAGTTCGTCGCGTGCGGTGGCCAGGCGCATCGAGCCGTGCCGGTGCACCGTGCCCGCCTCGTCCACGTAGCCGCGCGGTAGTTCGAACTCGAACTCCGTGCGCAACCCGTGGTCCTCACGGGGGGCCGGAGCGGCGGCGGCCGGGGGCGCCGCCGCCTGCTCCGGGGCTTGGGTGGGCGCCGTGACCTGGAGGATCTCCTCCAGGCTGCCCGCGGTCACGGTACGGCGCCTCATTCGACGATGATCTCCTCGAACACGATGGTCACGGACTCGGTGGCCGCGGCGGACTCGCCGGCCTTGAGGGAGGGGCCCTCCCACTTGGAGGCCCAGCCCTGCATCAGCTGGATGCGGCGGATGGTCGCGCCCGTGGAGTCCTTGATCTCGATCGTGAGGTTCTGCCGCGCGGTGTCGACCGCTCCGTTGTTGAGGGTCTCCTTGATCCACTTGGTGAACTCGCTGCTCTTGTCGAGTCCTCGGGTGATCGTGACCTCGCCCGCCTGGCGCGCGCCGGGCTGCTTGCGGATGATCTGCTTGCCCTCCGCGCTGACCTGGCGGACTTCGACGACCTCTTCCTCGACGGTCAGGCCGCTGATCTCCTGGATCGATTCGACCAGGTAGCCGCCGAGCTGCACGCCGAAGATATGGGTGGAAAGAGCATCGCCCTCTGCCATGACTGTCCTTCACCTTTCCTTGCTGCTGGTGCTGCTGGTGCTGTCGGCCCTGCGGATGTCGCCGGTGCCGCCGCCCCGGAGGGTCACTCGTCGACGAGGCTGGTGCTGTCGGAGAACTGGGCCAGCCGGAACACCACGAACTCGGCGGGCTTCACGGGCGACACACCGATCTCGCAGACCACACGGCCGTGGTCGATCGACTCCTGCGGGTTGTTGTCCCGGTCGCACTTCACGTAGAACGCCTCCGCCGCCGTGCGGCCGAACAGCGCGCCGCGGCGCCACTCCTCGGTCAGGAACGCGGTGACGTTGCGCCGGATGCTGGACCAGAGCCGGTCGTCGTTCGGTTCGAAGACCACCCACTGGGTGCCCAGGAGGATGGACTCCTCCAGGTAGTTGAAGAGGCGGCGCACGTTCAGGTAGCGCCAGGCCGGGTCGGAGGAGAGGGTGCGCGCACCCCAGATCCGGATGCCGCGGCCGGGGAAGGCGCGTACGCAGTTCACGCCGATCGGGTTGAGCAGGTCCTGCTCGCCCTTGCTCAGGCGCAGTTCCAGGTCCACCGCGCCGCGGATGACCTCGTTGGCGGGGGCCTTGTGCACGCCGCGCTCGGCGTCGCTGCGCGCCCACACTCCGGCGACATGGCCGCTCGGCGGGACGGTCGTGTTGCGGCCGGAGGCGGGGTCGAAGACCTTCACCCACGGGTAGTAGAGGGTGGCGTAGCGGGAGTCGTAGCCCGCGTCGTCGTTGCGCCAGGTGCGTACCTGCTGCGCGGACAGGCCGGGCGGGGTGTCCAGGACGGCCACCCGGTCGCCCATCTGCTCGCAGTGGGAGATCACCGCGAGCTGTACGGTGCGCACGCCCTCGGCGTCGATCTCGCCGCGCTGGTAGGCGCTCATCAGGTCGGGCACCGCGACCATGGTGATCTCGTCGATGGTCTCCAAGCCGGCGAAGCCGGTGCGGGCGCCCGCGTCGCCGACGTACTCGGCCGGGTCGAGCCGGGACACGGCCGCCTGGCCTGTCGCGGCCGCCACGGGGCCCGGCGCGTCGGGCAGGGCCACGGTCTGGCCGGCCGGCCGGGTCTGGGTGGCGGACCGCTGCTCGGTGACCTCGATCAGCTTCGAGGCGCGTGCCTGGGTGACGAGGTAGCCCTTGACGTTCTTGCGGGCGGAGGCCTCGTAGGTCTCGGCGATCTGCTCGCCCTGGCGGACGAGGAGCTTGAAGCGGTCCTCCGGCGGGTTGTCCCCGTCGGCGTCGGCGATCTCGACGGACACACCGGCGATGCCCGGGCGTGCCGTGATCAGGAAGCCGCCGAGCTCGACGGGCTGCGCGGCGCGCGGCGGTGGTACCGATCCCGCGGCGGCCGGTGCGGAGGCGTCGGCGGTCGGCCCGCCGATGCGGACGACGTACGCGGCGCCGCCGCCGTTGGCGAAGTAGCCGTAGACCGCGTGGGCCAGGTAGGAGCCCTCGGTGAAGCCACCGAAGTGCTGTGCGTACTGGTCCCAGTTGGTGACCAGCGTCGGTTCGTGGAAGGGCCCGCTCTGGGCGAACCCGACGAACGCGGCGACGGCGGTGCCGACCCCTTCGATCGGACGAGCACCGGACTGCACCTCCTCCACGTACACGCCCGGGGTGAGGTACGTCGGCATGCTCGCTCCTTCGACACGGATCGGCTATCGGTTCCGGTCACAGCCTTCCGCGCGACGACGGCCGCCGGCAGGGGCGTTCGGGCCTGGTCAGGGGCAAGCACGCTGCCCTTCCGGTCTCCTCCCGGCGGGCCGTCCAGGCAGCCCGCCCGCCCGTCCGTCCGGACCGGACGTCCGGACCGGACGGACGGACAGTCCGCCCGGACCGCCGACGGGTCACACGTCCGCGACCTGCCCCAGGTACGGTCCGAACTCACCCTCCAGGACCAGGCGTCCGAGCTTGCGGTACTCCTGGGCGACGGCCGTCATCACCTGGCCCATCGTCAGTGGCCCCCCGGCCGCTGCCGCGAAGTAGGCGGCCGTCACCGCGCAGGCCCGGATGGATCCCCCGGCCAGTTCGAACCGGTCGGCGCAGAAGCCGAGGTCGACGTCATCGGCCCGGGGCACCCGGTCGCCCAGGCAGCGTTCCCACAGGGCCCGGCGCTGTGCGGCGTCGGGCACCGGGAAGTCCGCGATCACGTCGAGGCGGCGGGTGAACGCCTCGTCGAGGTTGGCCCGCAGATTGGTGGTCAGGATGGCGATGCCGTCGAAGGACTCCATCCGCTGGAGCAGGTAGGCGGACTCCATGTTGGCGTGCTTGTCGTGGGAGTCCTTCACGTCCGAGCGCTTGCCGAAGATCGCGTCGGCCTCGTCGAAGAGCAGTACCGCGTTCACGGCCGATGCCTCGGTGAAGATGCGTTCCAGGTTCTTCTCCGTCTCGCCGACGTACTTGTCGACGACCGTGGACAGGTCCACCACGTACAGGTCCATGCCCAGGTCGGCGGCGACCACCTCGGCCGACATGGTCTTCCCGGTGCCGGAGGAGCCCGCGAACAGCGCGATCACCCCGCGCCCGCGCCCTCCGCCGGGCCGCATGCCCCACTGCCCGAGTACCTGGTCGCGGTGGCGGGCACGCACCGCGAGCTCACGCAGCCGGCGGTGGGTGGGCGCGGGCAGGACCAGGTCGTCCCACCCCACGGCCGGCTCCACGCGGCGGGCGAGGCGGGCCAGGCCCGCGCCGTTCTGGGCGCGTACGGCGGTCCGCAGGTCGGCGGGGGAGACGGGGCGGCCGTCGAGAGCGGCGGTACGGGACGCGGTGTCTGCGGCGCGCCGCAGTTGCCCGGCGTCGAGGCGGTGCGCGGACACGGACCGGGCGAGTGCCGCCGCCGCGCCCGGACCGCTCTCCCCGCCCGGACCGCTCCCCGCGTCCGGACTGCTGCCCGCGTCCGGACCGCTGCCCGCGTCCGCCGCGTCCGTACCGCCGTGCTCCGCGGCGGCCCGTTCCAGCGCGTGCCGCCAGCGCACGGCCTGCCGGTCGGGGGAGGGGGCCGCCACCGTCAGGGAGACGGGGGTGGCGGCCGCCCAGGAGGGCTCCCAGCCGCTCGTGCCGTACGTGAACAGCGGGATGCCGCGCAGCACCGTGCACAGGGTGCGCAGGACGTGGGCCCGCTCGTCGGGCTGGTCGGGCAGCGCCTCCAGCGGCCCGAGCAGCACACCGGCGCCCAGCAGCCTGGCTTCTCGGGCGGCGGCGCGGGCCAGAAGGGGCAGGGCGCCGGCGTGGTGCGCCAGCGCCACGGGGTCCAGGACCAGGGGGCGCAGCCCGCGGGCCCGCAGGGCCGCGGCGGCCAGGCCCTCGGGGTCTCCGCCACGGGTACGCAGGTGGACGTGGCCGGTCCCGTTCCCGGCCGCTGCGGCGGCCCGGTGCAGTTCGCCGGGGTCGACGGCCGGGTCGTCGGCGGCCGGGCCGAGCACCTCGGCCAGTCGCCGGTCGGGCGCGGTGCCGCCGAGCAGGTGGGCGGTGACCCGGTCCGGGACGGCCAGCACCCGGGAAAGGGGAGGCCGTTCGGGCTCGGTGACCTCCAGCAGGCCGCCTGCGACGAGCGGTGCCTCGGGGGAGAGCCGGAAGCGCGCCGCGGAGAAGTGGCCGTGCCCGCACAGGTCGAGGGCGAGTCCCACCGTCGGCCGACGGCGCGTCAGGTCGTCGTTGAGGTAGCCGTAGAGCCGCTCGAACCGCGCGTCCAGGTCCGGGGCCAGCGCGACCAGCAGCAGATCCACGTCCAGGGGATCCAGCCCGAAGCGTGCGACGAGGATGCCGAGCGGTGAGCCGGACGGCGGCGGGTCGACCGGTGCGGGCACGGGCAGACCGGGGCCGCGCTCCTCGTCCAGGATCCGGACGGCGGCCTCGGGCGTGAGGTACTGGCCGCGGAAGGGGTCGTCCGGGTCGGGATCGACGGCTCGCCGGAGCTCCACGGACTGCCGGACCCGTTCCTCGACGAGCCGGAGCCGTGCCCACAGGTACGGGATTCCGTCGCCGCGCTCCGGGCCCGGGCCGCGTTCCGGGCCCGGGCCGCGTTCCGGGCCCGGGGCCCGTTCCTGGTCCGGGTCCCGTTCCTGTTCCGCAGCCGGGTGAGGGGCCGGGGGCTGGAGGGTGTGCGTCACGGCTGGCGTTCTCCTCTGCGGCGGCGGGCGGGGGCCTTGGGCCGTTCCCGGGAGCCGCCGAAGCCCTCCGGTCCCGGCGCGCCCAGTTCGACGTAGCGCAGCCGGCGCGGGCTGCCGTCCCCGTCCGGCCCTGCCTGCGGTACGGAGTCCACGACCAGGCCCTGGGTGACCGGCGGGGCCGTGAGCTTGCTGATCCCGGCCAGCGGGGCCTTCACGCGCAGCCCGAGTGAAGGCTTCAGCTCGCCGCCGAGCGCCGACCACACGTCGGAGGCGGCCGGCGCGTCCATGCCGGTGCCGCCCGCGTCCACGTCCACGAGCAGGCCGAGGTCGGCGAGGGTCCCGGTGAGCAGGCGCGGGGGCAGCGTATCGGTGGTCACGAGGCAGGAGAGCACCTGGGACAGCAGCCGGTGCTCGTCCTGAGGCCTGCTCGCCCAGGCGGTGACCAGGTACGTCAGCTCGAACCAGCGCGGCGGGGTGCGGCGCGCGACGACGAACCCGTCCGCGTCGTACACCTCGCCCCCGCCGCTGCCGCGCCGGGTCGGGTCCTCCCGGATGTCGTACAGGAACACGCAGACGGTGGGCGCGCTGCGACGGGCGGCCCAGTCGCGGGTCGGCGCGTCGAAGACGACCTCGACGCCCGACGCCTCCAGACCTGATTCCGCGAGCAGCCGCCGCAGCCCTTCGTCGACCTCGTGGATCACCGGCGGCTCACCTCGTCGGGCGGCTGCACCGTGCCGTTGACCACGAGGAAGTCGGTCTGCACCGGAGAGAATCCGGGGCCGCTCGCGGTGATGACGCGCGGGCCGGTCTGGTCCTTGGCGAGGATCAGCAGCTGGCCGATGAAGGTGCCGTCGGCCTGGGGGACGGTCGGTGCCGCCGCGGCCGTGATGCCCGGCTTCCACGCGAACCGCACCGGCGCGCCGGGCGGGAAGTCCTCGCCCCGTACCGAGGTGACGAAGCCCGGCTTGCCGATCGGCGGGACCGCGACGATGCGCGGCTGAAGGATGCGCAGCTCCTGCTGTGCGGTGTTGTCGCCCGGGTCGGCGTCCGTGCCGGTCGTGGTGAGGTGCGCGGTGACCTGGCCGGTGAGCGCCTTGTCCGGGCTGAGGACGACCCGCAGCACGTTGCTGGCGCCCGGAGTCAGGTCCGGCAGCGCGCACGTCCAGTTCCGGTCGCAGCCGGGCGGCGGTCCGTCGTGGGGGATTCCCCCGGGCAGCCCGATGCGCAGCCGCAGGCCGGTGGCCAGGGCGTCGCGACCGTTGGCGACCGTGACGGTGACGACGACGCGGCCGCCGACGTAGCCGGGGTTCGGCTGTGCGGTGATGCTCACGCCGGGGCCGGCCTGGGGTGCGGGCGGCAGCGGCGCCGGAGCCGGCGTCGTGGGCGGCGTCGTGGGCGGGGCCGGTGTCGTGGGCGGTGCCGGTGTCGGGGTGGGCGGAGTCGGCGTCGGCTCCGGGGTGACGGGGGCCTCGCGCACCGGCACCACGGTCCGGCCGGCATTGTCGCTGGGGCGGGGGTCGAGGACGGTACCGGTGACCGACCACTCCACACTCTGGTCACCGGGGGTGACACCGGTCAGGGTGACGGTCACCGGGACGGTGGTACCGGGCGTCACGATGCCCAGCGCGCAGGTCAGGGCTGCCGCGTCGCAGGTCGCACCGGGTGCGGTGAGCGCGGTGATGCTCACGCCGAGCGGAGGCGCGACGGTCAGCCGGGTTCCGGGGGAGGCCGCCGGACCCTGGTTGACGACGTCCACCCGGACGGTGGTCGAGCCGCCGACGGTGAGCGGCGCGCTCTTGCGGGGAGCCCGCACCGCGAGGTCCACCGACTGCTGCACACTGGGTTCCTTCTGACGGCCCGGCAGGCCGGTGACCAGCAGGTTGTGGGCACCGGTCGCGACGTTCACCAGCTTGAGCTTCTCCGGGCTGTTGGCGGCCCGGGAGCCGCGGCCGGTGACGACCAGGGACGTGCCGTCGGCGGTCCAGGCGGCGTCGCGCGGCTGGTAGGGGCCGTTGCCCGTGGTCTCGGGCAGTTCGCGGCCGCAGGCTCCCGGCTTGTCGCGGGCGGCGTCGGGCAGCAGGACCCGGCAGGTGCCGCCCGCCGGGGAGGCGAGCAGGATGCCGCTGCGTTCGTCGACGCGGCCGCCACCGTTCTTGCGGTTGAAGGCGATGGTGGTGCCGTCCGGGGAGAACGCGGGGCTGTCGTCGATGACTTCGCAGGCGCCGAAGCAGACGGTGGAGCTCAGGTCGCGCTGCCGGTCGAGGTGCTCCACGGGCACGGTCCAGATGTGCTTGTTGCCGCCGTGGCCGTTGATCACCAGGTTGCGCGTGAAGGCGAGCGTCGTGCCGTCGGAGGACCAGGTGGGCTGGGCGTCGCCGCCCTTGGGCTGTCCGGCGGGCGGGACGACCTCGCCGCGGATCGCCCCCGTCGCGGCGTCCGCGATCAGGATGCGCCCGGGCCCGGCAGCCTGGCCGACGCCGCCGGGGGAGGTACGGGTGAAGGCGAGGTACCTGCCGTCGGGGGAGAACGTCGGGTCGGTGTCCCAGTCCCCGGGGGCACGGCCGGCGAGCGGCAGGACCGCGGCGTTGGCTCCGTCGGCGTCGACCGTCCAGATCCGCTGGATCCTGCTGCCCGGCGTGCCCTCGAAGCGGGTCACCACGATCCTTCGCCCGTCGGGCGTGTAGTTCTGCCGCTCCGTCCACGGGTCGAAGCCGGGGCCGGGCTGGAACAGCGGGTCCTTGGCCGGGTCGGTGTTGGTGTCGGCCGCAGGGTCCTCGTTCAGGATGGTCAGGTTGAGGTCACGGGGGTCGGAGCCGTCCGTCCGTGCGTCCTGCAGGGTCACCACGTGCGGGCCGCCCGCCGAGATCCGCTCGACGACGGCACCGCCACCCTGGAGGGGGCCGAGCCAGGTGGGCGAGCCGACCTCACGGTCCTCGCTGTACACGAGCTTCGGCGTGTCCGCCGCATGCGCGGGCACCTGGAAGACGTGGTCCCAGTCGCCCTTGCAGTCACAGGTGCGGTCCGGACTGACGAAGAGCAGACCGTCCCCGTCGGGCAGCCACGCTGCCCCCCGGGTCCGCCGCATGCGCGGGCACCTGGAAGACGTGGTCCCAGTCGCCCTTGCAGTCACAGGTGCGGTCCGGACTGACGAAGAGCAGACCGTCCCCGTCGGGCAGCCACGCTGCCCCCCGGGTCCGCCAGCCGGCCTGGGCGCCGGACAGCAGCTGACCGTCCACGCGCCCGTTCGTCCACCGCAGGCGGGGCCCGGAGGACCCGGTGGCGGTGTAGGCGAGCACGTCGCGATGGGCCGCGTCGTCCACCGGGTTCCACACGGGCTCGGTGGCCGGGCCGTTCGCCGGGTCGGTGAGTCGGGTGGCGGCGCCGCCGCGCAGGGGGCGTACGTAGACCTGCGGTCCGGCGGCCCGGTCGCTGTCGGAGGAGTACGCAAGGCGTGCGCCGTCCGCGGAGACGGTGGGGTGCTCCTCGTTCGCGGGCGTGTCGGTCAGGCGGGTCAAGCCGGTGCCATCGGTGCGCACGAGCCACAGGTCGCGCTGGACGCCCCCGGCCGCGGCGCGCTGGGCGGAGTCGAAGACGACCGACCGCCCGTCGGGGGTCAGCCGGGGGTTGCCCGCGTCCATGCCGCCGGTCAGCCGGCGGACCGATCCGTCCGCGGACCGCAGGTAGACCTGCGGAGTCCGCTCGTCGCGGCGGCTCGCGAAGACGAGCTGGTCGCCGAGGGCCGAGGGCTGGACGTCGAGGTGGACCGGCCCGTCACCGAACAGCGGGGTACTGGCGTCGGTCGTGCCGTCCGCCACCCGCCCCAGGCTGCGGTGGCGCGTACCGGCGTACGCCACCCGGCCACTCCCGGCGTCGGCCGCGAGGGGCCGGGCCCCGGCGTCGCCCGGTCCGGCGGCCGCCGTCGCCGCGAGCAAGGGCGCCAGCAGCAGCATCGACGCGCCGGCCCTCCCCCAGCGGTGTCGCCGACGGCCGGACCCCTCCGTGCCCCTCACGGCCCACCTCACAGTCCGGTCCCGCATCCTGCCTGTCACCCCGCCACCCTGCCGGTCCGGCCGCGCGGACCGGCAGGGCCGCGCGGCCGGACCCGGGGGAAGCGCCGTGTGCGCTTTCGGGCAGTGCCGGGAGGTCAGATCAGACCGTTGCGCAGGGCGTAGCCGACCGCGTGCGTCCGGTTGCGTAGTTGCAGGCGCGTGATGACCTCGTGCAGCACGTTCTTGACGGTCCGTTCGGAGTACGAGGTCTTGCGGGCGATCTCCGCGGTGTCCAGCCCTTCCGACACCAGGCGCAGCATGTCCGCCTCGCGCGACGTCAGCGTGGAAAGGGACACCGAGCGCGGGTCGAGAGCCGAGCGCTGGAGGCTGCCCATGTGGTCGAGGAGCTTGGCCAGCAGGTCTCCGGGCAGCACTCCCTCGCCGTTCGCTATGGCCAGCACCAGTCGCAGGAGCCGGTCCTGGTCTGCCTCGGCGCGCCGGAGCACCGCGCTGACCCCGCACTCGATGGCACGCTGCAGCGCGTCGCCCGACTCGAAGGTGCCGACCACGAGTCCGGTGCGGGTGTGGGGGTTGTGCCGCAGCCGGTACAGCAGGGCTGCGGTTTCGTCGTCCACGCTGTCCACGGTCACGAGCGACACCTGCGCAGCGTCGGCCTCCGCGTCGGGAACGAGCTCGATCTCGGGTCGCTGGCGCAGCTGGTGGACGACCCCGACGCGCAGGATCGGGTCGGAGGCGTACACGGCCACCGTCACCCGTCGACCGGTTCTGCGAGCAGAAGCAGAAGCAGAAGCAGAAGCAGAAGTAGAAGGGGCTGGGGCTGGGGCTGGGGCTGGGGCTGGGGCAGGGGCTGGCGCAGGGGCCTGGGCGGGGAGCCGGGATATGCCGGTGCCGGAGGTGTGGATGATGCCGTTGTCGTCAGCGCAGCGCATGTGTCGTACCTGTTCCGTGATGCGTCGTGGGGTAACGGAAGTGGCCGGCCCGGTCGGATCTCGACGTTGAGGTCCAACCGATGGCCGTGCAGCAGGAGTTGGGAAAGTCTGCGGGGGCACCGGGACTGCCCGGGGCCTTGCCCCCGCGTCCGTGGTGGTGTGCGTTGCGGCGGCCGTAGCGTCGTGGCGTGACATCCCCAGCTGCATCTCCCAGCCCTGGCGCGCCCGTCCTCGACATCGAGCCGGTGTCGGTGATGCCGGGCGGTACCGCCACCACGAGCCTGACCGTGCGCAACGACAGCGACATCGTCGAGGCGTACCGCCTGGAAGTCGTCGGCGACTGCGCTGCCTGGACCACGGTGGAACCGGAGCGCGTCTCGCTGTACCCGGGCACCTCGGAGACGGTGACGATCCGTCTGGCACCGCCCCGTTCCTCCCAGGTGCGGGCCGGGGACGTGCCGCTCGCCGTACGCGTGCTGCCCACCGAGCAGCCCGAGGCCGTGCGGGTGCCCGAGACCACCGTCCACGTGGAGGAGTTCCGGGAACTGCGCGCAGAGAGCGCTCCCAAACGCCGCCGCGGATGGCTGCGCGGGCGATACCGCATCGCCGTGCGCAACGAGGGGAACGCCCCGGTGAAGGTGGGCTTCACGCCCGCACAGCCCGGCGAGGAGCTGAAGTTCGACGTCGCCCCGCCCACGCTGAAGCTGGAACCGGGCGAATCCGCCGAGGTGGTGCTGAAGGTCCGCACCGGCAGCCCGGTGTGGTTCGGATCCCCCGTGACCTGGCCGTTCACCGTGGAGGTGGCCGAGACGGGGGAGGCCGGGGAGGCGGGGGACGCCGGCGGGGCCGGGCCGCGTCCCGAGCGCGAGGGTGTACGGACACCGCTTGAGGTGGAGTTCGTCCAGATCCCGGTCTTCCCGACATGGCTGCTCGCGGTCCTGGCCGCGCTGCTCGCTCTGCTCCTCGCCTGGTTCATGCTGGTGCGCCCCGCCGTGCGCAGCACCGCGAAGGAGGCGGCGGCCGAGGCCGCCAGGAACCCGGAGCCGGCGGCGGACGGGGCGGGGCAGAACCCGGTGACCGGCGGCGGCAAGCAGCCGGGCGGTGTGGGCACCGGCCAGGGTGCGGCGAAGGGCGGCCAGCCCGGGGCGGGTGGCGGTGGTGGCTCCGGTGGCGGAGCCGGCGGAGGTGGCGGCGGGCTGCAGAGCTCGGCCACCATCGACCTGCAGACCGGCGGCGGCCAGAGCAAGACCGGTTCCTACACGGTGCCCGCGGGCAAGGTGTTCGGGATCACGGACCTCGTGGTGGCCAACTTCCAGGGCGACGAGGGCGTGCTGACGATCGACTTCGGCGACCGCAAGATCACGACGATCGCGTTGGAGACGTTCCGCAACCAGGACTACCACTGGGTCACCCCCATCAGCATCACCGAGAGCCAGACTGTGACCGTCCAGGTGACCTGTGCGAAGCCGGGCACTCCGGCCACCGGCCGTCAGGCCCAGGAGTGCCACGAAGTCCTCAACGTGAGCGGTGTGCTGAGCGACCTCAGGTGACCCGAGCGGGACGGACATAGTCCGTCAGGCTCGCCCAGGAGCAAAGCGGACCCGTCCCGGTCCGTCCGGAAAGTGCCTACCGGACGGACTGGTGACGGGTCGTCTGCATTCCCGTGTTCCGGTGCGGTTGCGCCGTTCCACGGCTATTGCGCGGCTACTGGGCGGTAGCGGGGCAGTCGGCAAAACATGGCCGGTTTTCGACTATCGCGCCCGGCTCGTACCCGGATTGAGGCGGGGTCGCGCCCGGTTCGTGCCGGGTTTCACGATGGACGGCTCCGCACCCCGCCCGGACCGTGGCAGCGGGCGACGTCGTGCTCCGGTCCGGTGTGCACCGCCCGGGCTCGGGAAGGGACGGCGGTCAGGGCCAGACCAGGCAGTAGGGCTGATGCCCCGCCTCGTGGAGACGGTGGCTGAAATCCTGCCACTCGTGGAGCAGCTGGTAGACGTTGAAGGCGTCGCTCGGGCCGCCGCGGTCCGGGACCGTGGACCAGATGAAGGCGGCGGCGCCCACGGACTCCTCCCCGATCCCGCGGAGCGGGTCGACCACCGTCGTCGGGAGCTTGACCACCGCGTAGTCGGGGTGGAGGACGACCAGTTCCAGCGGCGGCACCTTGTGCAGGGGTATGCCCTCGATGCCGGTCAGCACCATCGCGGCCATCGTCTCTGGCTTGATCTTGGTGAAGAGGCCGCCCATGCCGAGCTCGTCCCCGCCGAGTTCCTCCGGCCGCATCGTCACCGGGACCCGTGCCGCCGTCGCGCCGTCGGGGGCGCCGAAGTACTTGTAGGTCACTCCCATGCCGCGGCCCCTGGGCGCGTCCTCGGGCGGCGTCGCGGGCTCCGGCACGGCGTCGGCCGCCTCGGTGGCGCGCCTGCGGTGCCTGCCCCGGCGGCGGGCCTCGCGGGCTTCGCGGGCGCGCTGCGGGTCGAGGCCGTCCGTACCCTCGCCCGGTCCACCACCGCGTTGCATATCTCCACCCGACTGGTCTTGCTCGTCCCGGCCCCGCGGCCCCCGCCACGCAGCCTGATCATCATGGCAGTGACCTCCCCCGCGGCGACGCGGTGAAACGCCCGCCCGCAAGTCTGTCGCAGCCTCTGAGACCATGGCTGGTGTGAGCTACCCGTACCCGTATGAAGCCCCAGTTTCGCAGACGCTCTTCGAGCGCGCCTCCCTCGTGACTCCCGGCGGCGTGAACTCTCCCGTGCGCGCCTTCCGCGCCGTGGGCGGTACGCCCCGGTTCATGGTGTCCGGCACCGGTCCGTACCTCACGGATGCCGACGGTCGCGAGTACGTGGACCTCGTCTGCTCGTGGGGGCCGATGATCCTCGGCCATTCCCACCCCGAGGTGGTCGAGGCCGTCCAGGCGGCCGTCGCACGCGGCACCTCCTTCGGTACACCCGGTGAGGGCGAGGTGGCGCTCGCGGAGGAGATCGTGGGGCGCATCGAGCCCGTGGAGCAGGTGCGCCTGGTGTCCTCCGGGACGGAGGCGACCATGTCGGCGATCCGGCTGGCACGCGGCTTCACCGGTCGCGCCAAGGTCGTGAAGTTCGCCGGCTGCTACCACGGTCACGTGGACGCCCTGCTGGCCGCCGCCGGTTCCGGGCTGGCCACCTTCGCGCTCCCGGACACCCCCGGTGTCACGGGTGCGCAGGCCGGCGACACGATCGTGCTCCCCTACAACGACCTCGAAGCGGTCCGGGCGGCCTTCGCCGCGCACCCCGGCGAGATCGCCTGCGTGATCACCGAGGCGGCGCCCGGCAACATGGGTGTGGTCACCCCGGCCGAGGGCTTCAACCAGGGGCTCGCGGACCTGTGCCGCGAGAACGGTGCGCTCTACATCTCCGACGAGGTCATGACGGGCTTCCGCACGTCCCGCGCCGGCTGGTACGGCGTCGACGGGGTCAGGCCCGACCTGATGACCTTCGGCAAGGTCATGGGCGGCGGCTTCCCGGCCGCGGCGTTCGGCGGCCGCGCCGACGTCATGGGCCACCTCGCCCCCGCGGGCCCCGTCTACCAGGCGGGCACGCTCTCCGGAAACCCGATCGCCACCGCGGCCGGCCTCGCGCAGCTGCGGCTGCTCGACGCGGCCGCGTACGAGAAGGTCGACGCCGTCTCGGCGGAGATCCAGGGCCTGGTCGCCGGGGCGCTCGCGAAGGAGGGTGTGGCGCACCGCCTGCAGACCGCGTCCAACATGTTCTCGGTCTTCTTCACCGAGGACCCGGTGCGCGACTACGACGACGCGAAGAAGCAGGAGAGCTTCCGCTTCAACGCGTTCTTCCACTCGATGCTGGCGCAGGGCGTCTACCTGCCGCCGTCCGCCTTCGAGTCCTGGTTCGTCTCCACCGCCCACGACGAGAAGGCGATCGAGCGCGTCGCGGCAGCCCTGCCGGCCGCCGCCCGAGCCGCCGCGGAGGCCACCGCATGAGCACCGACGGCCGCGACGCGACGTCCGACATCACCGTCGTGCACCTGGTGCGCCACGGTGAGGTGCACAACCCGGACGGGGTCCTGTACGGGCGTCGCGAGGGCTATCACCTCTCCGAGCTGGGCCGCCGGATGGCGGACCGGGTCGCCGAGCACCTCAAGAGCCGGGACATCGCCTACGTGGTGTCCTCGCCGCTGGAGCGGGCCCAGGAGACGGCCGAGCCGATCGCGAAGGCCCACGGCCTGGACCTGGCGACGGACGCCCGGCTGCTGGAGGCGGAGAACGTCTTCGAGGGCAAGACCTTCGGCGTCGGCGACGGCGCGCTGCGCAAGCCCGGCAACTGGAAGCACCTGACGAACCCGTTCAAGCCCTCCTGGGGCGAGCCGTACGTCGAGCAGGTGGTCCGGATGATGAGCGCGCTGGAGGCCGCGCGCGACGCGGCCCGCGGCCACGAGGCGGTGGCGGTCAGCCACCAGCTGCCGATCTGGATCGTGCGCAGTTTCGCGGAGAAGCGCCGGCTGTGGCACGACCCGCGCCGCCGCCAGTGCACCCTGGCGTCCCTGACGTCCTTCACCTTCCAGGGCGACAAGCTGGTGTCGGTGGGCTACAGCGAGCCGGCCCGGGACCTGGTCCCGGCCCACCTGCTGGCCGGGGCGAAGCCGGTGAAGGGCGCTTCCAAGGCGTTCGGAGCCTGATCGGGCAGGACAGGACAGGACAGGACAGGACGGGACGGGACAGGACCGGGTCGGACCAGACCGGATCGGGACGGTCCCGTCTCCGGGTCCGACGGTCCGTTACGGGCCGTTACAGATCTGTCTCATTAAATACAAGATGCGCGGGAATCACCGTGTCAGCACACATGTCCGGTCGGCTTGTCCGCTTATATGGACTTTCGGTCGGGGCGTGTTGACGACGATGGGGACGGTGACATGCGCGACATCAGGGGAGTCAGTCGGAGGGGGCTGCTGGGACTGGGACTTGGCGCCGCGGCCGCGATGGGAGTCGCCGGCTGCGGACTGCCCGGCGTGTCCGGTCCCGGCGCTCCCGGGCCCGCGAAGGACCCGGGGCCCGGTGGGAAGGCGCCCGCCAGGCCCATCGGTGACGGTTCGACGGCCGACACCGGACCGCAGCCCCACCAGCCCGACCCGCCGGTGCCCCTCCAGCCGGGCGAGACTCCGCCGCAGTTCGTCGTCTTCAGCTGGGACGGCGCGGGGGAGGTCGGCAACGGTCTCTTCCCGCGCTTCCTGAAGCTCGCCAGGGACCACGGCGCGGCCATGACCTTCTTCCTCTCCGGCATCTACCTGCTGCCCGAGTCGAAGCGGCACCTCTACCGGCCGCCGAACAATCCCGTCGGCGCGTCCGACATCGGCTACCTGAAGGACGAGAACGTCCGTGCCACCCTCGGCCACGTCCGCGAGGCATGGCTCGACGGGCACGAGATAGGCACGCACTTCAACGGCCACTTCTGCGGGGGGCCCGGCTCCGTCGCCCGCTGGACCCCGGAGGACTGGCAGAGCGAGATCGACCAGGCCGTGTCCTTCGTCACAAGCTGGCGCACGAACACCGGGTTCACCGATGCGGAACCGCTGCCCTTCGACTACCGCAAGGAACTGACCGGCGCCCGCACCCCCTGCCTCCTGGGCCGGGACAACCTCCTGCCGACCGCCCGGAAGCTGGGCTGGCGCTACGACGCCAGCTCGCCCGGCGGCCTCCAGGTATGGCCCGTGCGCCGGTCCGGCATCTGGGACCTGCCGCTGCAGTCCCTGCCCTTCCCGGGGCACTCCTTCGAGGTGCTGTCGATGGACTACAACATCCTCGCCAACCAGTCGAAGAACACCACGAGGGGTGCGCCCGCCCACTACCCGGCCTGGCGCACCCAGGCCACCGCCACCTATCTCGGCGGGTTCCGCAGGGCCTACGAGACCAACCGCGCCCCGCTCTTCATCGGCAACCACTTCGAGGAGTGGAACGGCGGCATCTATATGGACGCCGTCGAGGAAGCACTCAAGGGCATGGCGGACAAAAGGGATGTACGGCTCGTGTCTTTCAGGCAGTTCACCGACTGGCTGGAGGTCCAGGACCCCAAGGTGCTCGACCGGCTGCGCGCCCTCGGCCCCGGCCAGTCACCCGCCGGCGGCTGGAACGCGTACCTCGCCGCCGCCTGAACCACCACCTGACCAGGGCATTGACAACCGGCCGGGGGGTGCGGAGGATCCGCGAATTGCTCATGCGAAACTTTTCACATGAGCCTTAGCCGCGCCCCCCGACGCCGCTCACCCGGCGGCCGCGCCCTCCTGCTGACCGCAGTGACCCTCACCGGCGCCCTCGCCCTCACGGCGTGCAGCGGTACGGACAGCGGCAAGCCGACCGGCAGCGGCGGCAACTACGTCACGGGCGAGAGCGGCATCTCCACCGCGGCCAAGGGCGAGCGCACCGAGGCCCCCAAGCTCGACGGCGAGACCGTCGACGGCAAGACCCTCGACACCACCGCCCTCAAGGGCAAGGTCGTCGTCCTCAACGTGTGGGGCTCCTGGTGCCCGCCCTGCCGCGCCGAGGCCCCGTCCTTCGCGAAGGTCTCCAAGGAGCTCGCCGACGCCGGCAAGGACGCCGTCTTCGTGGGCATCAACGTCCGCGACAACAGCAAGCAGAACGCCGCCGCGTTCGAGGAGACCTTCAAGGTCCCCTACCCGAGCCTCTACGACCCCGACGGCAAGCTGCTGCTCCGCTTCCCCAAGGGCAGCCTCAGCCCGAACGCCATCCCGTCCACGCTCGTCCTGGACAAGGAGGGCAGGATCGCCGCGCGCACCCTGGCCCCCCTCAGCGAGGAGCAGCTGCGCTCAATGATCGACCCCGTCCTCGCGGAGGGGTGACCCCGTGGTCGAGTACGTCCTCGCCGCCGAGGCCACGGGTGTGAACGAGACGGTCCTGAACGGCGCACTGCTGCTGGCGCTGCCGATCGCGCTCCTTGCGGGGCTCGTCTCCTTCTTCTCGCCGTGCGTCCTGCCGCTGGTACCCGGTTACCTCTCCTACGTGACCGGCGTGAGCGGAGCGGACCTCGCCGAGGCCCGCCGCGGGCGGATGCTGGCGGGCGCGCTCCTGTTCATCGCCGGCTTCACCGCGGTCTTCGTCTCCACCGGCGCGCTCTTCGGCTACTTCGGCCAGACCCTGCGGGAGAACAACGAGATCATCTCCCGCGTCCTGGGCGGCGTGGTGATCCTCATGGGCCTCTTCTTCATGGGAGCGATCCCCGGCCTGACCATGCGGGAGTTCCGCTTCCACCGCAGGCCCACGGCGGGACTGCTCGGCGCGCCGCTGCTCGGCGTGCTCTTCGGAGTCGGCTGGACCCCCTGCATGGGCCCGACCCTCGCGGCCGTCAGCACGCTCTCCCTCGACCAGGCGAGCGCCGGCCGCGGCGCGCTGCTCACCGTCGTCTACTGCCTGGGCCTGGGCTTGCCCTTCGTCCTCGCCGCGATCGCCTTCCGCAAGGCGCTCGGTGCATTCGGCTGGGTGAAGCAGCACTATGCATGGGTGATGCGCATCGGCGGCGGCATGCTGATCCTCACCGGCCTGCTGCTCGTCACAGGTTGGTGGGACAGCATCGTCACCGACATGCAGAGCTGGACCCAAAGCTTCACGGTGGGGATCTGAGGAACCGACGGACATGAGTACGACAGACAAGACGCCCACCGGGACGCCGCCCGAGCCCTCCCCGGGGGACCCCTCCGAGGCGGAGGCCGGCTCCCAGCTCTCCACCGCACCCGTCGAGGACAGCGGTCCGGTCGGCATCGGAGTGATCGGCTGGGCCCGGTGGTTCTGGCGGCAGCTCACCTCCATGCGGGTGGCGCTGATCCTGCTCTTCCTGCTGTCACTCGGCGCCATCCCGGGCTCCCTCGTCCCGCAGACCAACGTCGACGCGCTGAAGGTCGCCGAGTGGAAGCGGGACAACCCGTCCTACGTCGGAGTCGCCGAGGCGCTCCAGCTCTTCGACGTCTACAGCTCCGTGTGGTTCTCCGCGATCTACCTGCTGCTGTTCATCTCGTTGATCGGCTGCATCGTCCCGCGCGCCTGGCAGTTCGTCGGCCAGCTCCGCGGCCGACCGCCGGCCGCCCCCAGGAGGCTCGACCGGCTGCCCGCCCACACCACCTGGCGCACCGACAGCACCCCCGACGAGGTCCTCTCGTACGCGAGGACGCTGCTCGGCGCGAAGCGCTTCCGCACCGAGGCGGGCACCGGGCACATCGCCGCGGAGAAGGGCTACCTCCGCGAGGCCGGAAACCTCATCTTCCACGTCGCGCTGATCGTGATGCTCGTCGCCTTCGCCTGGGGCCAGTACTTCAAGTCGGAGGGCGGCAAGCTGGTCCTGCGCGGCACCGGCTTCTCGAACACGCTCACCCAGTACGACGACTTCAAGCCCGGCACGCTCTTCCACCCGGACGACCTGCCGCCGTTCAGCTTCACCCTGGACCGCTTCGACGCCACCTACGAGATGTCCGGCCCGCAGCGCGGCACCCCGCGCGACTTCACGGCGTACGTCACCCTCAGCGAGGGCGCCCACGGCACGCCGCGGAAGCGCGAGATCCAGGTCAACAAGCCCCTGGAGATCGACGGGTCCAAGGTCTACCTGCTCGGCCACGGCTATGCGCCGATCATCTCGGTCACCGACCCCACCGGGAAGGTGATCTACAAGGACGCCGTCCCGGTGCTCCCGCAGGACGGCAACCTCACCTCCACCGGGGCCGTCAAGGTCACCGACGGCTACAAGGACAAGGACGGCAAGCAGGAGCAGCTCGGCTTCAACGCCGTCTTCGTGCCGACCTTCGCCGGCGAGGGCATGGGAACGATGTTCTCGCAGTTCCCCGCCCTGCTGAACCCGCAGCTCATGCTCAACGCCTGGCACGGAAGCCTCGGCGTGGACTCGGGTCTGCCGCAGAACGTCTACCGACTCGACACCTCCAAGATGGAGATGTTCAAGGACGCCTCGGGCGGGCAGTTCAAGCAGAAGCTGGCGCCCGGCGACACGATGACCCTGCCGAACGGCGCGGGCACCGTGACGTTCGAGGGCATCGAGCGGTGGGCCACCTTCTCCGTCACCCAGCAGCCCGGCAGCGGCCTCGCCCTCGCGGGTGCGATCGCCGCCATCGCGGGCCTGGCCGGGTCGCTGTTCATCCAGCGCCGCCGGATCTGGGTGCGCGCCGTGGCGGGCAAGGACGGCGTGACCGTCGTGGAGATGGCGGGCCTCGGCCGCAGCGAGTCCGCCAGACTCCCGGAGGAACTGGCGGACCTCGCCGCCACGCTGCACGAGCAGGCGCCGACCGCGACGCCCGCCGAACCTGTCGAAGAATCCCCTGAAGGAGAGCGCGGATGACGCCGCTCGCAGCCGCAGCCAACGAGAATCTGGCTGAGATCAGCAACTACCTGGTCTATTCGTCGATGGCGGTCTACACGCTCGCCTTCTTCGCGCACATCGCCGAGTGGACCTTCGGTAGCCGCAGCAAGGTGGCCCGCACGGCCGCGGCGCTCACCGGCTCCACCGCGGCCGCGTCGGCTGCCCCGGCCGTGCAGGTGCGCGGCAAGGGCGGCGCCACGGCCGTACTGGACCGGCCCCGGGTCACCACCCGCTCCGGCGCCGGAACCCGGGACGTCCCGGACGGCCCCGGTGCCGCCGGCGGCACCGTGCAGGGCGACCTGTACGGGCGGATCGCGGTCTCGCTCACCGCGCTCGCCTTCCTCGTCGAGGCGGCCGGAGTGGTCACCCGCGCGATGTCGGTCGAGCGGGCCCCCTGGGGCAACATGTACGAGTTCTCGATCACCTTCTCCACGGTGGCCGTCGGCACGTACCTGGTGCTGCTCGCCCTCAAGAAGAACGTCCGCTGGCTCGGCCTGATCCTGGTCACCACCGTCCTGCTGGACCTCGGCATCGCGGTCACCTGGCTCTACACCGACAGCGACCAGCTGGTTCCGGCCCTGCACTCGTACTGGCTGTGGATCCACGTCTCCACCGCCATCTTCTGCGGCGCCGTCTTCTACCTCGGTGCGGCCGGCGCGGTCCTCTACCTCTTCCGGGACTCCTACGAGGCCAAGCTCGCCGGCGGCGGCAAGCCCGGCAGGATCACCTCCTCCGTCCTGGAGCGCCTGCCCTCGGCGGCCTCGCTGGACAAGTTCTCGTACCGCATCAACGCGGCCGTCTTCCCGCTGTGGACCTTCACGATCATCGCGGGCGCGATCTGGGCGGGCGACGCCTGGGGCCGCTACTGGGGCTGGGACCCCAAGGAGGTCTGGTCCTTCGTGACCTGGGTGGCGTACGCCTGCTACCTGCACGCCCGCGCCACCGCCGGCTGGAAGGGCCGCAAGGCCGCCTACCTGGCCCTCTTCGCCTTCGCCTGCTGGATCTGGAACTACTACGGCGTGAACATCCTGCTCAGCGGCAAGCACTCGTACGCGGGCGTCTGACCGGCGGGAGTGAGACGCTGGTGGCATGTCCCTCGTGAGCCATGCCACCAGCGAACGGCGCGGCGAGAACCACTGGCTGCTCCGCTTCGAGCTGCATCTCCCGTACGCCTACGAGGCCCTCTGGCACGCCCTGACCACGCCCGAGGGGCTGCGCGGTTGGCTGGCCGCGGCCGACGTGCTGGAGCGGCGGCTCGGCGGGTCCGTCACGCTGCGCTGGCTGAACACCCCCACCGTGGCGAGCGGACACGTCACCGCCTGGGACGTGGAGCGCGTCGCCGAGTACACGGTGAGCGAGCAGGGCCGGATCCGCTTCCACCTGGAGGCGGTCGGCACCGATTCGACGGTCGTCCGGTTCGTGAACGAGCGCGGCGGCTCCGACGAGGACCGCCTCGACTGCCTGGCCGGCTGGCACGAGCACTTCGAGCTGTTGGACGCCGCGCTGGCCGGACGCCCGACGGACTGGTCCGCCTGGACGGACGCCCGCCGGGCTCGGCTGCGCGAGTCGTACGCGTCCTTCAGCCGGGTCCCCAAGGCCTCCTGAGGCCTTCCGGCCGGAAGCCCGGCCGGCCCTAGTCGGCGTCCTTGCCGTTGTCCTTGTCCTTGTCCCGGTCCTTGTCCCGGTCCTTGTCCCGGTTCTTGTCGTCCTGCTCCTCGCGCAGGGACTTCAGGAATTCCGGATTGTCGTCGGGAGCCACCCACTGGGTGCGGCCGCCCCGGGGGCCCCGTACGCCGCCGGAGGCCACCCGCTGCTTGCCCGCGAACAGCCACACCACCGGCCCCACGATGGAGAAGAGCAGGATGATGATCACCCACATCGGCTTGGGCAGGTGCTTGACCTCCTGCTCCGGCGTGTTCAGGCAGTCGATGAAGGCGTAGATGGTCAGCGCGATGATCAGCAGGAACGGCAGGTAGCGCAGCACGGTGTGGGACCGACTCCCGGGCAGTGGCGACGGACCCGCAAGGGGCCCCGGTGACGCTCCCAGCGTAGTTGGTGACGGATACTGACCCCTATGGCTTACGACGATCTCCGCTCGCTGCTCCGGGCTCTGGAGCGAGAGGGCGACCTCAAGCGCATCAAGGCCGAAGTCGACCCGTACCTGGAGGTCGGGGAGATCGTCGACAGAGTGAACAAGGCGGGCGGTCCCGCGCTGCTCTTCGAGAACGTCAAGGGCTCGGCCATGCCGCTGGCCATGAACGTCTTCGGGACCGACCGCCGCCTCCTGAAGGCCCTCGGCCTGAAGTCGTACGGCGAGATCAGCGAGAAGATCGGCGGCCTGCTGAAGCCGGAGCTGCCGCAGGGCTTCATCGGGGTGCGCGAGGCCTTCGGCAAGCTCGGCTCGATGGTCCACGTCCCGCCGAAGAAGGTGAAGGGCGACTCCGCACCCGTCCAGGAGGTCGTCCTCACCGGTGACGACGTCGACCTGGACCTGCTGCCCGCCCTCTTCACCTGGCCCAAGGACGGCGGCTCCTTCTTCAACCTCGGCCTGACGCACACCAAGCACCCCGAGACGGGCGTGCGCAACCTCGGCCTCTACCGACTCCAGCGCCACGACAAGCGCACCATCGGCATGCACTGGCAGATCCACAAGGACAGCCGCAACCACTACGCCGTCGCCGCGGCCAAGGGCGAGCGGCTGCCGGTCGCGATCGCCTTCGGCTGCCCGCCCGCCGTCACCTACGCGTCCACCGCGCCGCTGCCGGGCGACATCGACGAGTACCTCTTCGCCGGCTTCGTCGCCGGCAAGCGGATCGAGATGGTCGACTGCAAGACCGTCCCGCTCCAGGTCCCGGCCAACGCCGAGGTCGTCGTCGAGGGCTGGTTGGAGCCCGGCGAGATGCTCCCGGAGGGCCCCTTCGGCGACCACACCGGCTTCTACACCCCGCAGGAGCCCTTCCCGGCCCTGAAGATCGACTGCATCACGATGCGCAAGCGGCCGCTGCTCCAGTCGATCGTGGTGGGCCGCCCGCCGACCGAGGACGGCCCGCTCGGCCGTGCGACGGAGCGGTTCTTCCTGCCCCTGCTGAAGATCATCATCCCGGACATCGTGGACTACCACCTGCCCGAGTCGGGCGGCTTCCACAACTGTGCGATCGTCTCGATCGACAAGAAGTACCCCAAGCACGCGCAGAAGGTCATGCACGCCATTTGGGGCGCCCACATGATGTCGCTGACCAAGCTGATCATCGTGGTGGACAAGGACTGCGACGTCCACGACCTGCACGAGGTGTCCTGGCGGGCCCTCGGCAACACGGACTACTCCCGCGACCTCACCGTGGTCGAGGGACCGGTGGACCATCTTGACCACGCCTCCTACCAGCAGTTCTGGGGCGGCAAGGCGGGCATCGACGCCACCAAGAAGCTGCCCGAGGAGGGCTACACGCGCGACGGCGGCTGGCCCGACATGGTGGAGTCCGACCCGGCGACGGCGGCCCTGGTGGACCGCCGCTGGAAGGAGTACGGCCTGTGAGTCCGATCCCCGTGGACGGCCCGGAACTGCACCTCGGCACCGCGGAGGCGTACGTCGTCCTGGCGCGCCCGAAGATCGACCCGACCCAGCCCGGCGTGATCGCCGCGGCCCGGGACGCGGGCGTGAGCCCGGAGGAGTTCGCCGGGCCCGGCGACGTCTGGACGCTGATGTACGACGCGGACGGCGACGGCGACGGCTTCGAACTGCCCGGCGCCCGGGACACCGAGGCCGACGCCTTCGCGGAGCGGTTGCAGCAGGCCCTGGCGGCGGCCGAGCCCTTCACGGTCGAGGCCGGCAACTTCCTGCGCCTGGACGCCCGGCCCGCCGGCGCCGACTGGGCGGTCACCGCGCACGTCACCCCGCCCGAGGGCGAGCCGGACGGCCCCGCCGCCCGGACGCTGGACCTCGGTGCGCTGCGGGCGCCGGACCTGCTCGCCGACCTCGAACGGTTCCGGAGGGAGGTCGCATGATGGCCACCGCCGACGGAGTGGTCGGACAGGGGCCCGCCCCGGAGGCCGCCAACAAGGTCAGGGCCTTCCTGCGGCTGGTGATGATCGAGCACTCGGTCTTCGCGCTGCCGTTCGCCTACATCGCCGCCCTGACCGCCATGTTCCAGCTCGACCGGACCGTGCACTGGGGCAAGCTGCTGCTGGTCACGGTCTGCATGGTGGGGCTGCGGACCTTCGCGATGGCCGCGAACCGGATCATCGACCGCGAGATCGACGCCCGCAACCCGCGGACCGCGGGGCGTGAGCTGGTCACCGGTGCGGTGTCGGTCCGCTCGGCCTGGACCGGTGCGGCGATCGCGCTCGTGGTCTTCCTCGGCTCGGCGGCTCTGCTGAACCCGCTGTGTCTGGCGCTGGCGCCGGTCGCCGTCGTCCCGATGGTGGTCTACCCGTACGGCAAGCGGTTCACGAACCTCCCGCACGCCATCCTCGGACTGGCCCAGGCGATGGGCCCGGTCGGGGCCTGGCTGGCGATCACCGGGGAGTGGTCCTGGGACGCGGTGATCCTGGGTCTGGCGGTCGGCGTCTGGATCGGCGGCTTCGACCTGATCTTCGCCTGCCAGGATGTGGCCGCCGACCGCGCGGAGGGCGTCAAGTCCGTCCCGGCCCGCTTCGGCGTCCCGGCCGCCCTGTGGGGCGCGCGCGGCTCCCACGTCGTGACCACGGCCCTGCTGGCCTGGTACGCGCTCGCCACGGACGCGGGCCCGCTGTTCTGGGCCGGTCTGGCGATCGTCGTCGTCGCCTTCGTCTACGAGCACACCATCGTGACGCCGCACGACCTGTCGCGCCTGAACCGGGCCTTCTTCACCGTGAACGGCTTCATCGGCATCGCCCTCTTCGTGTGCGCCCTGGCCGATCTCGTGGTGCGTGGCCTGACCTTCTGAGCAGCCGGCCACCTGCCGTCGAGCGCAGCGGCCGGGGCGCCGCCGGGACCGACGCCGGCAGGTGCGCGAGCGGCTTCCCGGGCAGGGCTGCGGGAGGCCCCGGGCCCGCCCGCGGACCGGGCGGCGGTCAGCCCGTGACGGCCGCCGGGCGGCGGGCCGGGCGCTGGAAGTACAGGGCCGTCACGATGCCGGCCACCAGGCCGCACAGGTGTCCCTGCCAGCTGACGCCCGAGTCCGTCGGCATGATGCCGGAGACGACCGTGGTGCCCCAGACGGCGGCCACGCCCACGGCCACCGCGATGCCCAGCGCCTTGCGCTCGACGAAGCCCCGTACGAGCAGATAGCCGAAGAGGCCGAAGACGATGCCGGAGGCACCCAGCGTCATGGTGCCGGACGGGGATATCAGCCAGGTGCCGAGGCCGTCGGCGAGCAGGATCAGGCCACACACCGCGAGGAACCGGCGGATCCCGGACAGGGCGGCTATGAAGCCGAGGACCAGCAGCGGGACGCTGTTGGCGGCGACGTGGTCGAAGCCGAAGTGCAGGAAGGCCGCGGAGACGACGCCGGTGAGCGTGTCGGGGTCACGGGCGACGATCCCGTACTGGTCGAGGGCGTGACCGGTGAGGTGGTCGACTGCCTCCAGGGCCCACAGCAGGGCCACCCAGCCCAGCATCAGCTGGGCAGCCGCCTTGGCCCTGCGGGTCTGCGTCCAGCCGGTATCGACCGTCGTGCTCATCTTCGCCCCCTTCGCGGCTCCCCCTACGGGAACGTGCGGTCACCTTACTGAGTGCCCGCACGGCGTGGCCGGATAGTCTCGGAGGTATGACAGAGCGCAATCGCACGCCGTGGGTGGTCGGGGTTTCCGGAGCGTCCGGGACGCCCTACGCGGCGGCGGTGCTCCGTGGCCTGCTCGCCGCGGGGGAGAGCGTCGACCTGGTCGTGAGCCGGGCCTCGCGTCTCACCCTGCTGGACGAGACGGGCATCGCCTTCCGTGACGCGCACTGGCGCGCGGACCTCGCGGAGTGGCTGGCACGCGGAGCCGACGGCAAGCCGGGGACCTTCGAGGGCCTGGCGGCCGACGCGGACGTGCGGTACTGGGGTGCCGGGGACCTGGCCGCCGGCCCGAGCTCGGGCTCGTACCCGGTCAAGGGGATGCTGATCGTCCCGGCGTCCACGGCTTGCGTGGCGGGGGTGGCGCTCGGGCTGTCGAAGGACCTGCTCCAGCGCGTGGCGAGCGTGACGCTCAAGGAGCGGCGCCGACTGGTGGTCGCGGTGCGGGAGACCCCGCTGAACGGACAGACGCTGAAGCATCTGGTGGCGCTGGACGAGGCGGGCGCGGTCGTGCTGCCCGCCTCTCCGGCGTTCTACGCGGGTGCGACGCACATCCAGGATCTGGTGGACTTCGTCGCGGGGCGGGTGCTGGACGCGGCAGGGGTGCCGCACCGGCTGTACCGCCGCTGGGAGGGGGAGCTGGGAGGCTCCCGCGCTCCCCGGGAGGCGAACGGTGCCGACTAGGCCGGTGACTAGGCCTTCTTGCGGCCGAGCGGCTTGCGTGCCTTGTCGACGCGGGCGGCCGCGACGGGCTGGTGGGCTCGGGATCGGTTGGCCAGCTCCTGGAGCTGTCGCATGTGTGCGTGCGCCATCTCGATCGTGAACACGGTGTATCACTCCTGAAGATCGTTAGTGATCTGATGAAGGAAATCGCAGGGTGTTGACCCCGCATGCCTTAGATTCTATACCTAGACTTGCAGGATCGCCGAATAATGGAAGGCCCCACGTCATGGACACGGTGGACAGGCAGCTCATCCAGGCACTCCGGGAGAACGGTCGCGCCTCATACGCGGAGCTGGGCCGTCTCGTGGGCCTCTCCGGCCCCAGCGTCACCGACCGCATCAACCGTCTGGAGACGGCCGGTGTCATCACCGGCTACCGCGCGACGGTCGACTCCGCCTCGCTCGGCCTCGGCGTCACCGCACTGATCGGCATCTCCCTCTCCGACGCCGCCGACCACGAGGACGTGGCACGGCGGCTGCGCGACCTCGCGGAGATCGAGGACTGCTGGTTCATCGCCGGCGACGACTCCTACATGCTCAAGGTGCGCGCCAGCGACGTGGACGGCCTGGAGAAGATCATCCGCAAGCTCTCCGGCACCAAGGGCGTCTCGCGCACCCGCACCACCATCGTGCTCTCCACGAAGTGGGAGAACCGGGTCGGGGAGCTGCCCGAGGAAGCCTGAGAGTACGGTGGGTCAGGGTTTGCAGGACAGGCAAGAGGCATCTAGAGGAGGCGACCGGTACATGGACGCTGGGCTCAAGCGTGAGCTGGAGGAGAAGGTCCGCTCCGGCGAGCGGCTGACCCGTGAGGACGGCATCGCCCTCTACGAGTCGGACGACCTGGCCTGGCTCGGTGGCCTCGCCCACGAGGTGCGCACGCGCAAGAACGGTGACGTCGTCCACTTCAACGTCAACCGGCACCTCAACATGACGAACGTGTGCACCGCGTCGTGCGCCTACTGCTCCTTCCAGCGCAAGCCGGGCGAGAAGGACGCGTACACGATGCGCATCGAGGAGGCCGTCCGCCTGGCCAAGGCCATGGAGACGGAGAACCTCACCGAGCTGCACATCGTCAACGGCCTGCACCCGAACCTGCCGTGGCGCTACTACCCGCGCTCGCTGTCCGAGCTGAAGAAGGCCCTGCCGAACGTCTCGCTGAAGGCGTTCACGGCGACCGAGATCCACCACTTCGAGACGATCTCCGGCATGTCGGCCTCCGACATCCTGGACGAGCTGATCGAGGCGGGCCTGGAGTCGCTCACCGGCGGCGGTGCGGAGATCTTCGACTGGGAGGTGCGCCAGCACATCGTCGACCACCGCACCCACTGGGAGGACTGGTCGCGCATCCACCGGCTCGCGCACGCGAAGGGCCTCAAGACCCCCTCGACGATGCTGTACGGGCACATCGAGGAGCCGCGCCACCGCGTGGACCACGTGCTGCGGCTGCGGGAGCTCCAGGACGAGACCGGCGGGTTCCAGGTCTTCATCCCGCTGCGCTACCAGCACGACTTCGTGGACATGCAGGACGGCAAGGTGCGCAACAGGCTCCAGGCGCGCACGACCATGGCCACCGGCGCCGAGGCGCTGAAGACCTTCGCGGTCTCGCGGCTGCTCTTCGACAACGTGCCGCACGTCAAGGTCTTCTGGGTGATGCACGGCGTGCAGACCGCCCAGCTCGCACTCCAGCACGGTGCGGACGACATGGACGGCTCGGTCGTCGAGTACAAGATCACCCACGACGCGGACAACTACGGCACCCCGAACAAGCTGGGCCGCGAGGACCTGCTGGAGCTGATCCGGGAGGCCGGCTTCCGCCCGGTCGAGCGCAACACGCGCTACGAGATCATCCGCGAGTACCCCGGCCCGGACGCGAACCTGCGCGAGACCCCGCAGGCGATGCGCGTCTGACCCTCCGGCGCCCGGCGCGCCGCAGCCGCTTCCGGCGAGTTGACCCCGGCCCATGGGCCGGGGTTCAGCTTTGCCTGGACGGCCCATGAGGTAATGACTAAACTCGCAAAATGACCATTACTTTCACCCTGGATCCGGTCGTCGGGCCCTCCCTGTGTGAGGGAATCCTCGAACTCTGGGTCGACGTCTCCAACGCGGGCGGCGCCGTGGGCTTCGTGCCCCCGGTCACCCACGACGACGTCCGCCCCTCGCTCGACGAACACCTCGTCGGCGTCGCAGACGGGAGCCGCCGGCTGCTGGTCGGGCACGACGGGGCCGGGGCGGTCGCCGCGACCGCCTTCCTCGTCCGCAACGCGCACCGGCTCCATCGGCACTGGCTGTGGGCCTGCACGGTGATGGTCCATCCGCGCCACCAGGGCAGGGGCCTCGGGCGCGACCTCATGGCCGCCACCGAGGCGGCGGCCCGCTCGATCGAGGGAATCGACGCCATCCGCCTCGGCTGCCGCGGCGGCTTCGGCCTGGAGCGCTTCTACGCCTCCTGTGGCTACAAGGAGGTGGGTCGCGTCCCCGGCGCCGTCCGGATAGCCCCAGGCGACGACCGCGACGACATCACGATGCTCCTGCCGCTCCTGTGACGGCGGCCGGACGGGCCGCCCCCGCGCACCCCGGCGGGCCGCTGCCGGGTCTCGGCATGCTTCACTGGAAGGCGCCGTGCGACGCGTGACGCCCGGCGCGTGACGCCCGGCGCGTGACGCACGACGCATCCGACCACGACGAGAGAGAAGGGGTCACCGTGTCCCTCAAGCCGAGCGCAACGATCCGATACACCGCGATGCGCCTGGGCATCTTCGTCGGCTGCCTCGCCGTCGTCGCGCTCCTCGTCCGGTTCGGCCTGGTCCCCGCCGGGCTCGGCGACGCCAACGGCGCCTGGGTCGTCCTGCTCGCCCTCGTGCTCTCCGCCCCGCTCTCCTTCGTCCTCCTGCGCAAGCAGCGCGACGAGATGTCCGCGCAGATCTCCGGGCGCGTCGCGGGTGCGAAGCAGAAGCTCGCCGAGAACCGCAGCCAGGAGGACCAGGCCGACGACGCGGCGCGCGTCGGGTCGTAACGCCCCCGTTGGCTTTCTCACACACCGAACCGCCCCAGCGCCGGGTACGCCGCCCGTAGCGCTGGGGCGGCGGCGTTCTCCGGGCCCGCGCAAGAGGGCCCCGTGCGCCGCTGTCTCAAAGCGCCCCTTTGAGATTCTCAAAGGATGAGTGTTAGCGTGTTCATCATGTTGACCACAGCTGCGCACCCGATGATCACGAGCGTCCCGCTCGTGATGCGCCTGCACGTCGACCTCTGCCGCCGCGCGTCCGCGGCCTGTTGCTGTTGAGCTGAATCGACACAGCAGCGGTCCCGGCCGGCCCTTCCTGGCTGCTGCCGCACCGCAACACCCGCAGAACCACCCCCCCCTCACCCCGTGCGCCACCTCCGGAGAGTGTCCGTGTCCGCGACCCCACAGGCCCCTGCCAAGGCCTCGTTCAAGTTCCCCTTCTGGGCCCAGATCGTCGCCGGTCTCGCCCTCGGCGTCCTCTTCGGCTGGATAGCCCGCAGCCAGGACGTCAGCTGGCTCGGCACCACGTTGGAGAAGACCGGCGACATCTTCGTCCAGCTGCTCAAGCTGGCCATCGCCCCGCTCGTCTTCTTCGCGATCCTGGTGTCGATCACCAACCTGCGCAAGGTGAACAACGCGGCTCGCCTCGCCTCCCGCACCCTCCTCTGGTTCATGATCACCTCGCTGATCGCGGTCGGCATCGGCATCACCATCGGCCTGCTGACCGACCCGGGTTCGGGCACCGGCCTGACCGCCGCCGACGGCCAGGAGCCCAAGAAGACCGGCTCCTGGATCGACTTCCTGACCGGCATCGTGCCGACGGACATCGTCACCCCGTTCACCGAGCTGAAGGTCCTTCAGATCGTCTTCCTGGCCGTCGTCGCCGGCATCGCCGCCCTCCAGCTCGGCGCCAAGGCCAAGCCGGTCCTCGACCTCGCCGAGTCCGCCCTGGAGCTCCTCCAGAAGGCCCTGTGGTGGGTCATCCGCCTCGCCCCGATCGGCACCATCGGCCTGATCGGCACCGCGATCGCCACGTACGGCTGGGACCTGATCGGCAAGTACGCCACCTTCACCGCCGACGTCTACATCGGCTGCGCCCTGGTCATGTTCGGCGTCTACCCGCTGCTGCTCGCGACGGTCGCCAAGGTCAGCCCGATCCAGTTCTTCAAGGGCGCCTGGCCCGCCATCCAGCTGGCCTTCGTCTCCCGCTCCTCCGTCGGCACCATGCCGGTCACCCAGAAGGTCACCGAACGCCTCGGCGTCCCGAAGGAGTACGCCTCCTTCGCCGTCCCGTTCGGCGCCACCACCAAGATGGACGGCTGCGCCGCGATCTACCCCGCACTCGCCGCCATCTTCATCGCGCAGATCTTCGACGTGCAGCTGGGCATCAAGGAGTACCTGCTCATCGTCTTCGTCTCGGTCATCGGCTCCGCCGCGACGGCCGGCCTGACGGGCGCCACCGTCATGCTGACGCTGACCCTCTCCACCCTGGGCCTCCCGCTCGCGGGCGTCGGCCTGCTGCTGGCGATCGACCCGATCCTGGACATGATCCGCACGGCCACGAACGTCGCCGGCCAGGCCCTGGTCCCGGTCATCGTCTCGGCCCGCGAGGGGATCCTGGACAAGGAGGCCTACGGCAACGCCTCGGCCTCCCCGCTGGACGAGCCCGCCGCCCCGGTCGTCGTCGACGCCGCGCCGCAGCCGGCCCCCGCGACCGCCTGAGCAGCCCGCACATCCCACACTCCGCGGTCCCCGCCCCCGTCCGGGCGGGGGCCGCGGCGTCTTTTTCCCCGCAGGACGCCAGACGGTGCGGGCGCGGACGAGTGCGGTCGTCGAGACCGGCAACGGGCCGCGATCAGCAACGAGCCGCGAACGGTACCGGCCGCGAACCACCAGCGGCCCGCCGTGCGGCGGCGGGCCCCGAACGGCCGAGGAGGCCGCGTGGCGCGGGCAGACGGGTGTACCCGCGGGGCGGCCTCAGCCGAGCGTCTCGATGCGAACCCATGCGATCACCCCCAGAACGAGCGGCGGCGCGAGCCACCACGGGCCCAGCAGCCTGCGGACGGGTGGGGCGAGCGTGATCAGGAGCCCGAGCGCGCTCAGGCAGAGGGAGAGGAAGACGGCCGCGGCCGTGCCCTCGTACCCCTGGTGGTCCCATGAGGCCTGCGGCCCGCGGGACACGACGGCGTAGACGAGCACGGCGTTCAGGGCGTGCACGAGGGCGAGGAGGAGCCCGAGCACCCGGCGCGCCCAGCCGCGGTCCGCGGGCGGGACGATGGTCCCGCTGCCGTCTGTCATCCCATCGCGTCCTTCACCTTGCCGAGAGCGTCGCCGAAGCCATCGCCGTAGTCCTGGGCCTTGCCCGACCGCCAGTACGGGCCGCCGTTGTAGCGGGCGGCGATCTCCCGCATCTGGGTCTCGGTCAGCCGCTCCGCCGGCACGTCGCCGTACCCCGCCTCGGCCTTGAGCCGGGCCAGATGGCCCGCAGCGATGAACGCATTCTGCTTCGGATCCTGGAGCGACTCCTCCACCAGGTCCCGCTGGGCCCGCGTGAGGTGCGCCGGATCGTAGCCGAGCACCTCGGCGCCCCGGCGCAGCTGGATCGCGAGCGGCCCGAACGAGGTCTCGTCGGGCATCCCGCCCAGCCGCCACGGCAGGTCCCGCGGCGAGAGGGGGCTCAGCGGCGAGGCGGCCGCGCCGCGCAGGGTGTCGGTGAGGTCGTCGGTGAGTCCGTACTGCCCGCCGATCTCCTTCCAGGCGATCCCCGCGACGAGTTCCTCGGGCAGTCCGGCATGCCCCGCGGCGGCCCGCAGCAGCTCCTTGTTGCGGGAGATCCAGCGGGCCCGCTCCTCGTCGTCGCCCGGAGGGTCCCAGTAGCTGTCGTCCGCCACAGGCAGAGACGAGATCCGCATCCGGATGTCACGCAGCGCGGGTGACATCTCGGCGTCGCCGACCGCCGGCGCCGTCTCCCGCTTCGGGCCGCTGCCGGGCAGGCGGGTCAGCGGAGAGGCGGCGGCCTCCGCCGCCTCCCGGCGGATGTCCGCCATCGCCGCGTACAGGTCGGGCCGTGCGCCGCCGTCCGGCACCCTGAACTCGGGGAGCAGCCCGTATGCCTGTTTCAGCGCGTGGACGCACGTGGCGCGGGCCTCCTCCTCCACGGTCTTCGCGAGATGGAAGCTGCCGCCCGCCGCGTCGTGGAGCCGGTCCGCCTCCTCCCGGATGTCGTCGACGTCCAGGGTGACCTCGGCCAGAAAGTCGAGGAATCCGGTCGTGGCCCGCATGTCCTCCCACCGCCGCATGGGCTCCGCCGCCCGCGCGGCCTCGGTGACCGCCACGCCCTTGGTGCCGATGAGCGCCGCGAGCGCCCGTTCGGTGTGCTTGCCGTTGCGGTAGTGGGACGTCGCGGTGGTGACGGCGGCGGCGTAGGCGTTCAGGGCGCTGGCGGCCCTGTCGTAGCCTTCGGCCATCTGGGCCACCAGCAGCCGGGCCTCGGTGAGGCGCTCGGTGTACGTGTGGCTGCCTTCGCTCTCCCACTCGGTACGGGTCTCCGCGCGCCGGGCCGGCTCTCCGACCTGCACCAGGAGGTCGCGCAGACGGCGGAACTCGGCGGCGTTGCGCTCGATGAGCGGCGGACTGCACTCCTCCAGGAACGCGACGTCCTCGCGGTGGCTGATCCCCCTGCTCACTTGCACTCCGGCGGCACGTACCGCCCCGAGTCGAGGAGGCCGGCCAGGAAGGACCGGGCGGTGTCGTCGTCCACCTCGGCGAAGCTCGTGCCGGCGGTCTTGAGGCGGGTGGCGAGCCCGGCGAAGAGGGCGACGGTGTCCTTGAACTGGTCGTCGGCGAACGCGGCGAAGCGGAGGGTCTGTGCGGCCACGTCGGCATGGGCGCGCGGGGCGCGCGCCATGGTGCTCGCGTCGCCGTCGGGGCGGCCCTCGTGGAGCAGCGCGGCGATCTCGATCAGGAGGTTCGCATTCCCGTTGAGGGACGAAGCCGTGGCCACCAGCGCCCCGGCCGGACCGTCACCGCCCGCCCCGGGCGCCGGTACCGGGTCTGGCGCGGGTGCCGGCGCCGACCGGGCGAGGGCTTTGTGCTCCGCCCATTCCGCGTCGAACGACATCCATCCCCCGCACAGTTGGCGACCGTTCATCGGGAGACGCGGGAGAGGAACCCCCGGTTCCGTCACAGGCCGGACGCGTGTGCGACAAACCCTTCCCAGGCGGGGTGGCCGAAGGCCAGGTGGGCGCGCAAGGTGTCCTTGGAGTCGCGGACCAGGACCGCGCGGGGGGTGGTGGCCACCTCGACGCAGTCGTTGATGTCGCCGCTGTCGCTGTAGCTGCTTTTGAACCACTCCGGCTCGGGCTCGTGGATCATGTCTCTCCCAGCACTTGCTCGATGAATGCGACGGACTCCCGTGGCGTGAGAGCCTGGGATCGGATCATGGCATGGCATTGCTCAAGGATCCGGACCTGCCTCGGATCTGAGACGGGGCGGCCGTTGAAGGCCCCTTCGGAACGCCCCACCGCCGATCCGTCCGCGAATTTCAACAGTTGGATCAACCCGCCCATTCCGGCGTGCTCTTCGAGATGGGTGGGCATGACCTGGATCGTGACGTGCCGCAGCTCGGCAATCTCCAGCAGACGTTCGAGCTGACCACGCATCACCATTGTCCCCCCGATGCGGCGCCGTAGGGTCACCTCTTCCTGGACGAAGCACAGAGCGGGTGCGGGGCTCCGCTCGAAGATCGACCGCCGCGCCATCCGTGCGGCCAAACCGCGTTCGACCTCTTCCATCGTCTGCGGAGGCTGCCACATCTCGAACAGGGCCCGCGCATAGTCGTCCGTCTGCAACAAGCCATGGATGTTGTGGTTGCCGTAAGCCGACAGTTCGACCGCTCGGCCTTCCAGCTTCACCAGGTCCCGCACCTTCTTCGGGTAGCGGACCTGTTCCAGGTCGGCCTTCATGGCGGCGATCTTGCCGCCCGCGTTCAGCGCTTCATCCGCCCTGTCCAGGTACTCGGGGCGGGGGATCCGCTTGCCCGCCTCGACCTTGCGGACCTGGTCCTCCCCGTACTGGATGGCCGCCCCGAAATCGGCGGGCCGTAGGCCGGCCGACTCCCGCCACGCCTTGAGCTGGCGGCCCAGCGCGGCCACCACCGCCGCGCCCTGTTCGTCCTCCGGGTCGACGTCCCAGCCGGGCTCTTCCGTACCGTCACTGCTGTCCAAGCTCATTGCGAGCCCACCTCCGACGAGCCGATGTCCTCAGCGCCCCGTACCCGCCACCTCGGTCCGGACAGCCGCGACAGCACTGGACAAGCTCCGGACAAACCCGGGACGTACGGGCGGTGCCGCTTCTCACGGTACGCACGCACGGACACGCTGAGTGACGTGATTTCTCAATTCGTCGACTTCCAGGTCCAGCTGTCCGCGACCCCGCGCGCCGCACGTCTCGCCCGTCTCCTGACCGTCGAGCAACTACGGGGCTGGGGCCTGCCCCTGATTGAACCCGCGCACGTCGTGGCGGAGCTCGCCGCCAACGCCGTGACCCATGGGCGCGTGCCCGGCCGGGACTTCCGGCTGGCCCTCACGGCGACCCCGGAGGCGCTGCTGATCGAGGTGACGGACGCGCGCGGCGACCGGGTCCCGCGCATCCGCGACGCGGGCTGCGGACTGCTCATCGTCGAAGCGCTGGCGGACCGTTGGGGCGTCAGGGAAGGGCCGTCGCCCTGCAAGGTGGTGTGGGCGGAGGTGCCCCTGGCGGCCGGGTCACGGGGGTCCGCGACCCGGCGTGCTTAGACGCATAAAGACCCAAAGAACCGGGGGAAAGAACCAACCCACCAACCACACCCGGCCCGCGTCGCTCGGTCGGGTGAAAGGTGTCAACTGGGCTGGATTTCGGGTGGGTTGGCGGGCATATGCTCGCCGCGACAACCCCAGACATGAGACGGCCCCCGGTGGGACTGGCATCCCGGCCGAGGGCCTGACCAACAAGGAAGCAGCATCTTCCCAATGGCTCCCCAGTACCCTAGCGCGCCCTCGCGCGCCACGTCCGGAGTTCCCTCCGGCACCGCCCGATCCGGTGTCATCCACGTCAACACGTGGCACGCGAGTCACTACACCGTGGTCGGCAACCACCTCCTCCAGCACCGCGAACTGTCCGCGACGGCGATCGGCGTCGCCGCCTACATCCAGTCGCTGCCGGACGGCGCCCCCGTCGGCATCAAGGCCCTCGCCGGCCGCTTCCCGGAGGGCGAGGTGCGGATCGCCTCCGCCCTGCGGGAGCTGGAGAGGCACGGGTACCTGGAGCGGCGGCGCGAGCGGCTGGAGGGCGGGCGGGTGGTGACCCGTACGTACTCGTACAACAAGCCGGGCTCCGCCCCGGAGGCCCCTCCTCCTCCGCCCGGCCGGGAACCCGTACCGGACCCGGACTCCGAGCCGACACCGGAACCGGGGGTCGTACCGCAGGAGGCCGATGATCCCCCGCCCGCGGCGGCTCCCGAGGCGCAGCGGGTGCACCCCGGTGCGGCCGACCTGCTGGCGCGGCTGCGGCGCCGCGATCCGCGGCTCCTGCTGTCCGAACGGGACGTACGGCGGCTCACGCCGGGCGTGTCGGAGTGGCTGCGGCGCGGCGTCGAACCGGGCGCGGTCGAGCGGGCCCTGTCCTCGGACCTCCCTGCGGACATGCGGCGCCCCGCGTCCGTCCTCGCGTACCGGCTCACCGCCCTGCTCCCGCCGCACCTGCCGCCCGCCCCGCCGGGCCGGCCGGTCCGCCCGCCCGCCCGTCCGGACCCGCTCCAGAACTGCGACGGCTGCGACCACGCCTTCCGCGCCCCGGCCCCGGGCCGCTGCGGCGCGTGCTCGCAGGACGCCCGCTCGACGGACGCCGCGTAAGGGCCTCCGCGGCTGACAGCGGCCCGTCTGCTCCGCGTCGTCGAGCCCCGGCTGGCCCCGTTCCTGCGGGGTGAGTGACGGGACACGTCCCCGCTGCCCCTCGGGGGCTGGATGGTCCCGGGCGGGGGTCGGGGCCCGCGGTGAGCGTCGGTGACGCGGTGCGCGGTACGGATCTCCTCGATTCCCCCGGCCGTGCGGTGGCGGCGGTCGCGGAGTGGAGCGTCGGTGAAGAAGGGCTCCGGGGGGTGGTCGGGCGGGGGCGCCCCTCCGTAGATTACCGGCGGTAACACCCGTCTAGTCGAGGAGTGTGCGCCGTGGAAGCGGAGCCGAAACCGGTGGAGCCCGTCCGGACGGTCGTCGACGGAGTGGTGCGTGAGGTGCGGGTACCCGCGCTGGCCGCGGCCCCCGCGCACGGATCCCTGGGGGACATCCCCTTCGACAACGCCGCCCAGGCCCCGCACGAGGCCGTACTCGCCCGCAAGGAGCCCGACGGGACCTGGCGCGACGTCACGGCCGCCGAGTTCGCGGCCGGGGTGCTCGCCGTCGCCAAGGGGCTGATCGCCGAGGGGCTGCGCGAGGGCGACCGGCTCGCCATCATGGCCCGCACGACCTACGAGTGGACCCTGCTCGACTTCGCCGGCTGGGCCGCGGGGCTGGTCACCGTACCCATCTACCCCACCGCCTCCGCCCTCCAGGCCCGCTGGATCATCCAGGACTCCGGCGCCGTGGCCTGCGCCGTCGAGGACACTGCGCAGGCCCGCATCCTCAGCTCCGAACGGACCAACCTGCCCCGGCTGGCCCACCTCTGGGAGTTCGACACGGGCGCGATCGGTCGACTGGTGAAGGCGGGGGAGCGCATCCCCGACGCCCTCGTGCACCTGCGGCGGGGCAACCGGACCCCGGACTCCGTCGCCACCCTCATCTACACCTCCGGCACCACCGGCCGGCCCAAGGGCTGCGTCATCACCCACGCCAACTTCTTCGCCGAGGTGGACAACTCCATCGAGCTGCTCCACCCCGTCTTCAAGTCCGTCAGCGAGGACCCCGCCTCGACCCTGCTGTTCCTGCCGCTGAGCCACGTCTTCGGCCGCATGGTCGCGGTCGGCTGCCTCCGGGCCCGCGTCAAGCTCGGCCACGCGCCCAGCATCCGTACCGAAGACCTCCTCGCCGACCTCGCCGGCTTCCGCCCGACCTTCCTGCTCGCCATCCCCTACGTCCTGGAGAAGGTCTACAACACCGCCCGAGCCACTGCCGAGAGCATGGGCCGCGCCTCCTCCTTCGACCGGGCCGCCCGCATCGCGCGCCGCGTCGGCGAGAGCGTCGAGGGCAAGGCGCCCGGGCCGGTACTGCGCGCCGCACGGGCGCTGTACGACCCGCTCGTCTACCGGCGGATCCGGACCGCGCTCGGCGGTCGCGTCCGCTACGTCCTGAGCGGCGGATCGCCCCTGGGGCGCAGGCTCGCCGCCTTCTACACCGGCGCGGGCATCGAGGTCTTCGAGGGCTACGGGCTCACCGAGACGACCGGGGCCAGCACCGTCACCCCGCCGCAGCGGCCCCGGCTCGGCACGGTGGGCTGGCCGCTGCCCGGGACCGCGGTGCGGATCGCCTCCGACGGGGAGGTGCTGCTGAGCGGTCGGCACGTCTTCGCGGGCTACTGGAACAGCGGGCAGGCGCTCCCGTCCGGCAGCTGGCTGGCCACCGGGGACATCGGAGCGCTCGACGCGGAGGGGTACCTCACCATCACCGGCCGCAAGAAGGACCTGATCATCACCTCCGGCGGCAAGAACGTGGCCCCCGCGCCACTGGAGGACCGCCTGCGGGCCCACCCGCTGGTCGGGCAGTGCATGGTGGTCGGCGACAACCGGCCCTACGTCGCCGCGCTGATCACCCTGGAGCCGGACGGGCTGTGGCACTGGCGCCAGATGCGGAAGAAACAGAACGTACCGATGCGGGACCTGGTGCGGGACGGGGAACTGCTGGCCGACCTCCAGCGGGCCGTCGACGAGGCGAACCAGCTGGTGTCACGGGCCGAGTCGATCCGTCGGTTCGCCGTCCTGCCGGGCGACTTCACCGAGGCCCGCGGGCACCTGACGCCGTCGCTGAAGCTCAGGCGGAGCGCGATCGCGCGCGACTACGCGGACCGCATCGACGAGCTGTACCGGGGGCCGCGGGGGACGTGAGCCCGATGGGTCTGGGCTGCGCCGCGGCCCCTGGGGCGTCCGCTGGTCGATAATCCGCGACGGATCGCTTGGGTCCAGAGCCCCGCTGCATCAGGCGACGTCGGACCAGCGGCTGTGCAGCGGCACCCGCACGGGGCGTTCGGGCGCACCCCGCGAGGCGGGCCGCATGGGGACGAGCGTGCCGGTGGCGGCGCGCTCCATGGAGTCTCCGATCGCGCCCGGCGCTCCGGGTGCCACACGCAGGGCTCCCACGGCGATGGCTGCCTTGAGCAGGGCGAGACGGTGGATGCTGGTCATGGCGTACTCCTTGGCGCTGCGGAGAGCGGTGGCGGCCGGCCTGCGGAGGCCGAACCTCGTACGACCATTGCGCCCCGCCGTCCTCGCGCCGTCACGCCACGGCATCTCGGGGCTTGACACGGCACGCGGCCAGGCCCTCACGGTGGGGCCGGAGCGCTGCGGAAGCCGATGGGGGTGGGGCGAGCGGGGCGGGGTTGTGGGTGCGGTGTTTCGCCGGGGCACCGGCCCGTTCCGGGGCTGGTCACAAGCCGCAACCGGCTTGGTCGCTTCTCGCGGACGGCGTCTGACGGCGTCTGACGGCGGTCGGGGTCAGGAGGTGCTGGCCGGCCGATCGCCGGTTCTGGACGTACTCCTGCGTACGTCCAGAACCGGGACGGGTGCTTCAGGTCAGGGGGTGGTGAGGGTCGGGTTCCTGACCACCTTCGCGCAGATCGCGTAGGCCTTCAGGGTTCCCGCGTTGTCGGGGTCGGAGTTGGTCGCGAACGCCCACCACCGCTCCCCGCTGATCGGTGCACTCGCCGTCAAGTGGTAACGGTCGGCGTAGGAGTTGCCTGCGGTCACGATCGCCCCGCCGCCCGTCCGGGTCTCGCCCGCCGGACACTCCGCCATCGCCGCCGCCCGGCCCGGGTAGCCGCCGGCAGCCGGCGGAATGGAGACCTCCGAGCTCTCCACCACACGCACCACATCGTCAGCTTGTGCCAGCCCTGCACCCCCGAACGCCATGACGGCGGCTGCAACGGCTACGAACGACTTCTTCAGCACAGAGATCTACCTCCACTCGAACCGGAAAAGGAGAGCGGGTCCCACGCGTTGGGCGCGGCCCCGCCCACACCCAACCCCAGCCCGCCCGTGCAATCCGCGATCTGGAGTCCGGTCGACACGAACGTTCACCGCAGAAACGATTTCCGCTACCGCAAATAGCTCACGGTGCGCATTCAAGGGCGCTCTGCTTGGGGCGATCGGTGGTAACTGCAGCCCGTCGAGTGCCCATGTCATGATTCGCTGTAGTGAATCTCTTCTGACGGTCGGTCGTTGTGTCGCCGCGCTCACCCACTCCCTCTCAGACCTGGATCGACTTCGACTCAGCCGTCATCCGTCCCTCCCGCCTCCCCCGATCGCCGTCAGGCGCCGTCCGCGAGAAGCGATTAGGGTGTGTGCGGCCCATGCCCAGCCCGGACGGGTCGCAGACGCTGAGGGGCGAGGAGTCCGGAGCGATCGGGTGCGTTGCGGGCTTCGCCCGTGCCGCCTCCGACGCCCCGTCCCGGAAAGTTGGCACCGGCCCGTTCCTCTGGGGGCTTACCGGCCGGCACGAACCGGAGAGACGATGGGACTGACGGGAAACCCCCAGAACAGCTCTGATGCCGCCCCACCGCCCCCCGCCACCACCCCGCCCACGCGTTACGCCCGGGCCCCCGCGGGTATCGGCCCGCACGGGAGAGGGGGCGCCGTGCGAGCTGCTGTGCGGAGGTGGGGGCGGGGGTTGGCCGGTGGTGGGGTGGTGGTGACGCTCGCCGTGGCCGGGTGGCTGATGTGGGTGCTGCCGGGGCCGCAGATGGGCGCCGTACTCGGCTTCGGGCCCGTGGACGGGGTCGTCGAGGTCGACCGCTGCTACGAGGCCCCCGCCGCCGAGGGCTGGGCGACCGGTACCGACTGTGCGGGCTGGTACACCCCCCGCCGCCCGGGGGAGGAGGCGCGCGAGATCGTGCTGGACACGGCCGCCGACGCGTACCGGCGGGGGGCCGAGGTGGAGGTTCGGACGGCGAGAGGTCGGGCCTACGAGCTGTCGGGGACGGCCGTGTTCAACTTCGGCACCGCCGCTGGGCTGCTGCTCGTACCGTTCCTCACGTTCGCGGCCTGGTTGTTCGCCTGTGCCCGCAGTGGCACGGTGAGGAAGGCCGAGGGCTACTTCCTCGTGTCCCTGGCCGGCCTGTTCGCCGCCGTCGTGCTGGGGGCGGTGGCCGGATGCCTGGTGGGGATCGGGACCGCCGTGTTCTGACGGCGGTCCCGATCCCGAGATGTGCTACGCCTCGGCGGCCGGGCGGTAGGTGCACACGTGCACGCCCGCGGGGCTGATCGCCGTGGAGGTCAGTTCGAGGGTGTGCAGGCCGCCGTCCTCGGGGAAGATCGACTTTCCGCCGCCCAGCAGCACCGGCATGATCATGAGCCGGAGCTCGTCGACGAGGCCCTCGCTCAGCAGGGTGCGTGCCAGGGTGGGGCTGCCCATGACCACCAGGTCCCCGCCGTCGCCGTCGCGCAGCTCGCGGATGCGGGCGACGGCCTTGGCGCCGTCGATCCGCGTGGTGTTGTTCCAGGTCAGCTCGTCGTCGCCCAGGGTGTCGGACACGACGTACTTCGGGAGGGCGTTCATCCGGTCGGCGAACGGGTCGCCGGCCCGCTGCGGCCACGCGGCGGCCATGTTCTGCCAGGTGCGGCGCCCGTACAGCAGTGCGTCGGCCTTCTCCAGGGCCTCGGTGAAGGCGCCACCGACGACCTCCGGGTCGAAGAAGGGCTGGGTCCAGCCACCGTGAGCGAAGCCGCCGTCGCCGTCCTCGCCCTGCCCGCCCGGGGCCTGCACGACCCCGTCGAGGCTGATGAATTCAGTGATGACGATGCGCATGGGGATCGTTCCTCTTCTGTCCGGGTCGGTGTCTACGCAAGTAAGACCGGCGGGCGCCGCGGAATGCATCGGTCCCCGCGATCCTTCTTGAGTGATCCGGGTCACACTGCCGCGAGTGGCGCGTGCGGGGTGGCGAGTGGGCCCCGTGGAGCGGCGGGGGGACCGCGCATCGGCGCGGCCGGGTGAGTGGACGCTGGCGTGGCCGCAGGCCTGCCCGATGGCTTCGAACGGGCGTAGTACGGCTTGAATCAGGTTGTCATCGGGCTATTTCGGGCGGAGAGTTGAGGCTGTTGTCCGTTCTGTCGCCGGACCGTGGTGAAGGCGAGACGAATGGTCCGTCACATCTGCCGGGCGGACGGCGAGTCGGGTCGGAATACCTGATAGACAGTGGATATTCACGGCCCGACCGGCCGCATACCCTGAACGGCTCCTTGGGGGGATCGCCGCACTGTGAAGCCGCTTCACCGCCACATCGTCAACACCTCGCGCAAGGTCCTGTGCACGGCCGCGCTCGCGGCCAGCCTGACCACTGCCGCGGTCGTCTCCACGCCGTCGACCGCGGACGCGGGGGAGTCCGAACCGACCCCGGACAGCCCGCAGGCCACCGACCGCGGTGACGCCCGGCTGGACCTGCCGGACATCGTCGCCGACCCGCCGCCCGCCGCGGGGGCGGGCACCCCGGAGGGCGCGAGCGGCATACCCGCGACCGCCCTCGACGCCTACCACCGCGCCGAGCTGTCGGTGGCGGCCGCGCTCCCCAACTGCAAGCTGCCCTGGCAGCTGCTCGCGGGCATCGGCCGGGTCGAGTCCGTCCACGCCTCCGGCTACGGGCTCAAGGCCGACGGCTACACGGAGAAGCCGATCCGGGGCCCGCGCCTCGACGGCAACGGCTTCGCCGAGATCCGCGACACCGACCGGGGCGAGTGGGACGCGGACGTGGTCTACGACCGCGCCGTCGGTCCCATGCAGTTCATCCCCTCGACCTGGGCCACCTGGGGCGCCGACGGCAACGGCGACTCCAAGCGGGACCCGAACAACATCTACGACGCGGCCCTCGGCGCCGGCCTCTACCTGTGCGCGGGTGACCGGAACCTGTCCGTGGCCGCCGAGCTCGACAAGGCGATCCTCAGCTACAACAACTCCCGCGAGTACGTGAACACCGTGCTCGGCTACATGCGCCAGTACCAGCAGGGCGCCACCGAGGTCGCGAACCCGCCCGTCGGCAACTACCCGCCGGCGCAGCCGGGCACCCTGCCCACGCCCCGCCCGCAGCCGGTCACGTCGACGCCGACCCACACGCCGACCCCGACGCCCACGCCCACCCCGACCCCGACGCCCACTCCGACGCCCACCCCGACGCCGACTCCCACGCCCACCCCGACGCCGACCCCCACCCCGGAGAAGCCGGCCCCGTACCTCCAGGACCTGACGGTGCTGGACGGTCCCGGCCTCACCACCGAGGCGGGGACCGCCTTCACCACGGTTCCGCGGGTCAAGCTGCTCCTCAGTGACGGCAAGCCCGCAGCGAACCGAGAGGTGATCTTCGCGATCGAGGAGGACGCCACCGGCACCCTCTTCGGGACGGCGACCTCCCTGGTGGTCACGACGGGCGCCGACGGCATCGCCGCCGCCCGGCCTCAAGGCCGGCGCCACGGCGGGCACCTTCACCCTGCGGGTCTCGGCCTACGACACCACCAGCCGGCTCACCGCGAACTTCACGGGCAAGGTCACGGCGCCGGTCGCCGACCTGCTCGCCCGCCCGGACGGCGCGAAGCCGCTCGCGGCGGTCGCCGGTACGAGCATCAAGGGGGTCGAGGTCCGGGCCACGGCCAAGGGCAAGGCCGTCGCCGTGTCCGGAGTCGTCGCCGGTCTGGGCCAGGAGAAGGGCGGCGAGTGGGTGCCGGCCGACCCGGAGACCGCGAAGGGCCCCTACTTCAAGGACGAGAGCGGCAAGAAGGTCTTCAGCCTCACCCTGCCGGAGACCGCCGCCGACGGCCGGATCGTCCTGCCGGAGCTCTTCACGGACGCGGACCTCGCCCCGGGCGCCTACCAGCTCCGCCTGGTCACCCCGGAGGACGTGGTCCTGATCCTCCGCATCGAGATCACCGCCCCGCCCGCGGACGCCGCGAACTGACCCGGGCCCGGGTCGGCGGGCGCGTCGGACCCGGCCGGCCCGGCCGTACACACGCCCTGGGGCCCGCACCGTGCACACGGTGCGGACCCCAGGGCGTATCCGCCCCCCGCCGCGATCCGGAGGGGAAAGGCAGGAGCCCCGCCGCTCTGCTCGCGCAGAGGGGACAGGGCTCCTTGGGTACTGCTTTTCCAACCCGCGATGGAGGTTGGCCCAGGCGACTAGGCCGGGGTGACGTTCTCCGCCTGCGGGCCCTTCGGACCCTGCGTGACGTCGAAGTTCACCGTCTGGTTCTCCTCCAGGGAGCGGAAGCCAGAGGCGTTGATCGCGGAGTAGTGGACGAAGACATCCGGGCCGCCGCCGTCCTGGGCGATGAAGCCGAAGCCCTTTTCAGCGTTGAACCACTTCACGGTTCCGGTAGCCATGAGCCCTCCTATGGGCCAAAGGGTCGCCCTGCTCCAGAACCTGCTAAGAAGTCTGAAAACTACAAAAGCCTGCGGGTCACATTCTCCGCAGGCCTCGTACTGCAAGGGAAACCAAACTGCAACTTGCGTCGAGCCTAGCACGCACCATGCGGCCGAGACCAGAGGGAAAGATCACGTCACCCGGACGTTTGAGACCCTCCTCAGGGCTGACGCGGACCGTGGGACTAGTCTCGCGATGTGGACGTCTACCGCAGCCGGCCCCGCGTCGGCCACATTCAGTTCCTGAACTGCCTGCCTCTCTACTGGGGGCTCGCCAGAACCGGCACGCTGCTGGACCTGGAGCTGACCAAGGACACCCCCGAGAAGCTCAGCCAGCGGCTCGTCGACGGGGAGCTGGACATCGCCCCGATCACCCTCGTGGAATTCCTCCGCAACGCCGACCGGCTCGTCGCCTTCCCCGATCTCGCGGTCGGCTGCGACGGCCCCGTGATGTCCTGCGTGATCGTTTCGCAGGCCCCCCTGGACCGGCTCGACGGAGCCCGCGTCGCCCTCGGCTCGACCTCCCGTACGTCCGTACGCCTGGCCCAGCTACTGCTGTCCGAGCAGTACGGCGTAGAGCCCGACTACTACACCTGCCCGCCCGACCTGGGTGTGATGATGCAGGAGGCCGACGCCGCCGTACTGATCGGCGACGCCGCGCTGCGGGCATCGCTCCACGACGCGCCCCGGCTCGGGCTGACCGTCCACGACCTCGGGCACATGTGGAAGGAGTGGACCGGACTGCCGTTCGTGTTCGCCGTGTGGGCCGCCCGCAAGGACTACCTGGCCCGCGAGCCCGCGGTCGTCCAGAAGGTCCACGAGGCCTTCCTCGCCTCCCGTGACCTCTCCCTCGAAGAGGTCACCAAGGTCGCCGAGCAGGCGGCCCGCTGGGAGGCCTTCGACGCGGCGCTGCTGGAGCGGTACTTCACGACGCTCGACTTCCGCTTCGGGCCCGACCAGCTCGCCGGCGTACGGGAATTCGCCCGCCGGACGGGAGCGACGACCGGCTATCCCGCGGATGTGTCCGTGGAGCTGCTGAGCGCGATGGTGCAGGAGTGCTGACCGCGTTTACCGCCGGGTAGATCCAAAGCGCCCGCCAGGTGAATGCCCGGTTTCCCGGGAATTCCCGCCCTTTCCGCATTCCTCCGCCGGTCGGGGGAAATGCAAAAGGGTGGCGGCCGCACCCTCCCGCTGCTGCCACCCCCTAGGCTGCTGCTCGACCGGATGCCACAAGGCGCCCGGAAACACGGGGAATTGGGGGGCGCGATGCATCCGCTGGAAGCCGGTGAGCCGCGGACCATCGGTGCGTACCGGTTGCTCGGCCGGCTCGGCGCGGGTGGCATGGGACGGGTCTACCTCGGACGCAGCGCGGGCGGCCGGACCGTCGCCGTCAAGATCGTCCACCCGCACTTCGCCTCCGACGAGGAGTTCCGGGCCCGGTTCCGCCGCGAGGTCGAGGCGGCCCGACGGGTCGGCGGCGAGTGGACCGCGCCGGTGCTGGACGCGGACCCCGGGGCCCCGGTTCCGTGGGTGGCCACCGGGTACGTGGCGGGCCCCTCCCTGGACCGCGCGCTCGCCGCGCACGGGCCGCTCCCCGAGACCTCGGTACGGGCCATCGGCGCGGGGCTGGCACGCGCCCTGGTGGCCGTGCACGGGCTCGGGCTCGTCCACCGGGACGTGAAGCCGTCGAACGTGATGCTCACCCTCGACGGGCCGCGGCTGATCGACTTCGGGATCGCGCGGGCCACCGACGGCACCGCCTCGCTCACCTCCACCGGAGTCTCCGTCGGCTCGCCGGGCTACATGGCGCCCGAACAGATCCTCGGCAAGGGGATCACCGGGGCGGCCGACGTGTTCTCGCTCGGCGCGGTGGTGGCCTTCGCCGCGACCGGCCGGCCGCCGTTCACCGGGGACAACTCCGCCACCCTCCTCTACAAGGTGGTGCACGAACCGCCCGAGCTCGGTGGGCTCCACGCCGGGGACCTGCGCGACCTGATCGAGGCCTGCCTGGCCAAGACGGCCGCCGACCGGCCCGCCCCCGACGCCGTCGCCGCCGCCCTGGCCGGGGCGCTCGGCGCCCCGGGCTGGCTCCCCGCGTCCCTGGTCGAGGAGGCCAGCCGGGCCGCGGTTGCCCTGCTCGACCTCGACGCCGGCCCCGCCGAGGGGGCCGCCGCGGCCGGCCCCGCCCCGGCCGGAGGCGGGCCCGCGGGACCGGAGGCGGTGTCGGGCCCGGTCCCGTTCACCGCCGGGTCGTACGCCCCCGCCGGTGGCGGCTTCGGGGCACCGGACCCCTCGTACGGGAGCCAGGGCGCGGGCGCTCCGTACGCCGTCCCGGCGGTGGGTCCGCACGGCAGCCCCACCGAGACCGCCGGCGGGGCCCCGGCCGGCGGCCCGCCCTCCGGGCCGCCCGGGGCCGGCGCGCTGCCGCATCCGCGGACGGAGCCCGGCGGCCGGCAGATCACGGTCAGCACCGGCGGCCGCCGGTTCAGCTGCACCCTCGTGCTGGCCGCCGCGGCCGTCCTGGCGCTGCTGTCCGGCGGGCTCTACTTCCTGGACCTGCTGCCGGGACAGGGCGGCGGGCAGCGGGACCTGGCCGACGCCGGCGCGCGGCCCTCCGCCTCCTCACCCGCCCCGGGAGCTTCCGCCCCGGACGCTTCCGCCCCGGCTTCGGGTGCGAGCTCCGCGCGGCCCTCGTCCGGGACCCGTACCGACGTGCCCAAGGAGTTCATCGGTACGTGGAAGGGCACGGTCACCACCGCCCGCCTCGGGCTCTCGTCAGAGTTCGAGATCACCATCAAGGGCGGCCGGGTCGGCGAGGTCGTCGCCCGGGACAAGTCCGTCCTGGCCGTCCTCGGCACCGACTGCAGCGGTGACTGGAAGCTCGCCTCGGCCACCGACCGCTCCCTGGTGCTGGACACCGCGGGCGGACCCAACCCGGCCCCGGGGGTCTGCTCCAACGGCTCCGCCGACGAGCGGTTCACCCTGAACGCGGACGGGACGCTCCACTACGCGTCGGGCGACAGCCCGGCCGGGAACCCCGAGGGCGACCTCAGGCGCAGCCCCTGAAAGCCGCCGCCGGACCCTGGCGTAGGCTGGCTCGGTCCGGACCTTGACACAGACACACCGCCGAAAGGTGACTCCCGGTGACCGACCAGGCCGTTCTCCAGTCTGTCCTCGACCGCGCCGCCGCGGGGGGCCGGATCACCAAGGAAGAGGCGCTCGACCTCTACCGCCACGCGCCGCTGCACGCGCTGGGGCAGGCGGCGGACGCGGTGCGCCGCCGCTACGCGGGCACCGAGCACATCGCCACGTACATCATCGAGCGGAACATCAACTACACGAACGTGTGCGTCACGGCGTGCAAGTTCTGCGCCTTCTACGCGGCCCCGAAGGACACGAAGAAGGGCTGGTCGCGGGATCTCGACGACATCCTGCGCCGCTGCGCGGAGACCGTCGAACTGGGCGGCACGCAGATCATGTTCCAGGGCGGGCACCACCCGGACTACGGCGTCGAGTACTACGAGCACCACTTCGCGGCCATCAAGCAGGCGTTCCCGCAGCTGGTCATCCACTCCCTCGGCGCGTCCGAGGTCGAGCACATGGCCCGTATCTCGGGGGTCTCGGCGAAAGAGGCGATCCAGCGCATCCACGCGGCCGGCCTCGACTCCTTCGCGGGCGCCGGCGCCGAGCTGCTGCCGGCCCGGCCGCGCAAGGCGATCGCCCCGCTCAAGGAGTCCGGCGAGCGCTGGCTGGAGATCATGGAGATCGCCCACGAGCTGGGCGTGGAATCCACCTCCACCATGCTGATGGGCACCGGCGAGACCAACGCCGAGCGCATCGAGCACATCGCGATGATCCGGGACACGCAGGACCGCACGGGCGGCTTCCGCGCCTTCATCCCGTACACCTACCAGCCCGAGAACAACCACCTCAAGGGCCGCACCCAGGCGACGATCTTCGAGTACCTGCGCATGATCGCGATCGCGCGCCTGTTCCTCGACAACGTCGCCCACATCCAGGGCTCGTGGCTGACCGTCGGCAAGGAGGCGGGCCAGCTCTCGCTGCACTACGGCGCGGACGACCTCGGCTCGATCATGCTGGAGGAGAACGTCGTCTCCTCGGCCGGAGCCAAGCACCGCTCCAACCGCCAGGAGATCATCGACCTCATCCGCAAGGCGGGCCGCACACCGGCGCAGCGCGCGACGACGTACGAGCACCTCCTGGTCCACGACGACCCGGCGAACGACCCGGCCGACGACCGCGTCGTCTCGCACATCTCCTCCACCGCGATCGAGGGCGGCACCGCGCACCCCGAGCTGAAGCTCGTCTCCGCGAACTGACGCGTCCGACACGATGCTGACGCTGCACGCCGCCGAACTCCTCGTGACCGGACCGAGGTCCGCTCCGCTGGCGGGCGGCGCGGTCCTCGTCGAGGGCGACCGGATCGCCCGCGTGGGTCCCTACGAGGACCTGGCGGCGGCCCACCCGCACGCCCGGGTCCGCCGCTGGCCCGGGGTGCTCACCCCGGGGCTGCTGGTGCGCGGGGCGGACGAGCTGCTGGAGCGGACGTACTACCCGGACGACCCGTACGAGGTCACGGAGCTCGGCGCGGACCCGATCAGCGGCGGGGAGGCGCTGGAGGCCCTGAAGCCGACCGAGTCGCGGTGGGGCCACAGCGCCCGGCGCGGCACGCAGCGGCTGCTGGCCCGCGGGGTGGTGGCGGTGTGCGGCCGCTTCACGGTCGCCGCGGTGCGTACGGCGGTGTCCCGATCGGGGCTGACGATCCTGCCGCCGGCGCCCTACGAGGGGCGCGCCGCCCTGGATCCCCTCGCGGGCCGGGAGTCGGCGGCGGAGGCCTTCCACGGGGTGCTGGAGCCGGGCGCGGTGGCACGCTTCGCGGTGTTCGCGGTGGCGGACGAGGCCGATCTGCTGGCGCGGGGTGCGACCACGTGCGTGGCCACGGTCATCGGGGGACGGCTGCTCCACCGCCGTCGCTGAGACCGCCGTCGCCGAGCCCGTCGCCGAGCCCGTCGTATCCGAGTCCGTCGTGGCTTCCGCCGGGCGCGCTCCCGGCGGGGAGTGCCTCGGCGGTCCGGCCGCCCTCCCGGGCGAGGGCGGCCAGCAGGCAGGCCTGGAGGCGGCTGATCCCGCCGAGCTTGGCGCGTATGTTCACGACGTGGAACTTGACCGTGCTGACGGACAGTTGGAGTTCTCCGGCGAGTTCCCGGTTGGAGGCGCCGGTGGCCAGGCACAGGAACACCGCGGACTCCTGCTCGGTCAGCAGGGCTTCGCAGGGACGGCCCTCGTGCTGCGCCGGCGGCCCGTCCGGCTCCTCGTACGAGGGGAACCACGCAGGGACGCTGAAGCTGACGACGCGCACGGTTCCCACTCCTCGATGCCCCCCCCGGCCGGCCCCGTACGGAGGGCGGCCTTTTCCTAGAGGACGGGTGGACCGGACAGGTAGGTTCCCTCCGCGTCGAACGGCCAGGCATTGGACTTGCAGCCGCCGAGGCCCTTGATCTGCTGCATCATCGCCGGCGCGGGCTTTCCGGGGCCCGGGCAGCCCTCGTGGCCGCGGCCGATCTCGTGCCCGACCTCGTGGTTGACGATCAGCGCCCGGTACTCCTCCACGGTGCCGCTGAACTGGGGCGAACCCTCCTTCCAGCGCTTGAGGTTCACCACCACGGTGTGGCCGACCCGGCAGTTGGTCTCGCCGATCAGCTCCGGGGTGACCACGTCGCACAGCATGTCGGTGGTCCTGGGCGACGCGATCTTGACGGTGAAGTCCACCGGCTGGCCCGCTCCCACGAGCTGGAAGCCGTACCGCGGGTCCTTGGTCCAGCCGCGCGGATCGCCGAGTATCGCCTCGACGGAACGGGCGGCCGCCTCCGGATCGACCCCGCTGCCCTCCTCGACCTCCAGCCGCCAGCGCCGTGCCGTCCCCTTGCCCTGGACACCGCCGGAGGCGGACGACCCGGCGAAGGCGCCGGGCTTGCCGGGCGTCGCCGGGGCGTCGGTGGACGGCTGCGGCGAGGCGGACTGCTGTGCCGAGGCGGCGGGGGACGGCTCGGCCTCGGGGGACTTCGCGCCGCCCTGCGGGAGCGGGTTCCCCGCGGCGTCGGTGCCTCCTGCGCCCGGTTCGTCGGGCCGGGCCGCGGCGCGGCCCTTGGCGTCCGTGCTGGTCCCGTCCTCGGGCACCAGCGCGTAGGCGGTCGCCGAGACGGCGACCAGCGCCGCGGAGCCGAGGAGGATCGTACGCCGCAGCCGCCTGCGCCGTGCGGCCCGGCGCCTGGCGCGCGGGCCGTCACGGCGGGAACGACCGGTGGAATGGCCTGCCGGCATCGTGAAGCTTCCTGTTCGCGGCGGCCGCTGCCGGACCCGCCCACGGTTGGGGTGCTGATCCGGTGGGTGACCCTCACCGGGCCGCACCCTGGCAGTCAACGCGTGTGCGACGTAGCAGCGTAACTGTCCTTCGGAACAGTTCTACGGTCGGGTACGGCGCGGCTACGGCGCCGCGGCGGCGCGCTACGGCGGAGCCCGCGCCGTCCGGGCCCGGGCGGCCTGAGAGGATGGGGCGGTACCCGCCGATCCGCATCGCAACACGAGGGGCGAACGCCAGTGACAAGGGCCTCCCTGGACAAGCAGCCGCACGAAGTCGCCTCCATGTTCGACAGGGTCGCGGCGAACTACGACCTGACCAACGACGTCCTTTCCCTCGGCCAGGACCGGGTGTGGCGCAAGGAGGTCGCCAAGGCCGTCGCCGCGCGCCCCGGGCAGAAGGTCCTCGACCTGGCGGCCGGTACGGCGACCTCCTCGCTGCCCTTCGCGGCGACCGGCGCGTACGTCGTCCCGTGCGACTTCTCCCTCGGCATGCTCATGGAGGGCAAGAAGCGGAACGCCTGGCTTCCGCTGACTGCCGGCGACGCGACGAAGCTGCCGTTCAAGGACGACGTCTTCGACACCGTGACGATCTCCTTCGGCCTGCGCAACGTCCAGGACACCGACGCGGCGCTGCGCGAGCTGTACCGGGTGACCAAGCCGGGCGGGCAGGTCGTGATCTGCGAGTTCTCGCAGCCCACCTGGGCGCCCTTCCGGACGGTCTACACCGAGTACCTGATGCGGGCGCTGCCGCCCGTCGCCCGCGCGGTGTCGTCCGACCCCGACGCGTACGTCTACCTCGCCGAGTCCATCCGCGCCTGGCCGGACCAGCCGGCGCTGGCCGCCCTGCTGCAGAAGGCCGGCTGGTCCAAGGTCGCCTGGCGCAACCTCAGCGGCGGCATCGTCGCGCTGCACCGGGGCACCAAGGTCTGACGCCGTGTCCGACGCAGAGTCCCCCGACTACGAGTCCCTGCTGGAGCGGATCGCCGCCGAGGTCGCCCCGCTGCTGGGCAGCGGCACGCCCGCCGAGTACATCCCGGCGCTCGCCGCCGTGGAACCGTGCCAGTTCGGGATGGCCGTCGCCGACCTCGACGGCAACGTCTTCGGGGTGGGGGACTGGCAGGTGCCCTTCTCCGCCCAGTCGATCACCAAGGTGTTCGCGCTCGCCCTGGCCCTGGCCGAGGGCGGCGACAGCCTGTGGGAGCGGGTCGGCCGGGAGCCCTCGGGCAACCCGTTCAACTCGCTCGTGCAGCTGGAGTACGAAAACGGCATTCCGCGCAACCCGTTCATCAACGCCGGCGCCCTCGTGGTCACCGACCGGCTCCAGACACTGACGGGCGACGCGAGCAGCGAGGTGCTGGAGTTCCTGCGGCAGGAGAGCCAGAACCCGGACATAGGCTTCGATGCCGAGGTCGCCGCCTCCGAGCAGGGACACGGGGACCGCAACGCGGCCCTCGCCCACTTCATGGCCTCGTACGGGAACATCGACAACCCGGTGCCGGCCCTGCTGGAACACTACTTCTGGCAGTGCTCCATCGAGATGAGCTGCGCCGACCTCGCCCGTGCCGGACGCTTCCTGGCCCGGCACGGACTGCGCGCGGACGGCTCGCGGCTGCTGACGCGCAGCGAGGCCAAGCAGGTCAACGCGGTGATGATGACCTGCGGGACCTACGACGCGGCGGGCGAGTTCGCCTACCGCGTCGGGCTGCCCGGCAAGAGCGGGGTGGGCGGCGGGATCGTCGCCGTCGTCCCGGGGCAGTGCACCCTCGCCGTGTGGAGCCCGGGGCTCGACGCCCGGGGCAACTCGGTCGCGGGCGTCGCCGCGCTGGACCGCTTCACGACGCTGACGGGCCTGTCCGTCTTCTGACCCCCCTGCCCGCTGCCGGGACGCTCACCGGGGCGGCGGCAGCTCCCGCAGGTCCAGGGCGTAGCGGCGGGCCGGGCTCCCGCCCGGCGTCGTGAACTCCTCGGCCAGGGCCATGCCCAGCCGCTCCGCCACCGCCACGGAGCGGGCGTTGTCGGCGTGGATCATCGCCACCACCCGCTCGATCCCGGTCTCGCGGACCCGCTCCAGGGTGGCGAGCGCCGCGGCGTACGCGTAGCCGCGTCCCCAGGCCGCCCGCCCGAGCCGCCAGCCGATCTCGATCTCCCCGACCGGCCCCCACGGCTTGTCCGCCGGCCACGGCTGCGCCCCGGTGAAGCCGATCACCTCGCCGTCGCCGTCCAGCAGCGTCCACAGGCAGAGGCCGAGCTGTGCGTCGTGCAGCCGCTGGCGCGCGGTGAACTCCTCGTACTCGGACCACTCGGCGGGACCGCCCAGGAACTCCATGACATCGGCGTCGTTGAAGACGCGGTGCCAGGCGTGGGCGTCCTCGTCGGTGGGCACGCGCAGCCCTACCGCGGGGAGCGGGGGCCGGGTCGGCGAAGTCGTCATCGGGGCAGCCCTTCGGATCGCGGTCTCTCTCGCTGCATAGACTGCACATGTCCGGTGCCGCCTGGCACCCTTTATCGAGCCTTCGGGAGACCCCGCAGTGACCGAGCTCCTCTCCGAACACTCCGCGGACGTGATCGTCGTCGGGGCCGGGCCCGCCGGCTCGACCACCGCCTACTACCTCGCCAAGGCCGGATTGGACGTCCTGCTCCTGGAGAAGACGGCGTTCCCCCGCGAGAAGGTCTGCGGCGACGGACTGACGCCGCGCGCCACCAAGCAGCTGGTGGCGATGGGCATCGACATCTCCGAGGAGGCCGGCTGGCTCCGCAACAAGGGCCTGCGGATCATCGGCGGCGGACAGCGGCTCCAGCTGGACTGGCCGGAACTGGCCTCCTACCCGGACTACGGACTCGTCCGCAAGCGCGACGACTTCGACGAGACCCTGGCCCGCCAGGCCCAGAAGGCCGGCGCCCGGCTGTACGAGCGCTGCAACGTCGGCGAGCCCGTCCGCGACGCCCGCACCGGCCGCATCACCGGCGTGCAGGCGAAGCTGGGCGAGGAGAAGACCCCGGTCACCTTCCACGCACCGCTGGTCGTCGCCGCCGACGGCAACTCCTCCCGGCTGTCCCTGGCCATGGGCCTGCACCGGCGCGAGGACCGTCCGATGGGCGTCGCGGTGCGCACGTACTTCACCTCGCCGCGGCACGACGACGACTATCTGGAGTCCTGGCTGGAGCTGTGGGACCGGCGCGGCCCGCAGGACCGGCTGCTGCCCGGCTACGGCTGGATCTTCGGCATGGGCGACGGCACGTCCAACGTCGGCCTCGGCATCCTCAACTCCTCCTCCGCCTTCAAGGAGCTGGACTGGCGCGAGGTCCTCAAGGCCTGGTGCGCCTCGATGCCGGAGGACTGGGGCTACACCCCGGACAACATGACGCAGCCGATCCGCGGCGCGGCCCTGCCGATGGCCTTCAACCGGCAGCCGCACTACACCAAGGGCCTGCTGCTGGTCGGGGACGCCGGCGGCCTGGTCAACCCGTTCAACGGCGAGGGCATCGCCTACGCGATGGAGTCGGGCCGGATCGCGGCCGACGTGATCGTGCAGGCGCAGGCGCGCTCCACCCCGGCGCAGCGCGAGCTGGCGCTGCACAACTACCCGAAGGTGCTCAAGGAGACCTACGGCGGCTACTACTCGCTGGGCCGCGCCTTCGTGAAGCTGATCGGCAACCCGAAGGTCATGAAGGTCGCCACGCAGCGCGGCCTGACCCACCCGGTGCTGATGAGGTTCACCCTGAAGATGCTGGCGAACCTGACCGACCCGACGGGCGGCGACGCCATGGACCGCGTCATCAACGGCCTCTCGAAGGTGGCCCCCCGCGCTTGATCGGTCAAGGCCGGGTCGCTCGTCGGACAGCCGAGCGGCCCGGCTCGGCTCGGGGCGGCTCGGCTCGGGGCGCCGGCCGTCACACGTTCAGGATCTTCACCTTCGGCGAGCCGGGAAGCTCCTCGACTTCCTTGATCAACGACTGGGGGGAGCGACACGGATCTCTTGGCGGCTCGGTCGACGGCCTGGGGCGCCACGTGACGACTCATACCCCAAACGCACTACCGGCGGTAGGAAACGTCCCGTCTGATGGCTGCCCCGGTGGAACCAAGGCGGCCCCGAAGGCCTGAGGCCGGTGGAGGGTGCTCATGAGGGACGGCGGTCGCCGGTACCCCGGTCTTCCCGGTCGGGGCCGCCGTGCACGCCGCGCACGCACCGGGCCAGCAGGACCAGGCCGCACACCAGCAGGGTGCCCGAGACGGTCCAGCCGGTCGCGAGGAGCAGGGCGTGCCCCGGTTTCTGCCAGGGGCGGGTGGTGTTCAGCAGCCAGCCCCCGACGGCGAGGAGCCCGAGGCCGAGGGCGGCCCGGACCGCGGTGGGGTCGCCGGCCTCGTGGTGCTCGTACGGCTGTGTGCCCACGGGACCACCACCTCCAGGGTCTGACGCTCGGGGCCTGCCCCGCCATCTTCGCAGGGACCGGAACGCCGCGTACCGGCGCCCACGACAACGGCCGGAGGGCCGGTACTCCACCCCCGAGCGGGGGAGTACCGGCCCTCCGGCCGTGTCTGCTGCCGGGACCTGAGCGGGGCTCAGGGGCGGCTCAGAGGACGCGGACGGCGCCCGTCGGCTTGTCGTAGCTCAGGCTGCGCTCGACGATGCCCGTGCTGGGGTTCTGCGCGCCGACGAACTTGCCACCGCCGACGTAGACGGCGACGTGGTACGCGCTGCCCTTGGGGCCCCAGTACAGGATGTCGCCCGGCTGAAGGGCGCTCAGGGAGACGGACCGGCCGGCCGTGGACTGCGCCTGGGACATGCGCGGCAGGGAGATGCCGGCCTGGCGGTAGGCGGCCTGGACGAGGCCGGAGCAGTCGAACGAGGACGGGCCGGTCCCGCCCATCACGTAGGCCTTGCCGACCTGCGCGCGGGCGAAGTTGACGATGGCAGCGGCGGAGCCGGTCGCCGGGGCCGTCACGGTGCCGGTGCCCTGCGGGGCCTTCGCCGGGGCGGAGGTGGTCTTCAGCGAGGTGCGCTCGGAGTCGCGGGTGGCGCGCTCGGCCTCGGCCTTGCGGTCCGCCTCCTCCTTCGCCTTCTTCTCGGCGGCCTTCAGGGCCGCTTCCTTGGCCTGCTTCGCCTCGGCGGCGGCGCCGGTGCGGGCGCTCTCCTCCTGAGCGGTCAGTTCGTCTTCCACGGCGGCCAGACGGGTGTTCTCGGCGGCCGTAGCGACCGCGGAGGAGACCTCGGCGGCCAGGTCCAGGTCCAGGACCGGCATTTCGAGCGTCGTCTCGGCCACAGGCTCGGACGGGGATGCGCTCGCGGTGCCGGCCATGGCCAGGGTGCTGAGAACGCCACCGGCAACTCCGGCGCGGACCGCGAGCTTCGAGGCGCTGCGGCGGGGCTTCCGGTGGCTGGGTATGTGAGCGGTGTGGGACATGAGAACAACCGCTATCAGGGCGTCAGGGTTCCCTTCAAGAAACGTGGGGTGCGCCACAGTTGCGCGCGAAGGGCGCGAACCGGGCGCGCCTGGCTTCTTATTGACGCCGTAACGGGCGAAACGGACACGCCCTCACAGGGCTGTGATCATGGGGTTTCAGAATTAAGTCCGAAATGATCCCCGGACTACCATCCCTCCGTACAGATGGCCAAGCCCGCTTTCGGAACGTCCGATTCGGAGTGGCGCAGGTCACAGGAGGATCACGTCGCGTGGACACCGCGGCCGGCCCGTGACCTTCCTGTGAAGCCGGGCGCCCGCCGCCGCGGAGGGCTCGTGAACGGATGCACGCACTCGGCGCCCCGTCGCACCCTCGTATGCCCCGCGTCCACCTCTGTACACGCAGGCCCCCCGACCGGGCGACGCGGATCTCCATATCACTGCCCGGGCGCTGGGGCCAATTTGCTTGCAGGCGGAATCGTTTGGTAGGGCGACGCGCCCTCCACCTGCAACAACGGGCTTGAATGTCACTATTGGTGATCATGCGGCTGCTTCGAGTATGAAGATCACCACTCATCGGACTTCATGATCGTTCGTCAGGTGGTGGAGATCACAAACTCGGTGGTGTTCCCCGTGTCGCAGATCACAGAGGAGCGGGCATAAGATGCGCACCAGTCCGGCTTGTGAACTGCCTCACATGTGCACGATCTTCGCGAGGCGGGGCACGCCCCCCGCTACCGCTGGGAGGGGCCCGGCCGGCCGCGGTCCAACGGTCCAGGACGACTGGAAGGAGCGAGGAGCGTGAATGCGTACGCGCCCATCCTCGTGCTCGGCGCCCTCGGCGCAGGGTTTGCGATCTTCTCCGTGGTCATGGCCACGCTGATCGGTCCAAAAAGGTACAACCGGGCGAAGCTCGACGCCTATGAATGCGGCATCGAGCCGACGCCGATGCCGGCCGGTGGCGGTCGCTTCCCCATCAAGTACTACCTGACGGCGATGCTCTTCATCGTCTTCGACATCGAGGTTGTCTTCCTCTACCCCTGGGCCGTCACCTTCGACTCCCTGGGGATCTTCGGGCTCGTCGAGATGCTGCTCTTCGTGCTCACCGTCTTCGTCGCCTACGCCTACGTCTGGCGCCGCGGCGGCCTGGAATGGGACTGAGGGGCTGAATTCCCATGGGACTGGAAGAGAAGCTGCCGAGCGGCTTCCTGCTGACCACCGTCGAACAGGCCGCGGGATGGGTGCGCAAGTCGTCCGTCTTTCCGGCGACGTTCGGCCTCGCCTGCTGCGCCATCGAGATGATGACGACCGGAGCGGGCCGGTACGACCTGGCCCGCTTCGGCATGGAGGTCTTCCGCGGCTCCCCGCGCCAGGCCGACCTGATGATCGTCGCCGGACGGGTCAGCCAGAAGATGGCGCCGGTGCTGCGCCAGGTGTACGACCAGATGCCCGCTCCCAAATGGGTGATCTCCATGGGGGTTTGTGCATCTTCAGGCGGAATGTTCAATAACTACGCGATCGTCCAGGGCGTCGACCACATCGTCCCGGTGGACATCTACCTCCCCGGCTGCCCGCCCCGCCCCGAGATGCTGATGGACGCGATCCTCAAGCTCCACCAGAAGATCCAGGGCGGAAAGCTCGGTGTGAACCGGGAGGAAGCGGCCCGCGAGGCGGAGGCGGCGGCCCTCAAGGCCCTCCCCACCATTGAGATGAAGGGGCTGCTCCGGTGAGCGAGACCCAAGAGCCCGACCACGGCAACGACGCCGCCGCGACCGACACGGGCGGCGGCCTGCCCGCGCCGCGCGCCCAGGGCCCCGAGGTCATCGGCGTCCGCACGGGCATGTTCGGCGCGGCGAACGGCGGTGACACCAGCGGCTACGGCGGCCTGGTCCGCACCGTGGCCCTGCCCGGCGCGTCCTCCCGCCCGTACGGCTCGTACTTCGACGAGGTGGCCGACGAGCTCGAAGGCGCCCTGGAGGAGCAGGACCTGGTACCGGAGAACGCCATCGAGAAGACCGTGGTCGACCGGGGCGAGCTCACCTTCCACATCGCCCGGGAGCACCTCGCGCGCGTCGCACGCACCCTGCGCGACGACCCCGCCCTGCGCTTCGAGCTCTGCACCGGGGTCTCCGGAGTCCACTACCCCGGGGACAAGGGCCGCGAGCTGCACGCCGTCTACCACCTGCGCTCGCTCACCCACGGCCGGATCCTGCGGCTGGAGGTGTCCGTCCCCGACAGCGACCCGCACGTCCCCTCGCTCGTCTCCGTCTATCCGACCAACGACTGGCACGAGCGCGAGGCGTACGACTTCTTCGGCCTGGTCTTCGACGGGCACCCGGCCCTCACCCGGATCATGATGCCGGACGACTGGCAGGGGTTCCCGCAGCGCAAGGACTACCCGCTCGGCGGCATCCCCGTCGAGTACAAGGGCGCCCAGATCCCGGCTCCCGACCAGCGGAGGTCGTACAGCTGATGTCCACGTCCAACCACTCCTCCGCTCGCGAGACGACCGAGGGAACCGTTTACACCGTCACCGGCGGCGACTGGGACGAGATCGTCCAGTCGGCGGCCAGGGCCGACGACGAGCGGATCGTCGTCAACATGGGTCCGCAGCACCCCTCCACCCACGGTGTGCTCCGGCTGATCCTGGAGATCGACGGCGAGACCGTCACCGAGGCCCGCTGCGGCATCGGCTACCTCCACACCGGAATCGAGAAGAACCTCGAATTCCGCAACTGGACACAGGGCACCACCTTCGTCACGCGCATGGACTACCTGACGCCGTTCTTCAACGAGACGGCGTACTGCCTCGGCGTCGAGCGACTGCTCGGCATCACCGACCAGATCCCGGACCGGGCCACCGTCGTCCGCGTCCTGCTGATGGAGCTCAACCGGCTCTCCTCCCACCTGGTGTGCATCGCCACCGGCGGCATGGAGCTGGGCGCGACCACGATCATGATCTACGGCTTCCGCGACCGCGAGCTGATCCTCGACCTCTACGAGCTGATCACCGGACTGCGCATGAACCACGCGTTCATCCGCCCCGGCGGCCTCGCGCAGGACCTCCCGCCGGGCGCCGTCGACCAGCTGCGCGAGTTCGTGAAGACCATGAAGAAGAACCTGCCGGAGTACGACAAACTCGCCACCGGCAATCCCATCTTCAAGGCCCGCATGCAGGACGTCGGCTACCTCGACCTCTCCGGCTGCATGGCCCTGGGCGCCACCGGCCCGATCCTGCGCTCCGCCGGCCTGCCGCACGACCTGCGCAAGTCGGACCCGTACTGCGGCTACGAGACCTACGAGTTCGACGTGCCGACCACCGAGACCTGCGACTCCTACGGGCGCTTCCTGATCCGCCTGGAGGAGATGCGCCAGTCGCTGCGGATCATCGAGCAGTGCCTGGAGCGGCTGGAGCCCGGACCGGTGATGGTCGCCGACAAGAAGATCGCCTGGCCGGCGCAGCTGGCCATGGGCCCCGACGGGCTCGGCAACTCGCTCGACCACATCAGGAACATCATGGGCACCTCCATGGAGGCCCTCATCCACCACTTCAAGCTGGTGACCGAGGGCTTCCGGGTGCCGGCCGGACAGGCCTACGCCGCCGTCGAGTCCCCCAAGGGCGAGCTGGGCGTCCACGTCGTCTCCGACGGCGGGACCCGCCCCTACCGGGTCCACTTCCGCGATCCGTCCTTCACCAACCTGCAGGCCATGGCCGCGATGTGCGAGGGCGGCCAGGTCGCCGACGTCATCGTCGCCGTCGCCTCCATCGACCCCGTGATGGGAGGCGTCGACCGATGACCGCCAGTCCTCAGAACCAAGGGGTCGCGCTGGGCATGCCCCAGCTGCCCGCCCCCGACTTCCCGGCGGAGGTACGGACCCGCCTCGAAGCGGACGCGAAGGAGATCATCGCCCGCTACCCGGACAGCCGCTCCGCGCTCCTCCCGCTGCTGCACCTGTGCCAGTCGCAGGAGGGCCACGTCTCCCGGACCGGGGTGCGCTTCTGCGCCGAGATGCTCGGCCTGACCACGGCCGAGGTGACCGCCGTCGCCACCTTCTACACGATGTACCGGCGCAAGCCCTCGGGCGACTACCAGGTCGGCGTCTGCACCAACACCCTGTGCGCGGTCATGGGCGGCGACGCCATCTTCGAGGAGCTCAAGGAGCACCTCGGGGTCGGCAACAACGAGACCACCGCCGACGGCAGGATCACCCTCGAACACATCGAGTGCAACGCCGCCTGCGACTACGCCCCCGTGGTGATGGTCAACTGGGAGTTCTTCGACAACCAGACCCCCGAGTCCGCCAAGGCCATGGTCGACGACCTGCTGGCCGGCCGCGAGGTCTCGCCGACCCGGGGCGCACCCCTGTGCACCTACAAGGAGACGGCCCGGATCCTGGCCGGCTTCCCGGACGAGCGCGCGGGCGCGGTCGAGGCCACCGGCGGGGCCGGCCCCGCCTCCCTGATCGGGCTGCGCATCGCCCGCGGCGAGCCCCCGCACCCCCCGATCGTCCACCCGCGCGGCGAGAGCACCACCGAGGGAGGGGAGTGATGTCCGTGTCCTCTGAACTGAGCAACGGGGGTACCTCCCGGCCGGAGGCCGGGGGAGGGACCAGCCCGGAGAAGCTCCTCGCGCCCGTCCTGTCGGCCTTCTGGGACGAACCCGAATCGTGGACGCTGGCGACCTACCGGCGCCACGAGGGCTACGAGGGCCTGCGCAAGGCCCTCGCGATGACCCCGGACGACCTCATCGCCTACGTGAAGGACTCGGGCCTGCGCGGACGCGGCGGAGCCGGCTTCCCCACCGGGATGAAGTGGCAGTTCATCCCGCAGGGCGACGGAAAGCCGCACTACCTCGTGGTCAACGCGGACGAGTCGGAGCCGGGAACCTGCAAGGACATCCCCCTCCTCTTCGCCAACCCGCACTCCCTCATCGAGGGAATGATCATCGCCTGCTACGCGATCCGCTCCCAGCACGCCTTCATCTACCTGCGCGGCGAGGTCGTACCGGTCCTGCGGCGCCTGCACGAGGCGGTGCGCGAGGCGTACGCGTCCGGATACCTCGGCAGGAACATCCTCGGCAGCGGGCTCGACCTCGACATCACGGTGCACGCGGGCGCGGGCGCGTACATCTGCGGCGAGGAGACGGCACTGCTCGACTCCCTCGAAGGCCGGCGCGGCCAGCCCCGGCTGCGACCCCCCTTCCCCGCCGTCGAGGGGCTCTACGCGTGCCCCACTGTCGTCAACAACGTCGAGTCCATCGCCTCGGTTCCCGCGATCCTGAACCGGGGCAAGGACTGGTTCAAGGCGATGGGGACGGAGAAGTCCCCCGGCTTCACCCTGTACTCGCTCTCCGGGCACGTCGCCGGACCCGGCCAGTACGAGGCCCCGCTCGGCATCACCCTGCGCCAGCTCCTCGACATGAGCGGCGGCATGCGGCCCGGGCACCGGCTGAAGTTCTGGACCCCGGGCGGATCCTCCACCCCGATGTTCACCGACGAGCACCTCGACGTCCCCCTGGACTACGAGGGCGTCGGCGCCGCCGGGTCGATGCTCGGCACCAAGGCCCTCCAGTGCTTCGACGAGACCACCTGCGTGGTGCGGGCCGTCACCCGGTGGACCGAGTTCTACGCGCACGAGTCCTGCGGCAAGTGCACTCCCTGCCGCGAAGGCACGTACTGGCTGGTCCAGCTGCTCCGCGACATCGAGGCCGGCAAGGGCGTCATGTCCGACCTCGACAAGCTGAACGACATCGCCGACAACATCAACGGCAAGTCCTTCTGCGCGCTCGGTGACGGCGCGGCCAGCCCGATCTTCTCCTCGCTGAAGTACTTCCGCGAGGAGTACGAGCAGCACATCACGGGCAAGGGCTGCCCCTTCGACCCCAGGAAGTCGACCCTCTGGGCCGACACGGAGGTGAACGCATGACCGTCACCACTACGGCCGCCTCCGGAGGGGAACCCGCCGTCCCGCCGGAGGACCTGGTCTCGCTGACCATCGACGGAGCCGAGCTCTCGGTGCCCAAGGGCACCCTCGTCATCCGCGCCGCCGAACAACTCGGCATCGAGATCCCCCGGTTCTGCGACCACCCCCTCCTTCCCCCCGCCGGCGCCTGCCGCCAGTGCATCGTCGAGGTCGAGGGCCAGCGCAAGCCGATGGCCTCCTGCACCATCACCTGCACCGACGGCATGGTCGTCAGGACCCAGCTGACCTCCGAGGTCGCCGACAAGGCCCAGCGCGGGGTGATGGAGCTGCTGCTCATCAACCACCCGCTGGACTGCCCCGTCTGCGACAAGGGCGGCGAGTGCCCGCTGCAGAACCAGGCGATGTCGCACGGCAACGCCGAGTCCCGCTTCGAGGGCAGGAAGCGGACCTACGAGAAGCCCGTCCCGATCTCCCCGCAGGTCCTGCTCGACCGGGAGCGGTGCGTCCTGTGCGCCCGCTGCACCCGCTTCTCCAACGAGATCGCAGGCGACCCGATGATCGAGCTCCTGGAGCGCGGCGCACTCCAGCAGGTCGGCATCGGCGAGGGCGATCCCTTCGAGTCGTACTTCTCCGGCAACACCATCCAGATCTGCCCGGTCGGTGCCCTCACCTCGGCCGCGTACCGGTTCCGCTCCCGCCCCTTCGACCTCGTCTCCTCCCCGAGCGTGTGCGAGCACTGCGCGGGCGGCTGCGCGACCCGTACCGACCACCGGCGCGGCAAGGTGCTGCGGCGCCTCGCCGCGGAGGACCCCGAGGTCAACGAGGAATGGGTCTGCGACAAGGGCCGCTTCGGGTTCCGCTACGCACAGCGCCCGGACCGCCTGACCACCCCGCTGGTGCGCAGCGCCGCCGGGGTCCTGGAACCGGCGAGCTGGCCCGAGGCCCTGGAGGCCGCCGCGAACGGGCTCGCCGCCGCACGCGGCCGGGCCGGAGTGCTCACCGGCGGCCGGCTCACCGTCGAGGACGCCTACGCCTACGCCAAGTTCGCCCGGGTCGTGCTCGACACCAACGACATCGACTTCCGGGCCCGCGTGCACAGCGCGGAGGAGGCCGACTTCCTGGCCGCCACCGTCGCCGGCACCGGCAAGGACCTCGACGGCGACGGCGTCACCTACACCTCGCTGGAGGCGGCGCCCGCGGTGCTGCTCGCCGGCATCGAGGCCGAGGAGGAGGCCCCCGGGGTCTTCCTGCGGCTGCGCAAGGCCCACCGCAGGTCCAAGCAGCGGACCTTCGCCCTGGCCCCCTTCGCCACCCGCGGACTTCAGAAGGCCGGCGGCACCCTCCTGGCGGCCGCTCCCGGCACCGAGCCCGACTGGCTCGACGCGCTGTCCTCGCGGACCGGCCTGGAGGCGGGCGGCGCGGAGGCCGCCGAGGCGCTGCGCGCACCGGGCGCCGTCATCGTCGTCGGAGAGCGCCTCGCCGGTGTGCCCGGTGCGCTGACCGCCGCCGTACGGGCGGCCGCCGCCACCGGGGCGAAGCTCGTGTGGATCCCGCGCCGGGCCGGGGAGCGGGCGGCCGTCGAGGCCGGCGCCCTGCCGTCCCTGCTGCCGGGCGGCCGTCCGGCCACCGACCCGCGGGCCCGCGACGAGGTCGCCACCGCCTGGGGCCTGGACGAACTCCCGCACCGCTACGGCCGCGACACCGGCCAGATCGTCGAGGCGGCGGCCACCCGGGAACTGTCCGCGTTGCTGGTCGCGGGTGTGGAGGTCACCGACCTGCCGGACCCGGCCCGCGCGCGGACCGCCCTCAAGGAGGCCTTCGTGGTCTCCCTGGAACTGCGGCCCGGCGAGGTCACCGACCACGCGGACGTGGTCCTGCCGGTCGCCGCGGTCGCCGAGAAGGCGGGCGCGTTCATCAACTGGGAAGGGCGCGTCCGGCCCTTCGAGGCCGCGCTCAAGCCCGACCAGATGACCCGCCGGCTCGCCCCGGCCGACGCCCGCGTGCTGCACATGCTGGCCGACGCCGCCGACCGGCCGATCGACCTGCCCGACGTGCACGCCGTACGCCGCGAACTGGAGCGGCTCGGCCCCTGGGAGGGCGCGCTCGCCGCCGAGCAGTCCACCGACCCGGTGCCGCTGCCCCGTCCGGGCGTCGGCGAGGCGGTCCTCGCCGGTCACCGGCTCCTGCTGGACCGGGGCCTGCTCCAGGAGGGCGACGAGGCCCTGGCCGGTACCCGGCACGAGGCCGCAGCCCGGCTGTCGGCCGCCACGGCCACCGAGACGGGCGTCAAGGAGGGCGACGTCCTCGCGGTCACCGGCCCCGCCGGCACGGTGGAACTCCCGCTCCGGATCGCCGAGATGCCCGACCGCGTCGTCTGGCTCCCGCTGAACTCCACCGGCTCCGGCGTCCTCGCCGACGCCGGAGCCCGCCCGGGCACCCTCGTACGCATCGGCCCGGCGACCCCGGCCGGCGCAGGCGACACCACTGCGGAGGTGGGCGCGTGAACACCGTTCAACTCGCTGCCGAGGACCTGTCCCTCTTCGGACGGGACGTCTGGTGGCTCGTCGTCGTCAAGGCGGTGTTCTGCTTCGCCTTCCTGATGGTGACGGTGCTGTTCTCCATCGTGTGGGAGCGCAAGGTCGTCGCCTGGATGCAGCTGCGCATCGGCCCCAACCGGCACGGCCCCTGGGGCATGCTCCAGTCGCTCGCCGACGGCGTGAAGCTGATGCTCAAGGAAGACATCGTCGTCAAGCGGGCCGACAAGGTGGTGTACGTCCTGGCCCCGATCATCGCGGCGATCCCGGCCTTCATGGCCATCGCGGTGATCCCCTTCGGACCGGCCGGCAACGAGGTCTCCATCTTCGGGCAGCGCACCTCGATGCAGCTGACCGACCTGCCCATCGCGATGCTCTACATCCTCGCGGTGGCCTCCGTCGGCATCTACGGCATCGTCCTCGCCGGCTGGTCCTCCGGCTCCACCTACCCGCTCCTCGGCGGCCTGCGCTCCTGCGCGCAGATGATCTCCTACGAGATCGCGATGGGTGCGGCCTTCGCCTCGGTCTTCCTCTACTCCGGGTCGATGTCGACCTCGGCGATCGTGGAGGCCCAGCAGGACCGCTGGTTCATCGTGCTGCTGCCGGTGTCCTTCATCATCTACGTCGTCACGATGGTCGGCGAGACCAACCGCGCCCCCTTCGACATGCCGGAGTCCGAGGGCGACCTGGTCGGCGGTTTCAACACCGAATACTCGTCCATCAAGTTCGCGCTGTTCATGCTCGCCGAGTACGTCAACATGGTCACCGTCTCGGCGGTCTCGGTCACGCTGTTCCTCGGCGGCTGGCGGGCCCCGTACCCGATCAGCACCTTCTGGGAGGGCGCCAACCACGGCTGGTGGCCGCTCCTCTGGTTCGTCCTCAAGGTGCAGCTGCTCCTCTTCTTCTTCATCTGGCTGCGCGGCACGCTGCCCCGCGTGCGCTACGACCAGCTGATGAAGCTCGGCTGGAAGGTCCTGATCCCGGTCTCCGTGGTCTGGCTGATGATGGTCGCCACCGTCCGGGCCCTGCGCAACGAGAACTACGCGATGGCGGACATCGCCCTCTACGTCGGCGGCGCCGTCGTGGCGATCCTGCTGCTCTCCTTCGTCGCGGACGTCTTCCGCGACAAGCGCGAGAAGGCGGCGGCCGCGGACGCCGGCCGGGACACCGCGCCCTTCGATCCGCTGGCGGGCGGGTTCCCCGTACCGCCCAAGCCCGGCCAGCACCTGGCACCCGTACCGCGCAGGCGGCCCCGCAACGAGCGCGAGCTGATCGTCAGTGGCGGCGCGAACACCGACAGTGACCGAGAGGAGGGTGCTGAGAATGTCTGACGAGAAGTGGCAGAATCCGGTGGCCGGCTTCGGCGTGACCTTCAAGGCCATGTTCAAGAAGCGCCTCACCGAGCAGTACCCGGAGCAGCAGAAGACGACCGCCCCGCGCTTCCACGGACGGCACCAGCTCAACCGGCACCCCGACGGTCTGGAGAAGTGCATCGGGTGCGAGCTGTGCGCCTGGGCCTGCCCCGCCGACGCCATCTACGTGGAGGGTGCGGACAACACCGAGGAGGAGCGCTACTCCCCGGGTGAGCGGTACGGCAGGGTCTACCAGATCAACTACGCCCGCTGCATCCTGTGCGGGCTGTGCGTCGAGGCGTGCCCGACCCGGGCGCTGACCATGACGAACGAGTTCGAACTGGCCGATGCCAGCCGCGAGTCCCTCATCTACACCAAGGAGCAGCTGCTCGCCGGCCTCACCGAGGGCATGGTCGAGGCGCCGCACTCGATCTTCCCCGGTACCGACGAGCAGGACTACTACCGCGGACTGGTGACGGGCGCCGCCCCGGGCACGGTCCGGCAGGTCGCGGTCTCCAAGGGCGAGGAGCCGGCCGGCTCCGACGACGGGAACACCGCGGAGGTGGGGGCATGAGCGCCATCGCCGCGACCGTCACCTCCACCGGTGAGGCCGTGCAGTTCTGGGTCCTCGGCACCGTCGCCGTCATCGGTGCGCTGGCCACGATCCTGATGAAGAAGGCCGTGCACAGCGCACTCAGCCTCGCCGGGACGATGATCATCCTGGCGGTCTTCTACCTCGCCAACGGGGCGTACTTCCTGGGCGTCGTCCAGGTCATCGTCTACACCGGCGCGATCATGATGCTCTTCCTCTTCGTGGTCATGCTCGTCGGCGTCACCGCCGCCGACTCCCTGAAGGAGACCATCAAGGGGCAGCGCTGGCTGGCCCTCCTGTGCGGCCTCGGCTTCGGCATCCTGCTGTGCGCCGGCATCGGCCACGCCGGGCTGGGCCACTTCAACGGGCTCGGCCGGATCAACTCCGCCGGGCACGTCGAGGGCCTCGCCCAGCTGATCTTCACCAAGTACGTGTTCGCCTTCGAGATCACCGGCGCTCTGCTGATCACCGCAGCCGTCGGCGCGATGGTGCTCACCCACCGCGAGCGCACCGAACGGGCCGCGACCCAGCGCGAGCTGGCCGAGCGCCGCGTACGCGAGGGCGTGCAGCTCCCGCCGCTGCCCGCGCCCGGGGTCTACGCCCGCCACAACGCGGTGGACGTGCCCGGCCTGCTGCCGGACGGCACCCCGTCCGAGCTCACCGTCAGCCGGACGCTGCGCGATCGCGGCCAGGTCCGCGACGTCTCCGGCGAGGCGCTCGACGACCTCAAGGCGCTGGAGCAGCGTTCGGCGGAGCGCCTCGGCCGTGAGGAGGCCTCGAAGTGAATCCGGTCAACTACCTGTACCTGGCGGCCCTGCTGTTCACGATCGGCGCCGTCGGGGTGCTGATCCGCAAGAACGCGATCGTGCTGTTCATGTGCATCGAGCTGATGCTCAACGCCTGCAACCTGGCCTTCGTCGCGTTCTCCCGGATGCACGGCAACCTCGACGGTCAGATCATCGCCTTCTTCACGATGGTCGTCGCCGCCGCCGAGGTCGTGGTCGGCCTGGCGATCATCGTGTCGCTGTTCCGTACCCGCCACTCGGCCTCGGTCGACGACGCCAGCCTGATGAAGCTGTAAGGGGTCGCTGTGGAGAACCTGATTGCGCTGCTGATCGCGGCGCCGCTGCTCGGAGCGGTGGTGCTGCTCTGCGGCGGCCGGCGCCTCGACAAGGCCGGCCACTGGATCGGCACCCTGCTCGCGGCCGTCTCCTTCGGGATCGGCGTCGCGCTCTTCGCCGACATGCTGGGGCGCAGCGCCGAGGACCGGACGCTGACCCAGAAGCTGTACACCTGGATCCCCGTCGAGGGCTTCCAGGCGGACATGGCCTTCCAGCTGGACCAGCTGTCGATGACCTTCGTCCTGCTGATCTCGGGCGTCGGCACGCTCATTCACGTGTACTCGATCGGGTACATGGAGCACGACGAGCGCCGCCGCCGCTTCTTCGGCTACCTGAACCTGTTCGTCGCGGCCATGCTGCTGCTGGTCCTCGCCGACAACTACCTGCTGCTGTACTTCGGCTGGGAGGGCGTGGGCCTCGCCTCGTACCTGCTGATCGGCTTCTGGCAGCACAAGCCCAGCGCGGCCACCGCCGCGAAGAAGGCGTTCCTGGTCAACCGCGTCGGCGACATGGGCCTGTCGATCGCGATCATGCTGATGTTCACCACCTTCGGGACCTTCGCCTTCGGGCCGGTGTTCGGCGCGGTGGGGGAGGCCTCCGAGGGCAAGCTCACCGCCATCGGCCTGATGCTGCTGCTCGCGGCCTGCGGCAAGTCGGCTCAGGTGCCGCTGCAGTCCTGGCTCGGGGACGCGATGGAGGGCCCGACCCCGGTCTCGGCCCTCATCCACGCGGCCACGATGGTGACCGCCGGCGTCTACTTGATCGTCCGCTCCGCCGCGGTCTTCAACGCCGCCCCCGACGCCCAGTTGGTGGTCACCGTCGTGGGAGCGGTCACGCTGCTCTTCGGTGCGATCGTCGGTTGCGCGAAGGACGACATCAAGAAGGCCCTGGCGGGGTCGACGATGTCGCAGATCGGCTACATGATCCTCGCCGCGGGCCTCGGCCCGATCGGCTACGTCTTCGCGATCATGCACCTGGTGACGCACGGCTTCTTCAAGGCCGGCCTCTTCCTCGGCGCCGGTTCCGTGATGCACGGGATGAACGACGAGGTCGACATGCGCAAGTACGGGGCCTTGAGGAAGTACATGCCGGTCACCTTCGTCACCTTCGGGCTCGGCTACCTGGCGATCATCGGCTTCCCGGGCCTGTCCGGCTTCTTCTCCAAGGACATGATCATCGAGGCGGCGTTCGCGAAGGGCGGCACCGAGGGCTGGATCCTCGGCGGGGTCACCCTGCTGGGCGCCGGCATCACCGCCTTCTACATGACCCGCGTCATGCTCCTCACCTTCTTCGGCGAGAAGCGCTGGCAGCCGTCCGCCGACGGCCACGAGCCGCACCCGCACGAGTCCCCGAAGTCCATGACCGTCCCGATGGTCATCCTCGCCTTCGGATCGGTCTTCGCCGGTGCCTTCTTCGAGATCGGCGAGCGTTTCCTGAAGTGGCTGGAGCCCGTCACCGGCTACGCGCACGGCAACCCGCCGGTCAGCGCCACGACGGTCACCGCGGCCACCATGGTGATGCTCCTCGCGGGCGTCGGCATCGCGTGGGCGATGTACGGCAAGCGGCCCGTCCCGGTCGTCGCCCCGCGCGGCTCCCTCCTCACCCGGGCGGCCCGCCGCGACCTGTACCAGGACGACTTCAACCACGTCGTGCTGGTGCGCGGCGGGGAGCACCTGACCCGCTCCCTCGTGTACGTCGACCACAGCCTGGTCGACGGGGTGGTCAACGGGACGGCCGCCTCGGTCGGCGGTCTCTCGGGCCGACTGCGCAGGCTGCAGAACGGCTACGCCCGCAGCTACGCGGTCTCGATGTTCGGGGGGACGGCGATCCTCATCGCCGCGACCCTGCTGATGAGGGCGGTGTGACATGAACTTCCCGCTTCTGACGGCCACGGCCGCGGTGCCCGCGGTCGGCGCGATCCTGACGGCGGCCGTCCCGGCCGCCCGCCGGACCGCCGCCAAGTGGCTCGCGCTGCTCTTCTCGCTGGCGACACTGGCCCTGGCCGTGCTCATCGCCATCCGCTTCGAACCCGGTGGCGACCGCTACCAGCTCACCGAATCCCGCCCCTGGATCGCCGACTTCGGCGTCCGCTACGAGCTGGGCGTGGACGGGATCGGCGTCGTCCTCATCGGACTCACCGCGCTCCTGATCCCCTTCGTGATCGCGGCCGGCTGGCACGACGCCGACCCGCCGGCGGAGCCGGTGAGCGGCTCCGCCACCTGGAAGCCCTCGCGCTGGCGCCCGACCCAGGGCTTCTTCGCCCTGATCCTGATGGTCGAGGCGATGGTGATCATCTCCTTCGAGGCCACCGACGTCTTCCTCTTCTACATCTTCTTCGAAGCCATGCTCATCCCGATGTACTTCCTCATCGGCGGCTTCGGGGACCGGGCCCACTCGGGCAGCGAGGAGAACGCGGCCGCGCAACGCAGTTACGCGGCGGTCAAGTTCCTCCTCTACAACCTGGTCGGCGGCCTGATCATGCTGGCCGCCGTCATCGGCCTGTACGTGGTCGCCGGGAACTTCTCGCTCCAGGAGATCACCGCCGCCCGCGCCGCGGGCACCCTGGACATGGCGACCAACACCGAGCGGCTGCTGTTCCTCGGCTTCTTCTTCGCCTTCGCGGTGAAGGCCCCGCTGTGGCCGCTGCACACCTGGCTGCCGAACGCGATGGGCGAGGCCACCGCCCCCGTTGCCGTGCTGATCACCGCGGTCGTCGACAAGGTCGGCACCTTCGCGATGCTCCGCTTCTGTCTCGGACTCTTCCCCGACGCCAGCAAGTGGGCCACGCCGGTGATCCTCGTCCTGGCCCTGATCAGCATCGTCTACGGGGCGCTGGTGGCCGTCGGCCAGCGGGACATCAAGCGGCTGGTGGCCTACGCCTCCATCTCGCACTTCGGCTTCATCATCCTGGGCATCTTCGCGATGACCTCCCAGGGCCAGTCCGGCGCCACCCTCTACATGGTCAACCACGGCCTGTCGACGGCGGCGCTCATGCTGGTGGCCGGCTTCCTGATCTCGCGGCGCGGCTCGCGGCTCATCGCCGACTACGGCGGCGTCCAGAAGGTCGCCCCGGTCCTCGCCGGGACCTTCCTGATCGGCGGCCTGGCCACCCTCTCGCTGCCCGGCCTCGCGCCCTTCGTCAGCGAGTTCCTCGTCCTGGTCGGCACGTACGCCCGCTACCCGGTCGTCGGGATCATCGCCACCGTCGGCATCGTGCTGGCCGCGCTCTACACGCTGGTGCTCTACCAGCGCACGATGACCGGGCCCGTGAAGGAGGAGGTCCGCACGATGCCGGACCTGCGCCTGCGCGAAGTGCTGGTGGTCGCCCCGCTGATCGCGCTGCTGATCGGGCTCGGCGTCTACCCGAAGGTCCTCACCGACGTCGTCAACCCGGCGGTGGAGCACACCATGTCGGACGTGAAGCAGACGGACCCGAAGCCCGAGGTCGCCGTCGAAGCCAAGAACGGGGAGGAGGCGAAGTGAGCGCACTGACTTCCGCCCACAGCCTGTGGACACTGGCGGCCGACGCGCCGGCCGACCGGATCCCGGCACCGACGATCGAGTACGCGCAGCTCGCTCCCACGCTGATCGTGGTGGGCGCGGCGGTCGTCGGGATCCTCGTGGAGGCCTTCGTGCCCCGCAGGTCCCGGTACTACGTGCAGGTCTTCCTCACCCTCGCCGCGCTGGCCTCGGCCTTCGCCGCGGTGGTCGGCCTCGCGGCCGGCGGGTACGGCTCGACCAAGGCGCACATCGCCGCGATGGGCGCCATCGCCGTGGACGGTCCCGCGCTCTTCCTCCAGGGCACCATCCTGCTGGCCTCGGTCGTCGCGGTCTTCACCTTCGCCGAGCGGCGCCTGGACCCGGCCGCGCACGGCAACCGGGTGGACTCCTTCGCCGCGCAGGCGGCGTCGGTACCCGGCAGCGACAGCGAGAAGGCCGCGGTCAAGGCGGGCTTCACCACCACCGAGGTCTTCCCGCTGGCCCTGTTCGCGATCGCCGGAATGCTGATCTTCCCGGCGGCCAACGACCTGCTGACGCTGTTCATCGCCCTGGAGGTCTTCTCCCTCCCGCTGTACCTGCTCTGCGCCGTCGCCCGCCGCCAGCGGCTGATGTCGCAGGAGGCCGCGGTGAAGTACTTCCTGCTGGGTGCCTTCGCCTCCGCCTTCCTCCTCTTCGGCATCGCCCTGCTCTACGGCTACGCCGGCTCCATGTCGTACGCGGTGATCGCCGACGTGGTCGACGGCACGGTCACGACGATCGACCCGGCCCTGGCCGGCACCATGGGCAACGACGTGCTGCTGCTGATGGGCGGTGCGCTGATCCTGACGGGCCTGCTCTTCAAGGTCGGCGCGGCGCCCTTCCACATGTGGACCCCGGACGTCTACCAGGGCGCTCCCACCCCGGTCACCGGCTTCATGGCGGCGGCGACGAAGGTGGCCGCCTTCGGCGCCCTGCTGCGGCTGCTGTACGTGGTCCTGCCGGGGCTGCGCTGGGACTGGCGTCCGGTGATGTGGGGGGTGGCCATCGTCACGATGTTGGCGGGCGCGGTGATCGCCGTGACCCAGACCGACGTCAAGCGGCTGCTGGCGTACTCCTCCGTCGCGCACGCCGGCTTCATCCTGGCCGGTGTGATCGCGACGTCGGCGGAGGGCATCCAGTCCGTCCTCTTCTACCTGGCCGCCTACTCCTTCGTGACGATCGGCGCGTTCGCCGTGGTCACGCTGGTGCGCGACGCGGGCGGCGAGGCGACGCACCTGTCCAAGTGGGCCGGTCTGGGCCGGCGTTCGCCGCTGACCGCGGCCGTCTTCGCGGTGTTCCTGCTCGCCTTCGCCGGCATCCCGCTGACGTCCGGCTTCACCGGGAAGTTCGCCGTGTTCAGCGCGGCGGCGGAGGGCGGCGCGGGGCCGCTGGTCGTGATCGGTGTCCTGTCGTCCGCGATCGCCGCCTTCTTCTACATCCGCGTGATCGTCCTGATGTTCTTCAGCGAGCCGAAGGCCGACGGTCCGACGGTGGCCGTCCCCTCGCCGCTGACGATGACGACCATCGCGGTGGGCGTCGCCGTCACCCTGGTCCTGGGCCTGGCGCCGCAGTACTTCCTGGAGCTGGCGGGGCAGGCGAGCACCTTCGTCCGCTGACCGGACCGCCGCACCGACCAGGGCCCGGCCCCCCCTTCGGGGGAGCCGGGCCCTGGGCCGTGGCGGGATCCAACGCGTAGACGTGGACCACGGCGCGTCCGTCCTCGTTCTCGACCCGCCAGAAGTGGACGATCCCGGCCCTGGCGCACGTCAACGGCTTGATCGTGAACTCGCGGAAGACCTCGAAGTCGGCAGGGGCCGCCGACCGCAGCTGCCACCCGAGGGCGGGACGGGCCGACGGGGTCCCGGCTCCGGCTCAGGCTGCGGAGCTGCCGGTTCGACGCTCATCAGTGCTCCCACGGGGCAGAGTCTCGCGGGCGCGTTCGCCGTATCGCCGGAGTTCTCAGGCAGGGCCGCACTCACGAGTGAGTCATATGCCGGGGGCGCTTGACGAACCTAGTGGCCGTGCGCGTGGGCGGCCGCCGGCTTGCCCGGGGTGGGGGCCTTCTTCGGGCAGGTCAGGGCCGGGTTCCAGTTGTGGAAGCGGCCGGCCGGGTTCTCCTTGTACGCCCACAGGTGCAGGTCGTAGTGCTTGGGCATGCCGGCCCAGTGGCCCGGCATGGGGCCGTCGAAGGGCAGGCCGAACATGCTCGGCCGGTCGTCGTCGGTCTTCAGGTCCTGGTCCCGGTCGGTGGCCATCCATTCCACCGTCTCCAGCTTGCGGCGGCCGTTTCGGTCCTTCTCCCGGCTGTAGAGCAGCGCGGTGGGCCTCGCGGGGTCCTTCGAACCCCAGTTGGCCTGCTTGACGTAGTGGTAGTTCATGGCGCCCACCCCGAAGGGGTTCGTCATGCACTCCTCGCCGTGCGGGACGTACCCGTCCTTGATGGCCTCCCGCTCGTCCGCGTACTTGGCCGTCGCCGCGATCGCCGTCGCCAAGTCCCGCATGGCCTTCGCGTCGCGCGGGTCGGGCGCGGGCCCCTCGACCCCGTGGGCCGGGGCCACGGCGGTCAGGCCGAGGGCCACGGCGGCCGCGCAGGTGACGAGGGTCCTCGGGCTGAGTACGGTCATGGCGGCGGCTCCTCGCGGTGGGGGTACGGGGTACGGGTTCCCGCTTCCGGTCGTCCGTCCACCATCCCGGCCCGCCCCGCCCGCCGCACGCGGCGCGCCTCCGAACGGGGGGCTGGCCGTTCGGAGGCGCGGGGGCGCTGGGGGGCGCTGGGGGCGCGGAGGGGCGCTACGCGGCGCCCACGATGCGGCCGGTGACCTCGCCGAGGCCGACGCGCGTGCCGTCCGGGCCGGGGGCCCAGGCGGTGAGGGTGACGGTGTCGCCGTCCTCCAGGAAGGTGCGCTTGCCGTCGGCGAGCTCGATGGCGTCGCGGCCGTTCCAGGTGAGCTCCAGCAGCGAGCCGCGCTGGCCGACCTCGGGGCCGCTGACCGTGCCCGAGCCGAAGACGTCACCGGTGCGCAGGGAGGCGCCGTTGACGGTCATGTGCGCGAGCTGCTGGGCGGCGGTCCAGTACATCGTCGCGAACGGCGGCTGCGCCACCTCCTGGCCGTTGAGGGCGACGGTGATGCGCAGGTCGAAGCCGCCGGGGCGGTCGACCGCGGCGTCGTCCAGGTAGGGCAGGAGCGGGAAGTCCCGGGCGGGCGGGGCGACGCGGGCGGCGTCGAGCGCCTCCAGCGGGGTGACCCAGGCGGAGACGGAGGTGGCGAAGGACTTGCCGAGGAAGGGGCCGAGCGGTACGTACTCCCAGGCCTGGATGTCCCGCGCCGACCAGTCGTTGAGCAGGAAGAGACCGAAGACGTGGTCCTCGAACGCGCCCAGCGGGACCGGGCTGCCCTGCGCGGACGGCGTGCCGACGACGAACCCGACCTCGGCCTCGATGTCGAGCTTGACGGACGGGCCGAAGACGGGGGCCGGGTCGGCGGGCGCCTTGCGCTGCCCGGAGGGCCGCACGACGTCGGTCCCGGAGACCACGACGGTGCCGGAGCGGCCGTGGTAACCGATGGGCAGGTGCTTCCAGTTGGGCGTCAGCGCGTCGCCGTCGGGGCGGAACATCATGCCGACGTTGGTGGCGTGGTGCTCGCTGGCGTAGAAGTCGACGTAGTCGGCGACCTCGTACGGCAGGTGCAGCGTGACCCCGTCCAGGGGCAGCAGGTGGGGCTCGACGGTGGGGCGGTGGCCGGGGTCGGTGACCCAGGCGGTCAGGGCGCGCCGCACGTCGCGCCAGGCGGTGCGCCCGGCGGCCAGCAGCGGGTTGAGGGAGGGCGCGCCGAGCAGCCCGGCGTACGGGGAGCCGAGCGCGATCGCTGCCGCCCCCGCGTCCAGCACGTGCCCGCCGATGCGCACGCCGATCCGCCGGCGGTCCTCGCCGGCGGTCGAGAAGACGCCGTAGGGGAGGTTGTGCGGCCCGAACGGGTCGCCCTCGGGGACATCGAGGGGGCTCTGCTGGGGCATGGGGTACTGCCTCGCTTTCGACGCGGTCCGGGGGTGTCCCGGGAAACACCGTGCGGCACACGCTACCCAGGATCCCGTGGGAAAGCTCGGGCCCTCAGTCGGATATGAAACACACAGGGGAAGGCTGGAATGGGCAGATACCGCCAATGATGGTCCTATCTGATCTTCGAGTGCGAGTTGCCGGGTTCAGGCCGTAAGGTCGGGCGCCTGGACAAGGGTTCCGGCGCCGCGCGTCGAAGCGGGAAGGTGCCGGGCGGTGGCGGCGACCTGTCGTGCTCAGAACCGGATCGTCGACTCCGCAGTGCGTCACGTGGCCGAGGGGGCGCGTGGGAGGCCGGTTTCGCGCCCTATTTGTAGGACTTGTCCACAGGGGTCCGTATCCTTGGCGCCGTGACTTCCGCGCCTCTTCCGGCCCTCCCCTATGCCTTGATCGCCACTGACCTGGACGGGACCCTGCTGCGTGCCGGCGACGGCGTCTCGGCCCGTTCCCGCGGGGCGCTCGCGGCGGCCCGTGCCGCCGGTGCCCGGCACATCATCGTCACCGGTCGCCCCGTCCCCCAGGTGCGACACGTTTTCGACGGACTGGATTACACGGGGCTCGCGGTGTGCGCCCAGGGGGCGCAGGTGTACGACGCGGCGCGCGGCCGACTGCTGCACGCCGTTTCCATGGACCGCGAGCTGGCGGAGGTGGCCCTCGGCAAGATCGAGGCGGAGATCGGCGAGGTCTACGCGGCGGTCAACCAGGAGGGCCTGGACGCGGAGATGCTGATGGGCCCGGGCTACCGGATGTGGCACCCGCACCTGCCGACGGTCCGGGTGGCCCGGCGTTCCGACCTGTGGTCGGCACCGATCAACAAGGTGCTGCTCCAGCACCCGGAACTGGACGACGACGAGCTGACGCGGGTGGCCCGCTCGGTGGTCGGGGACCTGGTGAACGTCACGATGGCGGGCGAGCACACGGTGGAACTCCAGCCGCCGGGCATCGACAAGGCCCATGGCCTGGCCCGGGCGGCCGACGTCCTGGGCATCTGCGCCACCCGGACGATCGCCTTCGGCGACATGCCGAACGACGTCCCGATGTTCGCATGGGCGGCCTGGGGGGTGGCCATGGCCAACTCCCACCCGGAACTGGTCGCGGTGGCCGACGAGCTGACCCTGTCCAACGAGGCCGACGGCATCGCGGTGGTCCTGGAGCGGCTGTTCGGCTAACCGCCACCGCGGACCCGGTCAGCCCGCCGCGCGCGGAAGGCGGCGTTCCCACGAGCGGTGGAAGACCACCTCCTCGCCCTCCCGGCAGACCAGTTCGTCCGACGTCACGAAGCCGCCCTCGTCGCAGCGGATCTCCGAGGTGGTCTCCACTCGCGCGTCCCAGCCCCGTTCCGGCCGGTGGAGCCGGATCCGCCACTGCGAGCGGGTCCGGGCCGACAGCGGGTCCCCGTCCTGGATTTCGTACACCTCAGTGGCGTCCTCGCCGTACTCCAGGCCGTCCGGGTGGACCCGGGTGCCCCCGCAGCGCGGATCCACTTCCAGCCGCCAGGTCCCGCGCGCCACGTCCCGTACGACGAGCCGCTCCGGGCGCGGCTCGTCCAGGGTGGCCGGGAAGGAGACGCCGAGCGGCTCCGCCTGTTCCGGGAGCTCGAAGACGATCCCTTCGTCCCCGGCCGGGGAGGCCGCCCGGACCGGCAGGGTCACCGAACTGCCCGCCGGGTCCAGTGTCCAGCCGGCCTCCGACCCGGCTCGCGGCCAGATCCACGGCCAGTACGCGGAGGACACCGCGAGGCGGATCCGGTGCCCCGGCGGGAAGGCGTGGCCGATGCCGTTCAGCTCGAAGGTCACGTCCTCGTACGACCCCACCGGCCAGGGGACGGCCCGGTCCCGGCCCTGGCGGGCGGACAGGTTCAGCGCGCCCCGTGTGACCAGCGTCGAGGAGCCGTCCGGGGCGACGTCGCACAGCCGGGCCACCACCTGCCCGTACGGCACGTCGAGCCGCAGTCGCAGGGTCACCGACGGCCGGCCCAGGATCTCCACCGGCTCGCCGCCGCCCACCGGGAACTCGAAGCAGGCCGATTTCGCGTCCTCATCGCGCTGGTCCGGCGGAAGGTCGGCGTCGTTGCCGCGGGGCCGGAAGCGCCCCGCGTCCAGCCCGGTGTGCTGCGGGGAGGCCACGGTCACCGGTGCGCCCCGGAACGCGTACGGCACGGGGACCACCCCCGCCGAGGGCCAGGACCCCTCGCCGACCCAGCGTCCCGGCAGCTCCTCGTACACGGTCGCGGGCGGGTGCGCTTCGCTGATCCAGGCACGCAGCAGCGGTTCGTCCATCACGCCGTTGTCGGCCCCCTTCAGCCAGTGGTCCCACCAGCGCAGGGTCTCCTGGAGGAAGCCGATGGCCGGTCCCGGCGCCCGCCCGCGGTCCGGGTACTGGTGCGGCCAGGGTCCGATCAGGCCCCGTACGCGCGCCGACGGCAGGTGCTGGACCAGCCGCAGCACGGTGTCCCGGTAGGGGTCGTGCCAGCCGCCGACCGCGAGCACGGCCGCGTCGATCGCGCCGTAGTCCTCGCGGATGCTGCCGTGGCGCCAGTAGGCGTCGCGGGTCTGGTGCGAGAGCCAGGTGTGGATCAGCGGTTCCACCGCCTCCAGCCGCTCCAGCCACTGCCCGCGCCAGCCGTCGCCGGCGTACTGCGGGTCCGGCGGCCGCGAGGAGAGGGCCAGCAGGGCCGCCGCCCGCGCGTGCATGTCCACGGCGAGCACCGAGCCGCCCATGTAGTGCGCGTCGTTGTCGAAGCGGTCGTCGGTCGCGCAGACGGTGATGACGGCCTTCAGGGCCTCGGGGGCGAGAGCGGCCAGCTGGAGGGAGTTCAGCCCGCCCCAGGAGACCCCGAACATCCCCACCGAACCCGTGCACCATTCCTGGGCCGCCAGCCACTCCACCACCGCGACCCCGTCCGCGAGCTCACGGGCGTCGCACGCGTCGCCGGGCAGGCCGCCGCTGCACCCGTGCCCGCGCACGTCCACGCGTACGGAGGCGTAGCCGTGCCCCGCGTACCACGGGTGGCGCTGCCAGTCGCGCGGCGCGGTCCGGTCGGTGAGCCGGTGGGGGAGATACTCCAGCAGGGCCGGGACGGGTTCGCCGGTCGCCGGGCGCCAGATCCGGGCGTACAGCTCCACCCCGTCCGGGAGCGGGATCCGGACATCCTCGTGGGTGGTTCCGTACGGGAACTCGGTGCGGATGATCATCGGGTTCTGCCACCATTCGCCTCGGCCGCAGTTCTGGGCAAAACGCACTCTCCGGTTGTTCCGGCTCCTCCAGAACATACCGGTGCGCATCGGGCAGTGTGGGGAGGGTGGCCGGGAAGGCCCTCTCGGTGATCGAAAACAGACCCGATACGCTGGCTTGAGTGATGGCAGCGACACATCGACAATCCATGTGATCGTCAGCGTGATCGTCAGCAGACAGGAGTACCCCTCGTGACCGTCGTCGGGCCGTTCGGACTGAGCGTGCGGGACCAGGCTCTTGAGACCGATGTCCAGGCCGGACTGGCCGCCGTCGAGGCGGGTCTGCTGGAAGCCACCAAGAGCGAAGTCCCCTTCATCACCGAGGCCGCACAGCACCTCGTCCGGGCCGGAGGCAAGCGGTTCCGGCCGCTGCTCGTCATGCTGGCGTCCCGTTTCGGCGACCCCTACGCGCCCGGCGTCGTGCCGTCCGCCGTGGTCGTCGAGCTCACCCACCTGGCGACGCTCTACCACGACGACGTCATGGACGAGGCGGACGTGCGCCGCGGTGTGGCGAGCGCCAACGCCCGCTGGGGCAACTCGGTGGCCGTCCTCACGGGTGACTTCCTCTTCGCCCGTGCATCGCACATCCTGGCCGACCTCGGGCCGGAGGCCGTGCGCATCCAGGCCGAGGCCTTCGAGCGGCTCGTGACGGGCCAGATCCTGGAGACGGCCGGCCCGCGGGACGGCCGTGACCCCGTCGCCCACTACCTCGACGTCATCGCCGGCAAGACCGGCTCGCTGATCGCGGTCTCCGGCCGCTTCGGCGCACTGATGTCCGGCGCCGACGAGTCGGTCGTCGACATCCTGACCCAGTACGGGGAGCGCCTCGGCACCGCCTTCCAGCTCGCCGACGACGTCCTCGACATCGCCTCCGACACCCACGAGTCCGGCAAGACCCCGGGCACCGACCTGCGCGAGGGCATCCCGACGCTGCCCGTGCTCCGGCTGCGCGAGATGGCCGCGCGGGACGGCCGGCCGGAGGACCTGGAGCTCGTCGAACTGCTCGACGGCGACCTGACCGACGACGCCCGCCACGCCGAGGCGCTCACCCGACTGCGGGCGCACCCGGCCCTGGAGCAGGCCCGCCGCGACACGGTCCGCTACGCGCAGGAGGCACGGGCCACGCTCGCGCCGCTGCCCGAGTGCTTCGCGAAGGCGGCTCTGGAGGAGCTGTGCGACGCGGTGGTGCACCGCGCCGGCTGACCGCCCACGGCGGGCGGTCGCGTCCGACGGCACCGCACGGGCCCTCCGCCCGCCGACCCCTACGGGTCGGGGGAAGAGGGCCCGTTCCGTGTCATCCCACGGTCGTACGTACGGTTGCTTCCGGGGACTGACGCCCCGACGTCGCCGATTTGGTCAGATGGAGTCATCAACCCCACCAGATCGGGTGAGCGCGGCGACATGCGGATCGCCGCCGTCGACACAGAGGGCAGGGCACTGACATGGCAGCGAACACGAAGACTTCTCGCAAGGCCGCCCGGTACGCCGTACCGGTCGCGGTGGCGGGTGTCGCCGCGGCGACCGTGGCGATGGTCCCGGCCTTCGCCAACGCCGGCGGGCCCGACCTGCCCGAGGTCACGGCGCAGCAGCTGATCGAGAAGGTCGCCGCCTCGCAGGTGGAGCAGCTGTCGGGTACGGCGAGGATCAGCACCGACCTGGGCCTGCCGAAGATCGCGTCCGGCCTGTTGGGCGGCGGCGGGGTCACGGGCGGCTCCGCCGACCCGGGGGACAAGGTCGCGCAGCTGGCGAGCGGCACGCACACCCTGCGGGTCGCGGCCGACGGCGAGGACCGCCAGAAGCTCACCTTCCTGGACGGCAAGGACGAGTACAGCCTCATCCACAACGGCGACGACGTGTGGGGCTACGACTCCAAGTCCAACGAGGTCTTCCACGAGAAGGCATCCCCGTCGGACAAGACGGCCGGCAAGGGGACGGGCAAGGAGCACAAGACCGGCGACCGGCTCAACGCCTCCCCGCAGAAGCTGGCCGAGGAGATCCTCGCGGCCGCCGGTCCCACCACGGACGTGAGCGTCGGCGAGACCGCCCAGGTGGCCGGGCGGGACGCCTACCAGCTGGTGCTCAAGCCCAAGCAGGCCGGCTCGACCGTCGGATCGGTGCAGATCGCGGTGGACGCCAGGAACGGCGTGCCGCTGCGCGTGCAGCTGCTCTCGTCCCAGGGCGGCAAGCCGATCGTGGACGCCGGCTTCACCAAGGTGGACTTCGCCAAGCCGTCCGCCGACACCTTCTCCTTCACCCCGCCCAAGGGTGCCAAGGTGACCGAGGGCGTGGACGGACACGGCAAGGGTGACAAGGACGGCGCGTCCAAGGCGCTGGAGTCCTTCCCGGGCCTGGACGGACTGGTCGGCGGTCCGGCCGGCCAGGGCGACGTGAAGGTGCTCGGCGAGGGCTGGGCCACCATCGCACGGATCGATTCGGGTTCGGGCAGGAGCCTGAAGGACCTGGAGAACGACAAGAACGCCCCGAAGGAGGCCCGGCAGTTCCTCGACTCCCTCGGGGACAAGGTCAGCGGCGGCTTCGGTGAGGGCCGGGTCATGTCGACCCGCCTGTTCAACGTCCTGGTCACCGACAACGGCAAGGTCTACGCCGGCGCCGTCACCAAGGACGCGCTGGTGAAGGCGGCCGACGCCGACAAGTAGCCGTCCCGGGAGGTGCGGCCGAGGGTGGGCAGGGACTGTGTCCCTGCCCACCCTCGCGTCGTTGGTGCTGCGCGTACAGCGCCTCCGCTGTACGGTGTTGGGCATGTCGAGACACGTCACCATCCGCCTGAACGAAGAGTTCCACGAGCGCCTCAAGGCGCGTGCGGCGGCGCTGGGGACGACGGTCACCGCGCTGATCACCGAGGTCACCGAACGCGAGCTCGACGAGGACCGGAAGAACTTCCTCTCCGGCATTGAGGAGTTCGCCGATCACTGGGGCTACTTCCAGGAGCGGTTCGGCAATTGAAGATCACCATGGAGTGGGCCTGGACCGCTCTGGCCCACCATCTCCCGTCAGATCCCGCGGTGTGGGATCCCTCCGGGGTGGCCGCCGCGGTCGCCCGGCACCAGAACGACCTGGTCCTGGTACCAGAACAGCCCGCCCCGGACACCGCGTGGCGGGCCGCCGCGTTCCTGCACACCCTGGCGGTCTGCCCGGCGCTGGAATCGCCGATGAACGAGTTCTACGCGGCCGCGGCGACCCGCTCGTACCTGCGCGTGGCCGGAGCCGCGAAGCTGCCCTCGCCGGAGGAACTCGGCGACCTGGTCGAGGCGGCGAAGCTGGGCCGCGCGGACGTCGCGGCTGTGGCCGAGGAGCTGCGGGCCCGGATGAGGGAGCCGCTGGAGGCCTCGTCACCGGCCCGCGCCGAGGACGGCTGAGCTCCGGCGCGGTCCGGGTGGATCGCGCCGGAGCCCAGAGCGCGGCGGGACCGCCGGTCGCCCGGAGGGTCCTGCAGGGCTCCGGAAGGTCCTGGAACCTCCCGGAATCCCCTGGAACGCCCTAGAAGGTGATCTTCCAGCTGTTGATGTAGCCGACGTCCAGTGCGGCCGCGTCCCTGACCCGGAGGTTCCACGTTCCGTTCGCCACCTCGCTGGAGGCGTTGACGGTGTAGGACCCCACGATGTTGTCGGCGCTGCCGCCGGTGCGGTTGTGCAGGTTGTAGACCGAGCCGTCCGGGGCGACCAGGTCGACCACCAGGTCACCGCGGTAGGTGTGGACGATGTTCACGTCCACCTTGGTGGTGGCGGGGGCGTTGCCGGGGACTCCGGAGACCGTGATCGGCGAGTTGACCGCCGGGGCGGGGGAGTCAGGGATGTTCACGTCCGTCGTGTTCTCGAAGGACGGGCCGGGCGGAACCGGGGTCGACGCGCCCAGGTTCCATATCGCGTAGGCGATGGCGTCCGCGTTGCGGTCCAGGGCGGTGTCGTTGATGTTGGCGGTGTTGTCGCACGAGGAGTGGTAGCAGCGGTCGAAGGCCTGCCCTGCGGTGCCGCCCCACTTCTGGGCCTGCGCGGAGGTCTTGGTGCGGCTGGCCCCGGTGAACAGGCCACCGACCGGTATGCCCACGTTCTTGAAGGAGGCGTGGTCGGAGCGGCCGTCGCCCTCGGTCTCGATTTCGGTCGGCACGCCGAGGCCGGCGAAGTAGTTCTTGAAGGTCTGCTCGATCGTCGGGTCGTCGTCGTAGACGAAGTAGCCGGGGTTCGGCGAGCCGATCATGTCGAAGTTCAGGTACCCGGCGAACTTGGCCCGCTCGGCCGACGGGAGGTTGTTGACGTAGTACTTCGAGCCGACCAGGCCCAGCTCCTCCGCGCCCCACCAGCCGAAACGCAGGTGCTTGGTGGGCTGCAGCCCGGCCCGGGAGACGGCGAGGGCGGTTTCGAGGACGGCCGCGCTGCCGGAGCCGTTGTCGTTGATGCCCGCGCCCGAGGTGACGGAGTCGAGGTGCGCTCCGGACATCAGGACCGAGTTCGGGTCGCCGCCGGGCCAGTCGGCGATCAGGTTGTAGCCGGTGGCGCCGCTGGAGGTGAAGGTCTGCAGCGTCGTGGTGAAGCCCGCCGCGTCCAGCTTGGCCTTCACGTAGTCGATCGAGGCCTTGTAGCCGGCCCGGCCGTGGGCGCGGTTGCCGCCGTTGTTCGCGGCGATCGTCGACAGCTGCGACAGGTGGGCCTTGACGTTGGCCAGCGGGATGTCGGGCGGGGTCGGCGCCGCGGCGACCGCCGTGGGGGCGGCGAGTGCGGCGGGTGCGGTGGAGGCGAACAGGCCGGCAACCGCGAGAGCGGTCACGGCAGCGAGGCGCCGGGAGACGGACAGGCTCATGTGGGGGCTCCGGGATTCCGCTGGGGATATGACGGAACGAGCGAGAGAGCAGGTGAGCGTGAGTGCGTCAGTGCGTCAGTGCGGAAGTGCGAGCCTGATGGTCAGCGAGAGTATGACTATCCGTCAAGACCTCAATTCGGTCAGGGCAGTTCGGAAAACGGACGATCCCCGGTACGGAGGGTCCGTGCCGGGGATCGTGGGGTCGGAGCGTTTGCTGTTGCGGGCCCGTCGTGTGGTCGTTACGCGGGTTCGCGGGTCGGCGCCGGGGTGATCACGGGAGCCGTCTCCAGCCGGGCGCGGGAGCGCCGAGCGGTCCGCAGGGCGTCCCAGGTCAGGATCGCCAGCGCGGCCCACACCAGGGAAAAGCCTGCCCAGCGCTCGGGCGGCATGGCCTCGTGGAAGTACAGGACGCCGAGTCCGAACTGGAACACCGGGGCCATGTACTGAAGCAGTCCCAGGGTGGACAGCGGAACGCGGATGGCGGCCGCCCCGAAGAGCACCAGCGGGATCGCCGTGACCAGGCCGGTGGCGGCCAGCAGCAGCGCGTGGCCGACGCCCTGGGAGGCGAAGCTGGACCGGCCCTGGGCGCCCAGCCACAGCAGGTATCCGAGGGCCGGCAGGAACAGCATGGCCGTCTCGGCGGCCAGCGACTCCAGCCCGCCCATGTTGAGCTTTTTCTTGATCAGGCCGTAGGTCGCGAACGAGCAGGCCAGGACCAGCGAGATCCACGGCGGCCGCCCGTAGCCGACGGCGAGGACGAGCACGGCGACGAAGCTGAGGCCGACGGCCACCCACTGCGCGCGCCGCAGCCGCTCACCCAGGACCAGCACGCCCATGGCGATGCTCACCAGCGGGTTGATGAAGTAGCCGAGGCTCGACTCGACGACGTGGCCGTTGTTGACCGACCAGATGTACAGGCCCCAGTTCACGCTGATGATGGACGCGGCCAGCGCGGTCAGACCCAGCTTGCGCGGCCGGCTCAGCAGCTCGCGTATCCAGCTCCAGCGGCGCACTGCGAGCAGTGCCAGGCCGACCACGGCCAGGGACCACGTCATGCGGTGGGCGAGGATCTCGACGGCCCCGGCAGGCATCAGCAGCGGCCAGAAGAGGGGGACCAGCCCCCACATCCCGTAAGCGCCGAATCCGTAGAGCAAACCCGCGCGCTGCTCGTTCTGTGCCTTCACGGGGCCTCCTGTGCGACTTCCAGCCAACTTTGACGACGTTAGCGCCGCGGGGCCCGGATGTCATGCCCGTAATCGGGAGATACTCATGACATCCCGTGTGACGTCTCGCGGGGCCGCGGCGGCGCGTCCGCCGGGAGTCCCCGGGGAGTCCGCCGGGAGTCCGCGGGTTCAGGCCAGCGCGGCCCCGATCGCCTGGGCGACCGGGGTCGTCGGCCGCCCGATCAGCCGGGCGAGGTCTCCGCCGGTGCCGGCCAGCCGGCCGCGCGCGATCGCCGCGTCCACGTCGACGATGATCGCGGCGAACCCCTCCGGCACTCCGGCGTCCGTCAGGATCCGCAGGTGTTCGTCGGCCGGGACCTCGCTGTACGCGATCTCCTTGCCGCTCTGTGCCGAGACCTCGGCCGCGTACTCCGCGAGGCTCCACGCGGTGTCGCCGGAGAGTTCGTAGATCCGGTTCAGGTGCCCCTCGCCGGTGAGCACCGCGGCGGCGGCCGCCGCGTAGTCGGCCCGCGCCGCCGAGGCGACCCGCCCCTCGCCCGCGCTGGCCAGGACCGCCCCGTGCCCGAGCACGGCCGGCAGGTCGCGGGTGTAGTTCTCGTGGTACCAGCCGTTGCGCAGGAAGGTGTACGGGAGTCCGGAGGCGAGGACGGCCTGCTCGGTGGCGGTGTGCTCCGAGGCCAGCTCGAAGTCCGCCTCCGGGCCGCCGAGGACGCCGGTGTAGGCCAGCTGTGCCGCGCCCGCCGCCTTCGCGGCAGCGATCACGGCGGTGTGCTGCGCGACGCGCCGCCCGATCTCATTGCCGGAGATCAGCAGCACCCGGTCGCCGGGCCGGAAGGCGACGGCCAGGGCGGCCGGGTCGTCGTAGTCGGCGACGCGCACGTCGATCCCGCGTGCGGCCAGGTCGAAGGCCTTCTCCGCGCTGCGGACGACGACGGCGACGCGGTCGGCGGGGACCCGTTCCAGCAGTTCCTCGACGACGAGGCGGCCCAGGGCTCCGGTGGCTGCGGTGACGACGATGCTCATGACTGTTCTCCTCGATGGACGACAGCGCAACCCTACGGGAAGCGCTTTCTTTTTGAAAGCGCTTCCCGGGGGAGGGCTTACCTCTCGGGGGGCGGACGCGCCGAAGCCCGGACCCGTCGAGGGGGTCCGGGCTTCGGCGCGTCCGCGTGGTTCGGTCAGCCGACGACGGTCCAGGTGTCACTGCCGTTCAGCAGTGCGCCCAGGTCGCCCTTGCCGCTGCGGTCGACGGCCGCGTCGAGCTGGTCGGCCATCAGGGTGTCGTAGACCGGTCGTTCGACACTGCGGAAGACCCCGATCGGGGTCCGGTGCAGGGTGTCCGGGTCGGCGAGCCGGGAGAGCGCGAACGCCGTGGCGGGGCTGGCGGCTCGGGCGTCGTGGACGAGGACCCGCCCCTCGTTGGCGGGGGTCACGTCGACCACCTCCAGGTCCCCGGTGGTCTGATTGCGCACCACGCCCTTCTCGTCGTCCGCGCCGAACCGGATCGGCCGGCCGTCCTCCAGCCTGATCACCGCCTCGCGGGCCCGGTCCTTGTCCTTGAGGACCTCGAAGGCGCCGTCGTTGAAGATGTTGCAGTTCTGGTAGATCTCGACGAGCGCCGTGCCCTGGTGGTCGGCCGCCTGGCGCAACACCTCGGTGAGGTGCTTGCGGTCGGAGTCGACGGTGCGGGCGACGAACGACGCCTCGGCGCCGAGCGCCAGCGACACCGGGTTGAAGGGCGCGTCCAGCGAGCCCATCGGCGTCGACTTGGTGATCTTGCCGACCTCGGAGGTGGGGGAGTACTGGCCCTTGGTCAGACCGTAGATCCGGTTGTTGAAGAGCAGGATCTTCAGGTTGACGTTGCGGCGCAGGGCGTGGATCAGGTGGTTGCCGCCGATGGACAGGGCGTCGCCGTCCCCCGTGACGACCCACACCGACAGGTCGCGCCGGGAGGTGCACAGGCCCGTCGCGATGGCGGGCGCCCGGCCGTGGATCGAGTGCATCCCGTAGGTGTTCATGTAGTAGGGGAAACGGGAGGAGCATCCGATGCCGGAGACGAAGACGATGTTCTCCTTCGCCAGCCCCAGCTCGGGCATGAAGCCCTGGACGGCGGCGAGCACGGCGTAGTCGCCGCAACCGGGACACCAGCGGACCTCCTGGTCCGACTTGAAGTCCTTCATCGACTGCTTGCCCTCGGCCTTCGGTACCAGCGAGAGCAGGGTCCGCGCCCCGTCGGTCGCCTCGGTCACCTCAGTCATCGATGGCCTCCTTGAGAACCTTGGCGAGCTGCTCGGCCTTGAAGGGCATTCCGTTCACCTGGTGGTACGACTGGGCGTCGACCAGGTATTTCGCGCGGATGAGGGTGGCGAGCTGGCCGAGATTCATCTCCGGCACCACTACCTTGTGGTAACGCCGAAGGACCTCGCCGAGATTCCCGGGGAAGGGGTTGAGGTGGCGCAGGTGGGCCTGGGCGACGGGGAGTCCGGCCGCCCGGAGCCGGCGGACCGCGGCGGTGATGGGGCCGTAGGTGGAACCCCAACCGAGGACCAGGGTGGTGGCGCCGTCCGGGTCGTCGACGTCGAGGTCGGGCACCTCAATGCCGTCGACCTTGGCCTGGCGGGTGCGGACCATGAGGTCGTGGTTGGCCGGGTCGTAGGAGATGTTGCCCGTGCCGTCCTGCTTCTCGATGCCGCCGATGCGGTGTTCGAGGCCCGGGGTTCCGGGGACCGCCCAGGGGCGGGCCAGGGTCTCCGGATCTCGCTTGTAGGGCCAGAAGGCCTCGGTGCCGTCGGCGAGCGTGTGGTTCGCGCCGGTGGCGAACTTGACCTTCAGGTCGGGCAGGTCCGCGACCTCCGGGATCCGCCACGGTTCCGAGCCGTTGGCGAGGTAGCCGTCGGACAGCAGGAACACCGGGGTGCGGTAGGTCAGCGCGATCCGGGCCGCGTCGAGGGCGGCGTCGAAGCAGTCCGCCGGAGTCCTCGGCGCCACGATCGGGACCGGCGCCTCGCCGTTGCGGCCGTACATGGCCTGGAGGAGGTCCGCCTGCTCGGTCTTGGTCGGCAGGCCGGTGGACGGGCCGCCGCGCTGGATGTCGACGATGAGCAGCGGCAGTTCCAGCGAGACCGCCAGGCCGATCGTCTCCGACTTGAGCGCGACACCGGGCCCGGAGGTGGTGGTGACCCCGAGCGCCCCGCCGAAGGCGGCGCCGAGCGCCGCCCCGATGCCGGCGATCTCGTCCTCGGCCTGGAAGGTCCGCACGCCGAAGTTCTTGTGCTTCGACAGCTCGTGCAGGATGTCCGAGGCCGGGGTGATCGGGTAGGAGCCGAGGTACAGGGGCAGGTCGGCCTGCTGGCTCGCGGCGATGAGGCCGTAGGAGAGGGCCAGGTTCCCGGAGATGTTGCGGTAGGTGCCGGTGGGGAAGGCCTGGGTCGCGGGTGCCACCTCGTAGGAGACGGCGAAGTCCTCGGTCGTCTCGCCGAAGTTCCAACCGGCGCGGAAGGCCACGATGTTCGCCTCGGCGATCTCGGGCTTCTTCGCGAACTTCTGCCGCAGGAAGCTCTCCGTGGCCTCCGTCGGCCGGTGGTACATCCACGACAGCAGGCCCAGCGCGAACATGTTCTTGCTGCGCTCGGCCTCCTTGCGGGAGAGCCCGAAGTCCTTCAGCGCCTCCACCGTCAGCGTGGTCAGCGGCACCGGGTGCAGGTTGTAGGCGGCCAGCGAGCCGTCCTCCAACGGCGAGGTCTCGTATCCGACCTTGGCCATGGGGCGCTTGGTGAACTCGTCCGTGTTGACGATGATCTCCGCGCCGCGCGGCACGTCGGCGATGTTCGCCTTCAGCGCCGCGGGGTTCATGGCCACCAGCACGTTGGGGGCGTCGCCCGGCGTGAGGATGTCGTGGTCGGCGAAGTGGAGCTGGAAGGAGGAGACGCCCGGCAGGGTGCCGGCGGGGGCGCGGATCTCGGCCGGGAAGTTCGGCAGTGTCGACAGGTCGTTCCCGAACGACGCGGTCTCCGAGGTGAACCGGTCACCGGTGAGCTGCATGCCGTCACCGGAGTCACCCGCGAACCGGATGATCACCCGATCGAGTCGCCGTACTTCCTTGCCGTCCGGACTGCCCGGAGTGCGCTGTCCACCGACAACCGCACCCCCGGCCCCGTCGGCCTGCTCGGCTGGGCTGCTGACCTGGCTGGTCACTGAACTGGACCTCCTTCGAGGCGTGAGCACCCCCATGACCCACCCTACGACGGTAGGGATCAGGCCCCCAGGAGCGACCACATTCTGGACCGTAGGGCCATAATTCGAGACGGCCCTGCCGGTATGCCGTATCTGACAAAGTTTCAGTCGATCAAGATTTCAGATAGGTGAGAACGGCCAGTACGCGCCGGTGATCCCCCTCACTCGGCGACAGGCCCAGTTTCATGAAGATGTTGCCGACGTGCTTCTCCACCGCTCCGTCGCTCACGACCAGCTGCTTGGCCACGGCGGAATTGGTACGGCCCTCGGCCATCAGCCCCAGCACCTCGCGCTCGCGCGGCGTCAGACCCGCCAGGACGTCCTGTTTCCGGCTGCGCCCCAGCAGCTGGGCGACGACCTCGGGATCTAGGGCGGTGCCGCCCCTGGCCACCCGGACCACGGCGTCCAGGAACTCGCGCACCTCGGCCACCCGGTCCTTCAGTAGATACCCCACTCCGGTACTGGAACCGGCCAGGAGCTCCGTGGCGTACTGCTCCTCCACGTACTGCGACAGCACCAGCACGCCTATCCCGGGGTGGTCGCGCCGCAGCCGTACGGCGGCCCGCACGCCCTCGTCGGTGTGCGTCGGCGGCATGCGCACGTCCGCCACCACCACGTCGGGCAGCGCATCCTCGGCGGCGAGGTCCGCCACCGTCTTGATCAGGGCCTCCCCGTCCCCGACGCCCGCCACGACGTCATGCCCCCGGTCCGTCAGCAACCGGGTCAGGCCCTCGCGCAGCAGTACGGAATCCTCGGCGATGACCACCCGCACCCTGTCTTCCACGACTCAGCAGCTCCCGCGTCCACTCGTTCCCGTACTGCCCGACTCAGCCAAGCATCCCAGCCTTAAGTCCCGGTGAAGGCAGAGCCGGGACAACACGTGGGCGTACGAGGGGAGTTTTCGCACACCGAGCTGATGGAAGCCAGAGCTCCGGATCCACGGGAGCCGGCGCCGTCCGGCCGCGTCGGCGTCCGCGGCCTGGATTCCCGCTCGGACGCCCGCCCCGGATTTCCGTCCGGATGCCCACCCCGGGTTCCCGTCCGGGGATCCTGAGCGGCGGCGCCGCGCCGTTTCAGCCCCGCCCGGGGCGCCCTCCGGTGTGGCCCGGGAGTCCGGGGCGCGGGGTTCGGGGAAGCGGGCCGGGAGGCGGCGGTGGGGCGGGCGCGCGGACGGACCCCCGGCCCACCCGGACGGGGGTCCCACGGCTCCGCACCGGCGTCAGGACCGCCACGGCAGCTCGGCGGTGACCGTCGTGCCCCCGCCCTCGGGGGAGTCGACGACCAGCACCCCGTCCACGGCGTCCAGCCGCTCGGCGAGCCCCGCCAGCCCCGTCCCGGCCCGCACGCTCGCGCCGCCCCGGCCGTCATCGGCCACCCGGAGCAGCAGCCGCCCCCCGGACCGCCACACGTCCACCGAGGCCGATCGGGCCGCGGAGTGCCTGCCGATGTTCTGCAGCAGCTCCGAGACCGTGGCGTACGCAATCCCCTCGATGGCCGCGGCCGGCCTGGCCGCGAGGTCCACTTCCACCCGTACCGGCACGGTGCACCGGGCGGCCACCGAGGACAGCGCGGCGTCCAGCCCGCGGTCGGTCAGCACGGCCGGGTGGATTCCGCGGGCCAGGTCCCGCAGCTCCTGCAAGGCGGTCTTCACCTCGCCGTGCGCCTCGTCCACCATGCGGGCGGCGGCCTGGGGGTCCTGGCCGAACTTCTCCTTCGCCAGCCCCAGGTCCATCGCCAGCGCCGCCAGCCGTGCCTGGGCACCGTCGTGCAGATCCCGTTCGATGCGCCGCAGGTCGGCGGCGGCGGTGTCCACGACGACCCCCCGGTCGGACTCCAGCTCGGTGACCCGGCTGTCCAGCCGGGACGCACCGAGCAGCCCGCCGACCACGACCCGGTCCACCGTGGTCAGCGCCCTGAACAGCCACGGGGTGGCGAGGGTGACGGCCAGCCCGACGAGGCAGGTGAGGGCGATCTCCGCGGGCGAGTCGAGGTAGAAGGAGTAGTCGTCGTTCTGGAAGAGCTGGAGCCCCGGCTGGTCGGTCCAGGTGGGGAGGACCCAGAACCACAGCGGGTACAGCAGGTACGTCCAGCCGACCGCCCAGAAGGTCAGTGCCACGCAGAAGGCGAACACCGCCCACGGGAAGTGGATCACGGAGTACAGCGCGTGCCGCCAGGCGCTGCCGCTGCGCAGGACCGCGCCCATGGCGGCGAGCGGCCCGCTCTTCTTCGCACGGATCGGCGCCGGCTCGCTGATGTGCGCCCCGAGCAGCACGCGCACCCGGATCCGCTCCAGCCGCCCGAACCCGCGGCACATGGCCAGCACCCCCGCCAGTACCGGGACGCCCAAGAAGGTGACGAGCAGGCCGGCACCGAGGCTCACGCCGGTGATGGTGAGGGAGAAGTACAGCGTGCTCAGCGGCAGCCCGACCAGGAGGTACGCGAACTCCCGCCAGGTCCGCCCCGCCACCGGGGCCAGCAGCACCGCACCGACCCCGCCCCGCCCGCCCTTGCCGTCGTCCATCTCACGTCCCGCCCTTCCACTCCTCGGCCACACCCCCACCCTCCCGCCCGCCGCCACCCCCGGACCATGCGGCGGGTGGGCCTCTCCACCCGGGGGATAACCCCACCCCTGTCGATGCGGCACCGCCGGAGCCGGAGCCGGAGCCGGAGCCGGAGCCGGAGCCGGAGCCGGAGCCGGAACCGGAGCCCCGGGGAGCGGCCACGAGCCGGACACACGGACGGGCCCCCGCCCACCCCTGGACGGGCCCCCGCCCACCCCTGGACGGGAGCCCGCTCACCCCTGGACGGAAGCACCGCCCACCACCACACACCGGCTGCACCCCGCGCGCCTCAGAGTCGGCCCCGGCGGTCACGCCACGGCAGCTCCGCCGTCACCACCGTCCCCTCCCCCTCGGGGGAGTCGACGACCAGCACCCCGTCCACCGCGCCCAGCCGTTCGGCCAGCCCCGCCAGCCCCGTCCCGCCGGACGTGTCCGCCCCGCCCCGCCCGTCATCGGACACCCGGATCATCAGCCGCGCCCCCGCCCGCCAGACCTCCACGGTCGCCCCCCGCGCCCTCGCGTGCTTGCTGACGTTCTGCAGCAGTTCGGACACCACGAAGTACGCGATGCCCTCGATCGCCTCGGCCGGCCGCGCCTGCGGTCCCGTCGGCAGGTCCACCAACACCTTCACCGGCACCACGCACCGCGCCGCCACCGACGACAGCGCCGCATCCAGACCCCGGTCGGTCAGCACGGCCGGGTGGATCCCGCGGGCCAGGTCCCGCAGCTCCTGGAGCGCCAGCTTCACCTCGTCGTGGGCCTCGTCGACCATCGCCGCAGCGCCCTCGGGGTCCTCCAGCAGCTTCTCCTTCGCCAGGCCCAGCCCCATCGCCAGCGCGACCAGCCGCGCCTGCGCCCCGTCGTGCAGGTCCCGCTCGATGCGCCGCAGGTCGGCGGCGGCCGTGTCCACGACCACGCCCCGGTCGGACTCCAGCTCCGCGATCCGACGCTCCAGGTCGTCGGAGGGCGACAGCAGGCCCCGCACCATCGCGCGGTCCGCGTTCGCGAGCAGCCGCACCAGATACGGCAGCACCGGCCACAGCACGAACAGCCCGGTCAGGACTACCGTGAAGGTGAGCATCCCCCAGGGCAGCCGGATCAGCTGGTACAGCACGGCCCGCCAGCCGACCGGATCCTTGATGCTCGTCCACAGCCAGGGGAAGAAGCCGCCGGACCGCCGCGGACCGGGGAGCGGGGTCGGCTCCTCCACCCCCACGCCCAGGAGCAACCGTGCGCGGGCCCGCTCCAGCCGTCCCCATTGCCGAGACAGAAGGAGGCCGACCGCAAGCAAAGGAAGTCCGATCGCGGTCACGGAAAGACCGCCCGCGGTGGAAATCATGACGACCGCGTAAACAAAACCGACGACCGCCTCCGGCAGATTGGTCACCAGATGGGCGATTTCCTTCAACGTGACGGCGCTGAACACGGGCCGTACGGGGGGAGGTCGGTCGGTGTCGGCTATGGCCGGGCTCGTGGTCATGCGCCACAGCCTGTCAAGCGGGACTCGCTGGTGCCATGGGGTGGCCGGGGTGCTGTGAACGGGGGATAACCCCACCCCGTGTGGGGCAGGCCCTAGACTCCCGTCCGTACCAGATCGTCGACAGTGACCGAGGAGCGAGGAACGGACGTGCCCGAAGCAACGGTATCGACCGTAACCGTGCTCGCGGCGGACTACTTCCGGAGTTATTCGGTCGTCGGTCTGCTCGCAGCCCTCGGTGTGCTCTTCGTGGCCGTCGCCTTCGGCGCGGGCCGCCTCCTGCGGCCCGTGGTCCCGACCCCCGAGAAGCTGCTGACCTACGAATGCGGCGTGGACCCCGTCGGCGAGGGCTGGGCGCACACCCAGGTCCGCTACTACGTCTACGCGTTCCTCTACGTCATCTTCGCCGTCGACTCGATCTTCCTGTTCCCGTGGGCGACGGTGTTCGCCGCCGCCGGCTACGGCGCCACGACCCTGGTCGAGATGTTCATCTTCCTGGGCTTCCTGGCCGTCGGCCTGCTCTATGCGTACAAGAAGGGCGTCCTCGAATGGACGTGACACCTCAGCCGGAGCTGCTCCCCGAGCCCAAGCGCCTCGGAGTCCTCTCCCGCCTGGCCCCGGAACCGATGAAGGTGGTCCTGAACTGGGGCCGCCGGTACAGCCTGTGGGTCTTCAACTTCGGCCTGGCCTGCTGCGCGATCGAGTTCATCGCCGCGTCGATGGCCCGGCACGACTTCATCCGCCTCGGCGTCATCCCGTTCGCACCGGGTCCGCGCCAGGCCGATCTGATGATCGTCTCGGGCACCGTCACGGACAAGATGGCCCCCGCGGTCAAGCGGCTCTACGAGCAGATGCCGGAGCCGAAGTACGTCATCTCCTTCGGCGCCTGCTCCAACTGCGGCGGCCCGTACTGGGACTCGTACTCGGTGACGAAGGGCGTCGACCAGATCATCCCCGTCGACGTCTACGTGCCCGGCTGCCCGCCGCGCCCGGAGGCGCTCCTGCAGGGCATCCTCAAGCTCCAGGAGAAGATCGCCCGTGAGTCGCTGGCCGACCGCTATGCGTCGGGGCCGTCCGTCTCCCAGCTGACCAGCGGCCTGGTCACGGCCCCGCCGGCACCCGGGCAGGGGGCCGGCGCGTGAACCTCTACGACTCCCTCCCCGACGCCGCGCCGACGCTCTTCGGCGCCGAGGCCGTGGCCGAGCTCTCGTACGACGTCCTCACCGTCGACGTGCCCGTCGGCTCCTGGATCTCCTCGCTGGAGATCGCCCGGGACAAGCTGGGCTGCACGTACTTCGACTGGCTGAGCGCCGTGGACGAGCCCGGCACCGGCTTCCGGGTCTGCGCGCACGTCGCCTCGCTGGAGAACCGCCGCGTACGCCGGCTCCTGCTGCGCACGACCGTCCCGCACGGCTCTCCCTCGCTGCCGTCGGCCGTGGCCCTGTACGCGGGGGCGGAATGGCACGAGCGCGAGACGTTCGAGATGTTCGGGATCACCTTCACCGACCACCCGCACCTGGTACACCTGCTCCTCCCGGAGAACTTCGAGGGACACCCGCTGCGCAAGGACTTCGTGCTGGCCGCGCGCGTCGCGAAGGCCTGGCCGGGGGCGAAGGAGCCGGGTGAGGCCCACGACCCCGACGCCCCGAAGCGCCGGCAGATGCTGCCGCCCGGCGTGCCGGACCCCAACGACTGGGGCCCCATGAAGGGCCAGCTCCCGCCGGCCCCGGCCCGCCCCGCCCGCACCCCGCGGGCCGCCGGTGCGGGCGCCGCCGCCCGCACCCCGCGCGAGGGCGCCCCCGTCCGCCGCACCCGCTCGGTCGCCGAGGGCTCGGCCACCCAGACCGCCGAGGCCGCCACCCCGCAGACCCCGGCCCGCCCGGCGCGCCGCACCCGCTCGGTCACGGAGGGCTCGGCGAGCCAGGCGGCCGACACCGCTGCCGCTCCGGCCACCGAACAGGCCGCCCCGGACGCCGCCGCTGCCGGCCCAGAGGCCTCCGAAGCCCCGGCCCGCCCGGCGCGCCGCACCCGCTCGGCGGCCGACGGCTCGGCGAGCCAGGACCCGGGCACGACGCCGGCCGCGCCGGACGCCGGCCCGCCGGCCACGGAGCCCGCTGCACGCGCGCCGCGCCGCCCCGCCCCGCGCAGCTCCGACGCCCCTTGGCACGACCCGAAGCCCGCCTACGACGAGTCCGGCCCCGAGCGGGCCGCGCAGGCCGAGCCCGGGGAATCCACCGAGACCCACCCCACCACCGACAACGGAGGCGACGCGTGAACGACGTCCTCGACGTCGCCCTGCGGCTGATCGTCGTCTTCGCCGTCTTCCTCGTGCTCCCGCTCGTTGTCGGGCAGACCGAGCACAAGGTGATGGCCCACATGCAGGGCCGCCTCGGCCCCATGTACGCCGGCGGGTTCCACGGCTGGGCGCAGCTCGTCGCCGACGGCGTGAAGTTCGCTCAGAAGGAAGACGTCGTCCCGGCGGGCGCCGACCGCAGGATCTTCCGGCTGGCCCCCGCCGTCGCCCTGCTGCCGTACCTCCTGGTCCTCCTCGCCATCCCGATCGGTCCGGGCGAGGGCGCGGTCGGCCAGGTCATCGACGCCGGTCTGTTCTTCGTGCTCGCCGTCATGGGCGTCGGAGTCCTCGGCTCCCTCATGGCCGGCTGGGCTTCCGCCAACAAGTTCTCCCTGCTCGGCGGCCTGCGCACGGCCGCGCAGCTGCTCGCCTACGAGCTCCCGATGCTGCTCGCCGCCGCCTCCGTGGCGATGGCGGCCGGGACGGTCTCCCTCCCCGGCATCGTGGAGGCCTTCGAGTGGTGGTGGCTGCCCTGGCAGATCGCCGGCGCCCTGGTGTTCTTCACCGCCGGCCTCGCCGAACTGCAGCGGCCCCCCTTCGACATGCCCGTCGCCGATTCCGAAATCATCTTCGGCGCGTACACCGAGTACACCGGCCTGCGCTTCGCGCTGTTCCTGCTCGCCGAGTACGCCGGCATCGTCGTCCTCTGCTTCCTCACCACCGTCCTCTTCCTCGGCGGCTGGCACGGACCCTTCGGCGCCGAGGGGCTCGGCTGGGTCTGGACCCTGCTCAAGACCGCGGTCCTCGCCTTCGTCGTGATCTGGCTCCGCGTGAGCTACCCGCGCCTGCGCGAGGACCAGCTCCAGAAGCTCGCCTGGACCACACTCATCCCGCTCGCGCTCGCCCAGATCGCGCTCACCGGCATCGTGAAGGTGGCGATCCAGTAATGCCCATCCCCGGATCCGGCCTGGCCAAGGGCCTGGCCGTCACGCTGCGCACGATGACGAAGCGCTCACACACGGCCCAGTACCCCGAGGTCCAGCCCGAACTTCCGCCGCGCTCCCGCGGGGTCATCGGCCTGTTCGAGGAGAACTGCACGGTCTGCATGCTCTGCGCCCGTGAGTGCCCCGACTGGTGCATCTACATCGACTCCCACAAGGAGACGGTCCCCGCCGCCACCCCCGGCGGCCGCGAGCGCAGCCGGAACGTGCTCGACCGCTTCGCCATCGACTTCTCCCTCTGCATGTACTGCGGCATCTGCATCGAGGTGTGCCCCTTCGACGCCCTCTTCTGGTCGCCGGAGTTCGAGTACGCGGAGACCGACATCCACGAGCTGACCCACGAGCGCGACAAACTCCGCGAGTGGATGTGGACCGTCCCCGCCCCGCCGGCCCTCGACCCGAAGGCCGAGGAGCCCAAGGAGATCGCCGCCGCCCGCAAGGCGGTGGAGAAGGCCGAAGCGGCGGCTGCCGCCGCGGCAGCCGCCGAAGCCGCCGCCCGGCCGGCCGCGGACGAACCGCCGACGACCCCGACCCCGACCCCGGAGGGAGACGCGTGAGCCCCGCCGCCCCCCTGGCCGCAGCCGCCACCACCGGGCCCGGATTCCTGTCCCCGACCGGCGTCGAGATCGCCTTCCTCCTCGTGGGCCTCGCCACCTTCGGCGCGGCCCTCGTCACGGTCACCACCAAGCAGCTGGTGCACGCCGCCCTCTGGCTGGTCGTCGCCCTCGGCGGGATCGCCGTGGAGTACCTGCTGCTGACCGCCGAGTTCATCGCCTGGGTCCAGGTCCTGATCTACCTCGGCTCCGTGGTCGTGCTGCTCCTCTTCGGGCTCATGCTCACCAAGGCCCCGATCGGCCGCTCCCCGGACGCCGACTCCGGCAACCGCCGGATCGCCCTCGCCGTCGCCGTCGTCGCCGCGGTCGCCCTCGTCTGGGTCGTCGTCGACGCCTTCCGCACCACCTGGATCGACCTGGACGGGCCGGTCCAGGGCTCCACGAAGGTCTCCGGCGAGATCCTCTTCCAGCACTGGGTGCTGCCCTTCGAGGCGCTCTCGGTGCTCCTCCTCGCCGCGCTGATCGGCGCCATCGTGCTGTCCCGCCGCAACGACCCCGCCGACGCCCGAGACAAGGGGCAGCGCTGATGCACCTCGCCTACCCCGCCGTGCTCGCGGCGCTCCTGTTCTGCACGGGCCTGTACGGAGTGCTCGCCCGCCGCAACGCCATCCTGGTCCTGATGTCCGTCGAGCTGATGCTCAACGCCGTCAACCTCAACCTGGTGGCCTTCGACGTCTGGCTGCGCGACACCCTGCACGCCGGCCAGGCCCTCACCCTCTTCACCATCGCCATCGCCGCCGCGGAGATCGGCATCGGCCTCGCGATCGTACTGATGGTGTACCGCAACCGCGGCACCTCGGACGTCGACCGTCTGCGCGACACCGCCGAAGGCCACGAGCCCGGCCCGAACGACAGCACCGACAGCACCAGCACCGGCAGCGTCCGGCCGGAGGTCGCCGCGTGAGCACCACGACCCTCGCCGTCCTCGTCCCGCTGCTGCCCTTCCTGGGCGCGGTGGCGGGCCTGCTGCTCGGCCGCGCCGCCCCCGGATTCGTCCGCCCGCTCGCGATCCTGCCGACGCTCGCCGCCGCCGTACTGGCCGTGACCGTAGCCCTCCGCCAGGGCGGCGGGCAGCCCGTCAGCACCGCGACCGAGCTCACCCCGACCGGCTCGGTTCCGATCGACCTCTCGCTCTACATCGACGGCTTCGCCGCGCTGGTCGCCGTCCTCGTCGGGGTCGTCGCCACCTGCGTACAGCTCTATTCGACGGCGTACCTCCGCGACGACCCGCGCTACCCCTCCTACGCGGCCCTCGTCTCGCTGTTCACCTCCGCCATGCTGCTCGTCGTCTACTCCGGCGACCTGATGGTGCTGCTGGTCGGCTGGGAAGTCATGGGCATCTGCTCGTACTTCCTCGTCGGCCACTACTGGGAGACCGAAGCGGCCCGCTCCGCCTCCCTGAAGGCCTTCCTCGTCACCAAGCTCGGCGACGTCCCCTTCCTGATCGGCCTGTTCGCGCTCGCCACCGACGCCGGATCCTTCCGGATCACAAAGATCCTCGGGACCGTCGCCGCCGGCGGACTCGACCACCCGACGCTGATCGCACTGCTCCTGCTCGCCGGAGTCGCGGGCAAGTCGGCGCAGTTCCCGCTGCACACCTGGCTCCCCGACGCGATGGCCGGTCCCACCCCCGTCTCCGCGCTGATCCACGCCGCGACGATGGTCGCCGCCGGTGTCTACTTCATCGCCCGTCTCCTGCCCGTCTTCGCGGCCTCCGCAGCCGCACTGGTGGTGATGGCCGTCATGGCGGCCGTCACGATGGTCGGCTCCGGCCTCGCCGCCCTGGCCCAGGACGACATCAAGCGGGTGCTCGCCTACTCCACCATCGGCCAGCTCGCCTACATGACCGGCGCCCTGGCCGTCGCCGACCGCGGTGCGGCCGTCTTCCACCTCCTGTCCCACGGCGCCTTCAAAGCGCTCCTCTTCCTGGGCGCGGGCGTGATCATCCACGCTGCCGGTACGAACTCCCTGGCCGCCATGTCCCGGATGGACGGCCTGGCCAAGCGCATCCCCGACGCCTTCTGGACGATGACGATCGCGCTGCTCGCGCTCGCCGCGATCCCGCCCTTCGCCGGCTTCTTCTCCAAGGAAGCCGTCCTCGTCGCAGCCGAGCAGACCGCCACCGGTCACTCGGACGCCGCTCCCTCCGCCGCCGGCTGGCTGGTGCTGATCGCCGGCGTGCTCACCGCCCTGCTCACCGCCGCCTACGCCGCCCGGCTGTGGCTGATGGCCTTCCGCGGCCGGGGCGCCGCCGCCCCCGACCACGGCAAGGAACCCCTCGCCATGACCGGCGTGCTGTGGCTGCTGGCCATCCCGTCGGTCGGCTTCGGCCTCGCCGCGGACTCGCTCGCCGACTGGTTCGACGGCCGGGCGCTCACCCCCACCGTGGCCACATCGGTCCTCGGCACGGGTGCCGCCCTCCTCGGCGCGATGCTCACCTACGCCCTCTGGCAGCGCGCCACGGCCAAGGCCGCCGAGGCCCCCGCGGCCGGGCCCGCCGGCAGCGCCGCCGCCGAGCAGCCCGCCGCCGTGTCCGCCGCCGTGTCCGCGGCCACGGCGGCAGCCGAGTCCGCGGCCGAAACGCCCGAGGTCGCGGAGGTCACCCATGAGCACCCCGCCGTGCCGGCGGGCCCGGCCGCCGACCCCGGCCGGGCCCTCCTGGGCCCCCTGCACCGCCATGCGGCCGAGGGCTTCCACCTCGACGCCGTCTACGACCGGCTCTTCGTCCGCCCCGTCCGTGCCGCGGCCCGCCTCGTCGCCTTCCTCGACCGCGAGGTCGTGGACACGTACGTCCGCGGCGCGGGCACCGGCACCCGGCTGCTCGGCGGGCTCGTCCGCCGGGCCCAGACCGGCAACGTGCAGAGCTACCTGAGCGCCCTGCTCGCCGGCGCCGTGGTCCTGGCCATTGCCACCGCCGTCCTCGCCAACGTCAACGCCGGATCGTGAGCCGTGAGCCAGCCGTGATTGATATCAGCCCGTCCGTGATGCAGTTCCTTCTGGCGTTCATCGTGGCCGCGCCGCTCCTCGGCGCCGTCGCGGCCCTCCTGCCGGCCCCGCCCGGCCTCAAGGGCCGCAGCCCCGAGCAGGCCGTGCTCCGCCACGGCGTGACCGTGACCGGCGTGATCCTCGCCGCGGCGATCGCACTCGCCCTCGGCTTCGACCACGACGCACCGTCCCGCTTCCAGGCGACGACGGACATCAGCTGGATCCCGGCGCTGGACGTCCGGATCCACCTCGGTGTCGACGGCATCTCGCTCCCCCTCCTCGTGATGACCGCGCTGCTGTTCTTCCTCTGCGCGCTCTACAGCTACTCCAAGCTCCCCGCAGGCCCTTCCCCGAAGGCCTTCGTCGCGCTGCTCCTCGTCCTGGAGTCCGGCACCCTCGCGACCTTCGCCGTCCTCGACCTGCTGCTCTTCTTCCTCGCCTTCGAGATGGTCCTCATCCCGATGTACTTCCTCATCGCCCGCTGGGGCGGTGCTCAGCGGCAAGCCGCCGCCTGGAAGTTCATCCTCTACACGCTCCTCGGCTCCGTCGTCATGTTGCTCGGCATCCTCCTCATCGGTGTGACGGCGGACACATTCGACATGGTGGCACTCGCCTCTGACAACGGCCGCGAACTGTCCCGCACGACCCAACTGCTGGCCGTCCTCTCCATCGGCCTCGGCCTCGCCGTGAAGACCCCGATGTGGCCCCTGCACAGCTGGCTGCCGGACGCCCACACCGCCGCCCCCACCGTCGGATCCGTCCTCCTGGCCGGAGTCCTGCTCAAGATGGGCACGTACGGGTTCGTCCGCATCCTGCTGCCCGCCACCCCCGACGGCATGGCCGTTTTCGCCCCCTACCTGGGCGCCTTCGCCGTCGTCGGCATCGTCTACGGGTCACTGGCCTGCCTGGCGCTGGCCCGCAAGGGGAACAAGGGCGACCTCAAGCGCCTCATCGCCTACTCCTCCGTCGGCCACATGGGCTTCGTCCTCCTCGGCATCGCGTCCATGACCCCCACCGGAGTCAACGGCGCCCTCTTCGCCAACATCGCGCACGGCCTGATCACCGGCCTGCTCTTCTTCCTGGTCGGCGCCCTCAAGGACCGCTACGGCACCGCCGACCTCGACACCCTCGCCGGCGCCACCGGAGCCGCCCTCTACGGCCGCGCCCCCCGCCTCGGCGCGCTCCTCGCCTTCGCCGCCGTCGCCTCCCTGGGCCTGCCGGGACTGGCCGGCTTCTGGGGCGAGATGCTGGCCCTGTTCGGCGCCTTCGACCCGGCCGAAGGACTGTCCCGCGCCGCGTTCCTCACGTACACGGCCGTCGGCGCGTTCGGCACCCTGCTCACGGCCGCCTACCTGCTCGTCGTCGTACGGCGCGTCTGCATGGGAGACCCGAAAGCGGGTCCCGAGCTCACCGTCGCGGACGTCCAGCGCCACGAGTTCGCCGCCTGGACCCCGCTCGTCGCCCTCACCGTCCTCGCCGGCCTGTGGCCCGCGCTCCTCCTCGGCCTGACCGACCCGGCCGTTCAGCAGCTCCTCGCAGGAGGCAACTCATGACGGCCCTGACGGTCCTCGCGGCCGAGACCCCCAGCCTGGTCCAGTCCGTCGACTGGCTCGCCATCGCACCCGTGGTGATCACCGCCGCCGTCGGCCTGGCCGTCCTCGTCGCCGACCTCTTCGTCGCCGAGCGCCACAAGCCGGTCCTCGGCTGGACCGCGGTAGCCGGCCTGGCCGCCGCGACCGCCTGCCTGCTGCCGCTGCGCTCCGGCGACCGCGCCACCTTCTGCCTCACCGCCGACCCCGAGGCCTGCAGCTACGTCGCCGACCACTTCACGCTCGTAGTCCAGTTCCTGGTGCTGGCCGGCGCCCTGCTGACCGCGCTCCTGTCGGTCACCGCCGTACGCGACACGCGCATGCCCGCGGGCGAGTACTGGTTCCTGCTGCTCTCCTCCGCCGCCGGCGCCGCCCTGCTGCCCGCCTCCCGCGACCTCGCCACCCTGATCGTCGCGCTGGAGGTCGCCTCCCTGCCCGCCTTCGCGCTCGTGGGCATGCGCCGCGGCGACCGCCTCTCCTCCGAGGCCGCCCTGAAGTTCTTCCTGTCCTCCGTCACGGCCACCGCCGTGTCGCTGATGGGCGTCAGCTTCGTCTACGCCGTCACCGGCTCGCTGCACCTCACCCAGGTCGCGGACCGCCTGGAGGACGTCCCCGGGCAGTTCGACACCCTCGCCGTGGCCGGTGTCGCGCTCACCCTGGTCGGCTTCGCGTTCAAGACCGCGGCCGTCCCCTTCCACTTCTGGGTGCCCGACACCTACGTCGGAGCTCCCCTCCCCATCGCCGGCTACCTCTCGGTGATCGGCAAGGCCGTCGGCTTCACCGGCCTCATCCTCGTCACGGTGATCGCCTTCCCGGCGTACGCGCAGGTCTGGGGCCCGGCCGTCGCAGTCCTCGCCGCGCTCACCATGACCCTGGGCAACGCCGCCGCCGTGCGGCAGTCCGCGGACCGCCCGCACAGCGCCGTACGGCTGCTCGCCTGGTCCTCGGTCGGCCAGGCCGGCTACCTGCTGGTCCCGATCGCCGCGGCGGCGTACGCCGAGCGCGACCAGATCGGCTCCACCCTCGCCTACGCGCTCATGTACGCGGCCGTGAACCTCGGAGCCTTCGCCGTGGCCGCCCTCGTCGCCCGCACCAAGCCGCTGCACCGCATCAGCGACTACCGAGGCCTGTACGCCGAGCGCCCCCTGGCCGCGCTGTCCCTCGCCTTCTTCCTGCTCTGCCTGGCAGGTCTGCCGCCGGGCATCATCGGCCTCTTCGCCAAGGTCACCGTCTTCCGGTCCGCCGTCGACGCGGGCCTGGGCTGGCTGGCCGCGGTCATGGCGGTCAACGTCGTCATCGCCCTGTACTACTACCTGCGCTGGACGGCGCTGCTCTTCCGCGTCCCCGAGGGCGCGGAGGGCGCACAGGCCCGTACGAAGGCCCCCTGGCCGGTTGCGGCGGCCATCGTCGCGACCGCGATCACCGCGGTCGTCCTCTCGGGCGCCCCGCAGCTCGTCCTGCGCGTCGCGTCGGGAAGCCTCTTCACGCAGTAGCCGGAGCGGGGCGGCTGCCCCGTACGGAGTAACGCGCGCGGCGGCCCCGCCACCCCCGCCGAGGGGGCGGCGGCGGGCCGCCGCTCCGGCACGCCCTGGGAACCAGACGCCGTCACCTCGCGTTGACCAGGAAGGGAGGGTCCACTGGACCGTAGACCCTCAGATCCATGACGGGCTCCCCTGCCGCACCACTTGGAGGGCGTACCGTGCACCGCCGGCACAACGGGCTCAAGACCGCCGTACTCCTCGGCGGGCTGTCCGCACTCATCATCCTGATCGGCAGCTTCTTCGGACGGACCGGCCTGATCGTCGCCGTCCTCGTCGCACTCGGGACGAACGCCTACGCGTACTGGAACAGCGACAAGCTGGCTCTGCGCGCGATGCGCGCCCGCCCCGTGAGCGAGTTCGAGGCGCCGCAGCTCTACCGCATGGTGCGCGAGCTCTCCACGTCCGCGCGCCAGCCCATGCCACGGCTCTACATCTCACCCACCGAGGCCCCGAACGCCTTCGCCACCGGCCGCAACCCGCGCAACGCCGCGGTCTGCTGCACCGAGGGCATCCTGCGCATCCTCGACGAGCGCGAGCTGCGCGGGGTCATCGGTCACGAGCTCAGCCACGTCTACAACCGCGACATCCTCATCTCCTCGGTGGCCGGGGCGCTCGCCTCGGTGATCATGTTCCTGGTGAACTTCGCCTGGCTCATCCCCATCGGCCGGTCGAACGACGACGAGGGCCCCGGGCTGATCGGCCTGCTGCTGATCATGATCCTGGGCCCGCTGGCCGCCTCGGTGATCCAGCTGGCCATCAGCCGCTCGCGCGAGTACGAGGCCGACGCCTCCGGAGCGCAGCTCACCGGGGACCCGCTGGCCCTGGCCAGCGCCCTGCGCAAGCTCGACGCCGGGACCAAGCAACTCCCGCTGCCGCCGGAGCCCCGTCTGGAAACAGCGAGTCATATGATGATCGCCAACCCGTTCCGGCCCGGCGCGGGACTTTCCAAGATGTTCTCCACCCACCCTCCGATGGCCGAGCGCATCGCCCGGCTCGAACAGATGGCAGGCCGCCGCCAATGAAGACAATCCTGAACGTCATCTGGCTCATCCTCAGCGGCATCTGGCTGTTCCTGGGATACCTGCTCGCGGGTGTGCTCCTCTGCATCACCATCATCGGCATCCCGTTCGGCATCGCCGCCTTCCGCATCGCGGTCTACGCCCTCTGGCCGTTCGGCTACACCACGGTTGAGCGCCACGACGCGGGCGCCCCGTCCTGCATTGGCAACGTCCTGTGGCTGGTGCTGGCCGGCTGGTGGCTGGCCCTCGGCCACATCGCCACCGGCATCGCCCTCTGCCTCACGATCATCGGCATCCCGTTCGGCATCGCCAACTTCAAGATGGTCCCGCTCTCGCTGCTCCCGCTGGGCCGCGAGATCGTCCCCACGGACGCCCCGTTCGCCTCCCGCTGACACTGCGGAAGCGACAGTTCGACACCGCGCCGCGGACGGGCCAGGCCCGTCCGCGGCGCGGTTTTCCACAGGGCGGGCGCGTGGTCGGCGGTGTGGGTCACCATGAACGCATGAACGCATGGACGAAACCAAGCAGTTGCCGGAGCACATCACAGACCGTGCGCGCCACTCCCCGCGAGCCCGTGGAAAGTGCCCGCCCGCCCCGCTGGGCCCCCAGGAGGCCGTCCGCGCCGAGGGCGGCGGAATGCGGCCCGGACCTGGAACCCGCGCCCCGGGCGGAGTTCAGCCCCCGGCCCTGAACGAGCCCGGCACGCGGTAGGCCAGCGCACCCAGAGCCAGCACCGCGGCCCCCGCGACCGCCGACGCGAGGGGCAGCGCACACGCCAGCACCACACAGCCGGACAGTCCGACCGCCGCCACGGCCCGCCCCTTGACACCTGAATCGAGAGTCCAGGCGGAAGCGTTCGCGATCGCGTAGTAGGCGAGCACTCCGAAGGAGGAGAAACCGATCGCGCCCCGCAGGTCGGCGGTGGCCGCGAGCACCGCCACGACCACGCCCACCGCGAGCTCGGCATGGTGCGGCAGCCGGTGCCGGGGATGCACGGCGGCCAGCGCACGCGGCAGGCGGCCGTCCCGGGCCATCGCCAGCACCGTCCGCGACACCCCGAGCACGAGAGCCAGGAGCGAGCCCAGCGCGGCCAGGGCCGCACCCGCCCGGACGACCGGCGCCAGTCCCGGCGCACCCGCCGCCCGGACCGCGTCCGCCAGCGGGGCCGGCGACCCGGCCAGCCCCTCGACGCCGAGCACCGACAGCACCGCCACCCCAACCGCCCCGTACACCAGCAGCGCGATGCCCAGCGCGATCGGCACCGCCCGCGGGACCGTGCGTTCCGGCTCGCGCACCTCCTCGCCCAGGGTGGTGATCCGCGCGTAGCCCGCGAATGCGAAGAACAGCAGGCCGGCGCCCTGCAACAGACCGAAGAGGGACCACTGGGCCCCGGCGAGCCGCTCCGGCCGTGCCACATCCGAGGACAGGCACACCACCACCACCCCGGCCAGCACCGCCAGGACCGCCGCCACGATCAGCCGGGCGATCCGGGCGGACTTCTGGACCCCGCCGTAGCTCGCGGCGGTGATCGCCACCACCGCAGCCACGGCCACGGCGTGCTCGCGCCCGGGCCACACGTACGCACCGACCGTCAGTGCCATCGCCGCGCAGGACGCGGTCTTGCCGATCACGAAGCCCCAGCCGGCCAGCCAACCCCAGAAGGGTCCGAGCCGCTCCCGCCCGTACACGTAGGTGCCGCCGGAGGCCGGGTAGCGGGCGGCCAGCCGCGCCGAGGAGAGCGCATTGCAGTAGGCCACCACGGCCGCCACCGCGAGGGCGGCGAGGAGCGCCCCGCCCGCGGCCCGCGCGGCCGGGGCGAAGGCCGCGAAGACCCCGGCGCCCACCATCGCGCCGAGCCCGACGACGACCGCGTCGGAAACCCCCAGGGTGCGTTTCAGCTCGTTCTCCACGCGCGGAGGGTAGCCGGGCTAGGTGACGCCCTCCCGACCGGGGAGCGGCGTCCGGGTGCGCTCCCAGCCCTCCAGGGCGGTCAGGCAGGCGTGGTCGAGATGGCGCAGCCCGCTCAGGTCCAGCCGCACCGGCTGCCCGTGCGGCAGCGCGTCCAGGGCGTCGAGCAGTCTGGGCAGCCGCAGGAAGCTCGCGTTCCCGATGACCCGCACGCACAGCTCCTCGCCCTCCCACACCTCCTCGACGTGCACATGGGAGGTCTCCCAGGCCGCCTTGGCGATGGCTAGGCCCAGCCCGAACAGCACCCCCTCGAACAGGTTGGTGACCACGATCGCGCCGGCCGTGGCGACCAGCACCACCGCCTCGCCCCGGTGCGTGCGCCACAGCGCGGCCACCGACCTGACCGGCAGCAGCTTCCACCCCGCGTACAGGAGCACTCCGGCCAGAGCGGCCAGCGGCACACTCTCCAGTACCTGGGGGAAGGCCACGGCGAAGAGCAGCAGCCAGCCGCCGTGCATCACCCGGGACGCCCGGGTGCGCGCTCCGGCCTCCACATTGGCGGCGCTGCGGACGATCACGGCAGTCATCGGCAGCGCCCCGAGCAGCCCGCAGACACTGTTGCCCACGCCCTGGGCGATCAGCTCCCGGTCGTACTCCGTCCGGGGACCGTCGTGCATCCGGTCCACGGCGGCGGCACTGAAGAGCGTCTCGGCGGAAGCGATCAGTGCCAGCGCGACCACCGTCCCGGCCGCGCCGAAGGACGCCAGTACCCCGAACTCGCCCCAGGCGGGCGGGGACACGGCCTCCAGCACCCCTGTCACGCGCACCATCTCGACGGGCAGCCGCAGCAGGGCCGCCGCCGCGGCGGCGACCGCCACCCCGACCAGCGCGCCCGGCAGCACCCGCAGGCGGGCGGGCGCCCGGCGCCACACGACCATGACGGCGATGGTCACGACCCCCAGCAGCGCAGCGGCCCAGTCGGCCCGCGCCGCGAGCCCGTGCACACCGCCCAGCTTCGCCAGGGTCTGCCCGGGAGCCTCCGCGTCACCCAGGGCGTACAGCTGCCCGGCGATCAGCACGAGCCCGATGCCGGCCAGCATCCCGTGCACCACGGCCACGGAGATCGCCCGGAACCACCGGCCGAGCCGCAGCGCCCCCATGCCCAGCTGGAGCACGCCGGCGGCCAGCACCAGCACCCCGAGGGCGGCCGTGCCGTACGTTTGCAGCGCCTCGTAGACGAGTACCGTGAGCCCGGCCGCTGGCCCGCTCACCTGCAGGGAGCTCCCGCGGAACCAGCCGGTGACCAACCCTCCGACGACGCCGGTGACGATCCCCAGTTCGGCCTGCACCCCGGAGGCGACCGCCACCCCGACGCACAGGGGGATGGCGACCAGTGCGACGACGACGGACGCCCCGAAGTCTTCGCGAAACGTGCCGGCCCCAGGCATGCGAGAACCCCCTGCCACGCGGTGATGTGATGCCACCCACGGTGCTGGGCGCACTCCCCGCCGCCCAAGTGCCCACGGAAGCCCGCGGCAGCGCGCGCGCCGCACGCGCCCGGCACACGCACCCCACGCACCCCGCAATCACCGCGGCCCGGCGGTCGGTGAGGACCGCCGGGCCGGCGTGGTGACAGGTCGCGGACCTCGGGTCAGCGGTAGTTCACGAACTGGATCGCGAAGTCCAGGTCCTTGCCCTTGAGGAGGGCCTGGACGGCCTGGAGGTCGTCACGGCTCTTGGAGCTGACGCGCAGCTCGTCGCCCTGGACCTGGGCCTTGACGCCCTTCGGACCCTCGTCACGGATGATCTTCGCGACCTTCTTGGCGTTCTCCTGGGAGATGCCCTCCTCGATCGTGGCGAAGATCTTGTACTCCTTGCCGGACAGCTGCGGCTCACCGGCGTCGAGCGCCTTGAGCGAGATGCCGCGCTTGACCAGCTTGGTCTCGAAGACGTCGAGGACGGCCTTGACGCGCTCCTCGGAGTTCGCCTCCATCAGGATCTTCTCGCCGGACCAGGCGATGGTGGCGCCGGTGCCCTTGAAGTCGTAGCGCTGCGAGAGCTCCTTGGCGGCCTGGTTGAGGGCGTTGTCGACCTCCTGCCGCTCGACCTTCGAGACGATGTCGAAACTGGAGTCGGCCATGTGCTGTGGCTCCTTGAAGTCGATTGCGATCGCCCCGGAGGGCGCGGCCGGACATCCCCGGACCGCTCGGCAAAGCCTAGCCACCGCGCCCGCCCGCGGTGCTGATCAATCCGGTGGCGAAGCACCCCCGGTCATCAGGTATCGTTTACGTCGTTGCCAGGGAGAACCGCGGAAAGCGGTCTTGAAGGCGACATCCCATGGCGGTGTGCCCGAGTGGCCAATGGGAGCGGACTGTAAATCCGTCGGCTTAGCCTACCCAGGTTCGAATCCTGGCGCCGCCACGCGAGTAGAACCCTCGTTCATCTGCGAAAACGCAGTGGACGGGGGTTCTTTCGCATTCCTGGCAGCGCCGTGGTGGCGCCCGGCCGCATCGTCGGCGGCTCCCGGTCGTTCACCGGGGGTGAAATGGACATCTGACACGCGGGGGAAGGTGGGCGGCGGGGTACTCGTGGCCCTGCTCGGCGCGGGGATTCCGGCTCTGGTGGGAGCCGCCCTGCACACGGACGTGGGGGAGCCCTACCGGGAGACCCGGCTGTACTTCGGCACGGCACGGGCCGACGGCCGGGACCCGGTCGCGGAGCGGGAGTTCATGCGGTTCCTGGACCGGGAGATCACCCCCGCCTTTCCCGAGGGGCTGACCCTCCACGACGGGTACGGCCAGTGGCGCGGCGGGGACGACAGGATCGTCCGGGAGACCTCCTACGAAGTGGTCCTGCTGTACCCGGAGAAGGAGGCCGACGAGCGCAGCGTGCGCATCGAGCGGATCCGCGACACCTACGAGCGCCGCTACCAGCAGGACTCCGTCGGGCGCTCCGACGACACGCTGCAAGCGCAGTTCTGAGCCGCGGGCGGGAGGGCCGGCGCCGGGTGCCCGCCCTTCCGCCGGGTCGTCAGTTGCCCGCCACGCCCTTCACGGCGACCTGGACCGGGGTCGAGCCGGAGATCAGCTCCAGGGTCAGGCCCGCCGTCGCGGGCGTCTCCACCAGCTCGGCCAGGACCGCCGCCACGTCGTCGCGCGGCACCGTCCCCCGGCCCGTCCGCGCCTCCAGGCGCACCTGCCCCTGTCCGGCGTCGTCGAGCAGTGATCCGGGGCGCAGGACCGTCCACTCCAGGCCCAGCCGGGTCCGTACGTGGTCGTCGGCCTCGCCCTTCGCCCGCAGGTAGACGTCGAAGACCTCGTCGCCCTCGTGGTGGGCGTCCGCACCCATCGAAGAGACCATCAGGAACCGGCGGACGCGGGCCCGTTCGGCCGCATCGGCGAACAGCACCGCCGCACCCCGGTCCACGGTGTCCTTGCGCCCGGCGCCGCTGCCGGGGCCGGCGCCCGCCGCGAACACCGCCACGTCCGCACCCTGCAGGATCCCCGCCACGTGCTCCACCGTGGCCGACTCCAGATCGCAGAGCACCGGTTCGGCGCCCGCTTCCCTGAGGTCGTCACCCTGTTCGAGGTCGCGGATGATGCCCGCGACCTCGTACCCGCGCGCGGCGAGCAGGCGCTCCAGCCGCAGCGCGATCCGACCGTGTCCACCCGCGATGACGATGCGCATGTCCCGACGGTACGACGAGCCGGGCGCCCCCGCCCGGGAAGACACCCCTCAGGGCCCGGCCTCCGTGCGGCCCTGCCGGGGCAGGTCCAGGGCCACCGCGACGGCGGAGTCGCAGTACTCCCTTACCGCGCTCGTCCGGGCCACCACCCGCCCGCGGTGGATCACGATCCGGCTGTACGCGAGGGACAGCACGCCCGAGATCCGGTCGCCCCGTACGGCGAGCAGCTCCGCCGGGAAGCCGGCCTCCACCCGCACCTCCGGCAGGCCCATGGCCTCGCGGGCGCGGGCGCTGACGGATTCGTAGGCCTCGCCGGGGCGGAGCCCGCCCTGGGAGGCAAGGAGGTAAGCGGCCTCCAGCGGGTCGCCGCGGCCGACCGGGTTGCCGCTGTCCCGCAGCGCCCCGCTGCCGGCGGCGACGGGCACTCCGGCGGCCCGCAGCAGTCGTACGGGGGCGGTGCGCAGGCCGCGGCGCTCCAGCGCCGCGCAGTCGCCCTGGGGCAGGCAGGTCACCCGTACGCCGGCCGCCGCGAGCTGGTCCGCGGCGCGGGCCGCCGTGTCCAGCGGGAGCCGGGAGAGGCCGCCCAGGGGGCCGATGGTCACCCCGGGGCGCAGCCCGCCCGCCATCGCCGCGAGCCGGGAGAGGCGGGCCGGGTCGTCACCGTCCGTGTGCAGGTCCACGGGGCAGCCGTGCTCGTCGGCGAGCCCCAGCACGGCTTCGAGGAAGCCCGTGGGGTCCGGGTCCAGGTCCGGACAGCCGCCGATCACCGCGGCGCCCATCTTGACCGCGTCCCGCAGCATGGCGAGCCCGTCGGCTCCGGCCGCCCCGGTCAGCAGCCGGGGTACGGCGACCGCGGTCAGGTCGGCGAGCCCGCGCAGTGAGCGCCGGGCCTGGAGCACGGCCTCCAGGGGGCCGAGACCGTGCACGCCGCCGATCCGCACGTGCGAGCGCAGGGCGGTCGCGCCGTGGCCGAGCTGGAGCAGCGCCGCTTCGGTGGCGCGGCGCTGCACCTCGTCGGGGGCGTACGAGACGGGGCCGTCTCCGTCGGCGGTCAGCGCCGTGTCGCCGTGGGCGTGCGGCTCGGCGGGGGCGGGGAGCAGCAGGTATCCGCTGAGGTCCACCCGCGACAGCACGGGGGAGGACAGGCTGCCGGTGGTCCCGACGGCCTGGATCCGGCCGCCGCCGAGGCGGACGTCGACGGTGCGGCCGTCCGTGAGGCGGGCCCCGGCGAGGAGCAGGGTGGTGGCCTCGGCGGCAGCCGCGCTGCCATTGCCGTTGCCGCCGCGGGGGGAGGGGGACGGCTGCTGCGGCTGGCTGTCGGACATCGCGCTCCTGCGGTGGCTCGGGCGGTCCCTGGGGCCGTGGCCGCGGCCCTCGGCCCAAGATCACGCAGCGTGCTCCGAGCCTAGGGCGCGGCATGCTCCGCTTCGCGCAGGAGCGCAATAGTCGTACCGGTGTGGTGCCTCCGCGCCGGCGCGCTTGCGCTCCTCCGCGCCAGGGCGCCCGCGCACCCGCGCCGGCCGCGAAGAGTGAGCGCCCGGTGTGAGCCCGCGCACAAACTGCGGGGGAAGTGGGGCGGGAGTGGCCGGCGAGTTGACCGGGAGAGGCTTCAGAACCCCCTCGGGGCCCAGTTCCCGCAAAGGATTTGGGCGATCGGCGGGCAACCGTGTAATGTCTTCATCGCTCGCCCCAATAGCTCAGTCGGTAGAGCGTCTCCATGGTAAGGAGAAGGTCTGCGGTTCGATTCCGCATTGGGGCTCTGGTGAGAGAGGTTCCCCACCCTCGGGTGGGGAGCTGATCACATCAAAGCGGCGTAGCTCAGTCGGTAGAGCAAGCGGCTCATAATCGCTGTGTCACCGGTTCAAGTCCGGTCGCCGCTACCCACAGTAGCCGATTGCGGGGTCGGTCTCCCGATCGGCTACTCTTTTATGCGTTCATCCGTCCCATAGTCCGTCAAGGAGCACTCACGTGGCTGCCACCGACGTCCGCCCGAAGATCACGCTGGCCTGCGTGGAGTGCAAGGAGCGGAACTACATCACCAAGAAGAACCGGCGTAACAACCCGGACCGCATGGAGATGAAGAAGCACTGCCCGCGCTGCAACTCGCACACCGCGCACCGCGAGACCCGCTGACCCCGGCGAAGTCTCGAATACAGGCACCGTCATGAGGTCGTCCCCTTCATTGGGGGCGGCCTCCTGTCGTTTCCGTGCCCGTTCCTGTCTTTGTCCCTGTGTGTTTCGTGTCCCTTCAACAGGAGGTAGTGAGTCATGGCTCTCGACCAGTCCTTCGTGGGGCGGAGCTACCCGCCCACCGATCCGTACGAGGTCGGCCGGGAGAAGATCCGCGAATTCGCGGTCGCGGTGGGCGACGCCAATCCCGTCTACACCGACCCCGAAGCGGCCAAGGCCTACGGCCACTCCGATGTGATCGCGCCGCCCACTTTCGTGTTCGCCATCACGTTCAAGGCAGCCGGCCAGGTCGTCGAGGACCCGCAGCTGGGGCTGGACTACAGCCGCGTCGTGCACGGCGACCAGAAGTTCGCCTACTCCCGCCCGGTGCGTGCCGGTGACCGGCTGTCGGTGACTTCCACCATCGAGGCCGTGAAGTCGCTCGCGGGCAACGACATCATCGACATCCGCGGCGAGGTCCACGACGAGACCGGCGAGCACGTGGTGACGGCGTGGACGAAGCTCGTCTCCCGCGCCCCCGAGGAGGCCTGACATGGCAGCGCAGATCAAGTACGCCGACGTCGAGGTCGGCACCGAGCTGCCCGCCGCGTCCTTCCCCGTGACGCGTGCCACGCTCGTGCAGTACGCCGGCGCCTCGGGCGACTTCAACCCGATCCACTGGAACGAGAAGTTCGCCAAGGAGGTCGGACTGCCGGACGTGATCGCGCACGGCATGTTCACCATGGCCGAGGCCATCCGCGTGGTCACCGACTGGGCGGGTGACCCGGGCGCGGTGGTGGAGTACGGCGTGCGCTTCACCAAGCCCGTCGTGGTCCCCAACGACGAGCAGGGCGGCCTGATCGAGGTCACCGCCAAGGTCGCGGCGAAGCTGGACGACAACCGCGTACGAGTCGACCTGACGGCCATGAGCGCCGGCCAGAAGGTCCTCGGCATGTCCCGCGCGGTGGTTGCACTCGCCTGAGGGCCTGAGGGCCTGAGGGGCTCGGTGCCCGGGTGTCCGAGGGGGCGGGGCCGCCTCCTCGGCGCCCCGCTCCGTCCCGGCACCCTTCTGCCCGAGCGGCCCGCGGCGCCCCTTGACGAAGTTAGTGATTGAGTACTAACTTCATGGCATGGCAAGGATGAGTGCAGACGAGCGGCGTGAGAGCGTCATCCGTGCGGCGATGCACGAGTTCGCCCGGGGTGGGTACCACGGGACCTCCACCGAGGCGATCGCCAAGCGGGTGGGCGTCTCGCAGCCGTACCTCTTCCGACTCTTCCCCAGTAAGCAGGCGATCTTCCTGGCCGCGTCCCAGCGCTGCCTGAGGGAGACGTGCGACGTCTTCGCCGCAGCCGTCGAAGGGCTGCACGGCGAAGAGGCCCAGCAGGCCATGGCGAACGCATACACCCGGTTGATCGTCGAGGATCCCGACAAGCTGCAGATGCAGCTGCAGATGTACGTGGCCGTCGCCGCCGCCGAGGCGGCCGGGGACCGCGAGCTCGGCGAGCTGGTCCGTGCCGGCTGGACGGAGCTCTGGGACACCGTCCATCTGTCGCTGGGCGCGGACGCGGGGGAGACGACGACCTTCATGGCCTACGGAATGCTGATCAACACCTTGGCTGCCATGGGGTTCCCGCCCGAGCACAGGGTCTGGCAGGGGTTCTATCCCGAGACCCGGGTCGCCGGCCGTCCGGAGGGGTGAAGGAAGTGCGCGATCCGTGCGCGCATCCGCATGGGCCAGAAAGTTAGTCAGTGATAACTAACAAATTGTAGGGGGAATCATGCACGCACCCGGCACCAACAAGGACACCGACACCAGACTGCGCGGGCCCGCCGTCTGGGCCCTCGTCCTCACCGGCGTGGCCAGCTTCATGGCCGCACTCGACAACCTGGTGGTGACCACCGCCCTGCCCGCCATCCGTGCGGACCTCGGCGGCCGGCTGGAGGACCTGGAGTGGACGGTGAACGCCTACACGCTCACCTTCGCCGTCCTCCTCATGTTCGGCGCCGCCCTCGGCGATCGCTTCGGCCGCCGGCGGCTGTTCATCGCCGGCCTCGCCGTCTTCACCGGCGCCTCCGCGGCGGCCGCCCTCTCGCCCGGGATCGACGCGCTCATCGCCGCCCGCGCCGTGCAGGGCGTGGGAGCCGCCGTCATGATGCCGCTCACCCTCACCCTGCTGACCGCCGCCGTCCCGGCGGCCCGGCGCGGCATGGCCCTCGGCATCTACGGCGCCGTCACCGGCCTCGCCGTCGCCAGCGGCCCCCTCATCGGCGGCAGTCTCACCGAGCACATCTCCTGGCAGTGGATCTTCTGGCTCAACGTGCCCATAGGCCTGGCCCTGATCCCGCTCGCCCGCCTGCGCCTCGCCGAGTCCACCGTCCCGGGAGCCCGCCTCGACGTCCCCGGCACCCTGCTCGTCAGCGGCGGCCTCTTCGGCATCGTCTACGGCCTGGTCAACGCCAACTCCGAGGGCTGGACCAGCACCCCCGTGCTCGCCGGCCTGATCGTCGGAGCCGCACTCGTCGCCGCCTTCGTCCGCCACGGCTTCACCAACGCCGACCCGGTCCTCCCCATGCGGCTCTTCCGCGACCGCGGCTTCCTGGGGATCAACCTGGCCAGCCTGCTGATGTTCCTCGGCATGTTCGGCTCGATCTTCCTGCTCAGCCAGTTCCTTCAGGGCGTCGCGGGGTACTCGCCCACCGAAGCCGGCCTGCGCATGCTCCCCTGGACCGGGATGCCGATGATCGTGGCCCCGCTGGCCGGGATCCTCTCCGACCGCATCGGCGGCCGCCCCGTGGTCGCCGCCGGCCTGGCCTTCCAGGCACTCGGCCTCGGCTGGTTCGCCGCGGTCCTGAGCACGGACGTCTCGTACGCCGCGCAGCTGCCGCCGCTGATCCTCAGCGGGATCGGCATGGCCCTCTACTTCGCCCCCGCGGCCAACGTCCTGATGTCCACCGTGCGCCCCGCCGACCAGGGCAAGGCCTCCGGCACCAACAACGCCCTGCGCGAGGTCGGCGGAGCCCTCGGCGTGGCCGTCCTGGCCTCGGTCTTCTCCGCCCGGGGCGGCTACGCGTCCCCGCAGGCGTTCACCGACGGCACCGTCCCCGCCCTGTGGATCGGCGCCGCGGCCGTCGCGCTCGCCGCCGCGCTGGCCCTCCTGGTGCCCCGCAGGGCCGAGAACGCGCCCGCCCCCCTGCCCGGCGCCGTACCCGCGGCCGCCCCGGCCGGAGCCGCGGACCAGGTCCCCGCCGCCGGGTGATCCGCGCGGCCACGGCACCCGCCCACCCGATCAGGCCCCCGCGGCTCCCACACAGCCGCACCACGGAAGGAGAGCACCCCATGCCCGACATCCCCTGGTCCACACCCACTCCCGCCGCCCCCGGCGCCGAGGTCCACGTCATGGCCTCCCGCTTCGAGACCACCACCCTCCTCGGGGCCGTCAGGTTCTTTCTGAAGTCCCCCGGCATCATCCGCCAGATGCGCAGGGCCCCCGGCGCCCACGGCGCCGCCCTGCGGGCACGCGTCCTGCGCCGCACCTTCCTCACCCTCTCCGCGTGGGAGGACCGCGACGCGCTGTACCGGTTCGCCCGCAGCGAGCCCCACCGCTCCAGTGCCCGCGCAGCCAGCGCGTACATGCGGGAATCCGTCTTCACCCACTGGACCGTCCCCGCCACCGAGCTGCCCCTGGGCTGGCCCGAGGCCGAGCGGCGCCTCGCCGAGCGGACGGCGGGCCGCTGACCCGAGCGGTAGGGGGGAGGAGCGAGTGCGGTCCGTGGCCCCGCAGGGATGCGAGGGGCACGGACCGTACTCTTGTCCCCGTGCAGGAACTCCACGACGCCCCCCTCGCCCCGCTGACCACCTTCCGTCTCGGTGGTCCCGCCGCCCGCCTGGTCACCGCAACCACCGACGCCGAGGTGATCGCCACCGTCCGTGCGGCGGACGAGAGCGGCACCCCCCTTCTGGTCATCGGTGGCGGCAGCAACCTCGTCATCGGCGACCGGGGCTTCGACGGCACCGCCCTGCGCATCGCGACCACCGGATTCCACCTGGACGGCACCCACCTGGAGCTCGCCGCCGGCGAGAACTGGAGCGACGCCGTCGCCCGCACCGTCGAAGCCGGTCTCGCCGGCATTGAGTGCCTCGCCGGCATCCCCGGCTCGGCCGGTGCCACTCCGATCCAGAACGTCGGGGCGTACGGCCAGGAGGTCTGCGACACCATCACCGAGGTCGTCGCCTACGACCGCACCACCGGCGAAACGGTCACCCTGACCGCCGCCGAGTGCGCCTTCCGGTACCGCAACAGCACCTTCAAGGACCAGCCCGACCGCTACGTCGTCCTGCGCGTGCGCTTCGCCCTGGAGGACGCCGGCGGGCTCTCGGCGCCGATCAAGTACCCCGAGACCGCCCGCGCCCTCGGCGTCGGGGCCGGCGACCGGGTCCCCGCCGCCACCGCCCGCGAGACCGTGCTGCGGCTGCGCGCGGGCAAGGGCATGGTCCTCGACCCCACCGACCACGACACGTGGTCGGCCGGCTCCTTCTTCCACAACCCGATCCTGACCGACGAGGCCTACGCCGCCTTCCTGGCCCGCGTCCAGGACCGCCTCGGCCCCGACACCGCACCGCCCGCCTACCCCGCCGGCGAGGGCCGTACGAAGACCAGCGCGGCCTGGCTGATCGACAGGGCCGGCTTCACCAAGGGCTACGGCACCGGCCCGGCACGCATCTCCACCAAGCACACCCTCGCCCTCACCAACCGCGGCGAGGCCACCACCGAGGACCTCCTCACCCTGGCCCGCGAGGTCGTCGCGGGCGTCCAAGCGGCCTTCGGCGTCACCCTCGTCAACGAGCCGGTGACGGTCGGCGTCAGCATCTGAGGAGTCCCGGCCGCCCATGCTCTGTCCCCGTCACGGGGCCGGTACGGACCCCACTCGGCTCGTGGGTCGCACGCTCAGCAGGGTCGTCGCGTCCTGGCACGTCAGCGACGGCGAACGCTCCGAGTCCCCGCTCGACGTCTGGCTGATCGACAGCGTCGGCGACTCCATCCGGATCACCACCGGCTCCGACCAGTGCCTCATCGTCGAGTCCGGCTCGCCCCACGCCCCGTACGACATGGGCGAATGGGGCCGCATCGAGGTCGGAGAGGACCTCGGCGACCACCCCTTCCTGCGGCACCTGGGCGAGATCGTCTCCTCGGTCGCCGAGTTCGCGCTGCCCGAGCAGGGCCGCACCCACCTGGAGATCGGCTTCCCCGACGGCCGCCGGGTGCGTGCCGACTGCCACGAGGGGGACCTGCGGCTCACCCGGTGAGCCAGTGGTCGATCCCCGCCAGCAGCTTCGCCTGCACGTCGTCCGGCGCGGCGCTCCCGCGCACCGACTGACGGGCCAGCTCGGCGAGCTCCGCGTCCGTGAAGCCGTGGTGGCGGCGGGCGATCTCGTACTGCGCCGCGAGCCGGGACCCGAACAGCAGCGGGTCGTCCGCGCCCAGCGCCATCGGCACACCGGCCTCGAACAGCGTGCGCAGCGGGACGTCCTCGGGCCGCTCGTACACGCCCAGGGCCACATTGGACGCCGGACAGACCTCGCAGGTGATCTGCCGGTCGGCGAGCCGCTGCAGCAGCCGGGGGTCCTCCGCGGCCCGCACGCCGTGCCCGATGCGGGCGGCGTACAGGTCGTCGAGGCAGTCACGGACCGAGGACGGGCCGGTGAGCTCGCCGCCGTGCGGGGCCGCGAGGAGCCCGCCGTCGCGGGCGATGGCGAAGGCGCGGTCGAAGTCCCGGGCCATGCCGCGGCGCTCGTCGTTGGACAGGCCGAACCCCACGACGCCGCGGTCGGCGTAGCGCACGGCGAGCCGGGCCAGGGTGCGCGCGTCGAGGGGGTGCTTCATGCGGTTCGCGGCGATGAGCACCCGCATCCCCAGCCCGGTCTCGCGGGAGGCCGCGTCGACGGCGTCGAGGATGATCTCGACGGCCGGGATCATCCCGCCGAGCATCGGGGCGTAGGAGGTGGGATCCACCTGGATCTCCAGCCAGCCGCTGCCGTCCCGCACGTCCTCCTCGGCGGCCTCGCGGACCAGCCGCCGGATGTCGTCGGGCTCGCGCAGGCAGGAGCGGGCGGCGTCGTACAGCCGCTGGAAGCGGAACCAGCCGCGCTCATCGGTGGCGCGGAGCCTGGGCGGCTCCCCGCCGGTCAGGGCGTCCGGAAGGCGCACCCCGTACTTGTCGGCGAGTTCCAGCAGGGTCGATGGTCGCATCGACCCGGTGAAGTGCAGGTGGAGGTGGGCCTTCGGTAGAAGCGTGAGATCGCGTGCGTGCTCCATCTGGTGATCCTGCCGTACCGCCGCGCTCCGCGGGAGGGGGTTTTCCCTTTCGGGGGCTTGCCCGAACGCAGGAGCGGCGAGGTGCGGCACCGCTGCCGGGGCCCGGCGCCTCGAATGCCGCTGGGGCCGGATGCGGTGTGACGGAGCGGCGAACGCCCGGGCGGCGGCACCCCGAGGGTGCCGCCGCCCGGGCGGGTTGCGGAACGGGTCAGGCCCGGGCCTAGGCCTTGGCCTCGGCCAGGAGCTTCTGGATGCGGGACACGCCCTCGACCAGGTCCTCGTCGCCCAGGGCGTACGAGAGGCGCAGGTAGCCCGGGGTGCCGAAGGCCTCACCGGGAACGACCGCGACCTCGGCCTCGTCCAGGATCAGGGCGGCAAGCTCGACGGAGGTCTGCGGGCGCTTGCCGCGGATCTCCTTGCCGAGGAGCTCCTTGACCGACGGGTACGCGTAGAACGCGCCCTCCGGGGTCGGGCAGAAGACGCCGTCGATCTCGTTGAGCATCCTGACCATCGTCTGGCGGCGGCGGTCGAAGGCCTTGCGCATCTCGGCGACCGCGTCCAGGTTGCCCGAGACGGCGGCCAGCGCGGCGACCTGGGCCACGTTGGAGACGTTGGAGGTGGCGTGCGACTGCAGGTTCGTCGCCGCCTTGATGACGTCCTGCGGGGCGATGACCCAGCCCACGCGCCAGCCGGTCATCGCGTAGGTCTTGGCGACACCGTTGACGACGATGCACTTGTCGCGCAGGGCCGGGACCAGGACGGGCAGCGAGGTGAACTTCGCGTCGCCGTAGACCAGGTGCTCGTAGATCTCGTCCGTCAGCACCCACAGGCCGTGCTCGGCGGCCCATTCGCCGATCGCCTTCGCGTCGGCCTCGCTGTACACCGAACCGGTCGGGTTCGACGGGGAGACGAACAGGACGACCTTGGTGCGCTCGGTGCGCGCGGCCTCCAGCTGCTCGACGGAGACCCGGTAGCCGGTGGTCTCGTCGGCGACGACCTCGACCGGGACACCGCCGGCGAGACGGATCGACTCCGGGTAGGTGGTCCAGTAGGGAGCCGGGACGATGACCTCGTCACCCGGGTCCAGGACGGCCGCGAAGGCCTCGTAGATCGCCTGCTTGCCGCCGTTGGTCACCAGGACCTGCGACGCCTCGACCTCGTAGCCGGAGTCGCGCAGCGTCTTGGCGGCGATGGCGGCCTTCAGCTCGGGCAGACCGCCGGCCGGCGTGTAGCGGTGGTACTTGGGGTTGCGGCAGGCCTCGACCGCGGCCTCGACGATGTAGTCCGGGGTCGGGAAGTCGGGCTCGCCCGCGCCGAAGCCGATCACCGGGCGTCCGGCGGCCTTGAGGGCCTTGGCCTTGGCGTCCACGGCGAGGGTGGCGGACTCGGAAATGGCGCCGATACGGGCGGACACCCGGCGCTCGGAGGAAGGCGTTGCAGAGGTCATACCGGCAATCGTCCCAGACCGCGCAGAAGCGCCGCACACCGTTTCAGTGAACGGACGGGAGGCGGCCCGGAGCATGTCAGGCCGGGTGCTGTTCGACGTCACGGCCCGGTTCACGTACACTCACCTGTCGTTGGACCTCGCCAGCCGCTGCAAAGCGTGAGCACTCCGTGCACTCGCCCGGATGCGGTAGGTTGGGGGAGCAAAGGGTCGTAGCTCAATTGGTAGAGCACTGGTCTCCAAAACCAGCGGTTGGGGGTTCGAGTCCCTCCGGCCCTGCTCCACACTCCTCTCGGACGTGTGTGCGCAGGTACGTACTTAGATGCAACGCCGTGCGGCGCAACCGGGCGCGGTACGGCCACGACCCGGATTCAGGTGAGAGACGTGACGGACGCCCTGGGCTCCATCGACATGCCTGACGCCGAGGACGAGGCGCGCGAGAAGAAGGCCCGCAAGGGCGGCAAGCGCGGCAAGAAGGGTCCTCTGGGCCGTCTCGCGCTTTTCTACCGCCAGATTGTCGCGGAACTCCGCAAGGTTGTCTGGCCCACTCGCAACCAGCTCACGACGTACACCACCGTGGTGATTGTCTTCGTGGTCATCATGATCGGTCTGGTGACCGTGATTGACTATGGGTTCCAGGAAGCCATCAAGTTCGTCTTCGGCTGATCCCCGCGGAGGGCGGCGCCTTGATGGGTGCCGCCCCTTTTCGCATGTTCCACCACCTTTTTTCCAGGAAGAAGCAGCCACCGTGTCTGACCCGAACCTGAACGCGAGCCACGACTCCGTCGAGTCCGTCGAGGACGAGCTCGACATCGTCGAGGCGGCAGACGCTGTGGACCCCGACGAGGCCGAGCTCGCCGACGTCGAGGCGGGTGACGCCGCCGAGGAGGCCGCGCTGCACGTCTCCGGCGACGAGGCGGACGAGGCCGAGGCCGGCACCGAGGCCGAAGAGGCCGCCGGTGACGCCGAGACCGCGGAGGAGGCCGTCGAGGCCGAGCCCGCCGAGCCGGTCGACCCGATCCAGGCCCTGCGCGACGAGCTGCGCGTCCTGCCCGGTGAGTGGTACGTGATCCACACCTACGCCGGCTACGAGAAGCGCGTGAAGGCCAACCTGGAGCAGCGCGCCGTCTCGCTGAACGTCGAGGAGTTCATCTACCAGGCCGAGGTGCCCGAGGAAGAGATCGTCCAGATCAAGAACGGCGAGCGCAAGAACGTCCGGCAGAACAAGCTGCCCGGCTACGTCCTCGTCCGCATGGATCTGACGAACGAGTCCTGGGGCGTCGTCCGCAACACGCCTGGTGTCACCGGCTTCGTCGGCAACGCCTACGACCCGTACCCGCTGACCCTGGACGAGATCGTCAAGATGCTCGCCCCGGAGGCGCAGGAGAAGGCCGCCAAGGCCGCCGCGGAAGAGGCCGGCCTGCCCGCGCCCGCCGTCAAGCGCACCATCGAGGTCCTGGACTTCGAGGTCGGCGACTCGGTCACCGTCACCGACGGTCCGTTCGCCACGCTGCAGGCGACCATCAACGAGATCAACCCCGACTCGAAGAAGGTCAAGGGCCTCGTCGAGATCTTCGGCCGCGAGACCCCGGTCGAGCTCAGCTTCGACCAGATCCAGAAGAACTGATCCACCCCGCGTGGACCACGGCTTCTGAGCCACAGCTTCCGGACAGGTCAGACCGCCCCCAGAGGGCGGTCTGACCTGCTCGGTTTTTAGCCCCGCACCGATACCCGTTATCGTGGTGCGGTATGCCTCCATCCGGATGACCGGATCGGCGGCTGAAAACTCTCACTAGGACCCGGAGAGAGCAATGCCTCCCAAGAAGAAGAAGGTCACGGGGCTTATCAAGCTCCAGATCAAGGCCGGTGCGGCCAACCCGGCTCCGCCGGTCGGCCCCGCGCTCGGTCAGCACGGCGTCAACATCATGGAGTTCTGCAAGGCCTACAACGCCGCGACCGAGTCGCAGCGTGGCATGGTCGTGCCGGTGGAGATCACGGTCTACGAGGACCGCACCTTCACCTTCATCACCAAGACTCCGCCGGCGGCGCGCCTCATCCTGAAGCACGCGGGCATCGAGAAGGGCTCCGGCGAGCCCCACAAGACCAAGGTCGCCAAGCTCACGGCCGCCCAGGTCCGCGAGATCGCCGAGCTGAAGATGCCCGACCTGAACGCCAACGACATCGACGCCGCCGTGAAGATCATTTCCGGCACCGCGCGCTCGATGGGCGTCACGGTCGAGGGCTGATCCAGCCACCCCCCAGCACCACCAGTGGTAGGACCAAGCGCTGGTCCGCACCACGACTCCATGCCTGAATCCGAAATACAGGAGCAGAAGTGAAGCGCAGCAAGACTCTCCGCGCTGCGGACGCCAAGATCGACCGGGAGAAGCAGTACGCCCCGCTCGAGGCCGTCCGTCTCGCCAAGGAGATCTCCTCGACCAAGTTCGACAGCACCGTCGAGGTCGCCTTCCGCCTGGGTGTCGACCCGCGCAAGGCCGACCAGATGGTCCGCGGCACCGTGAACCTCCCGCACGGCACCGGTAAGACCGCCCGGGTCCTGGTCTTCGCGACCGGTGACCGTGCAGCGGCCGCGGAAGCCGCCGGCGCCGACATCGTCGGCGACGACGAGCTGATCAACGAGATCGCCAAGGGCAACCGCCTGAACGAGTTCGACGCCGTCGTGTCCACCCCGGACCTCATGGGCAAGGTCGGCCGCCTCGGCCGCGTGCTCGGTCCCCGTGGCCTCATGCCGAACCCGAAGACCGGCACCGTCACGATGGACGTCGCGAAGGCTGTCACCGAGATCAAGGGTGGCAAGATCGAGTTCCGCGTCGACAAGCACTCGAACCTGCACTTCATCATCGGCAAGGTCTCCTTCTCCGACGAGCAGCTCGTCGAGAACTACGGCGCGGCCCTGGACGAGATCCTTCGTCTGAAGCCGTCCGCCGCCAAGGGCCGCTACCTGAAGAAGGCCGCCCTGAGCACCACCATGGGCCCCGGCATCCAGCTGGACCCGAACCGCACCCGGAACCTCCTCGTCGAGGAAGACCCGGCCGCGGTCTGATCGCGCTGAGCCCCACGGCTCACCGAGCGGCTGAACGGGCCCCTCGCCCCCTTCACGGGCGGCGAGGGGCCCGTTTTCCGTTTCCCGGTTCGCATCCTGTGCAAGGGCTGTGCGAGCCCTGTGCACGGGCCGCCGCTGCCGGGTCGTACAGTCGTACGAGCGGCGCCGCAGGCGGAAACGCCGGAGACCACGCGCCGCACACGATCACCACGGGGTGGGGAACTGATGAACGCGTACCGCACGAAGACCGCCGCGGCCCTCCTGGCCGCCCTCCTGCTCGCGGGAGGTGCGACGGCCTGCGAGAACGGGGACGACGCGAAGAAGGACACGGGGGCATCGGCACCGGTCAAGCCCTCGGAGCAGCCGGCGGAGGTGACGCCGGCCGCCTACCTGGAGAAGGCGAAGAAGAAGTCCGAGGAGATCACTTCGCTTCGGTACTCCATGTCGGGCGAGGCGGCGGGCCAGAAGATCGCCGGCGAGGGTGCCATGCGCATCAAGCCGACCGTCGCCATGTCGATGACGATGGACTCGCCCACGAAGCCGGGGGAGAAGGTGCAGATCCGGCTCCTCGACGGCGCCATGTACATGGGCACCGAGGGCAAGTGGCTGAAGTTCGACCTCAAGACCCTCGCTCCCGACCAGGCCAAGCAGCTGGACTCGCTCGGTTCCGCCCAGCAGGGCCAGAACCCGGCCGACTCGGCCGACAGCCTGAGCGCCGCCAAGGACCTCAAGAAGGTCGGCGACGAGACCATCGACGGCCAGAAGACGACGCACCTGAGCGGGACCGTCTCCGTCGACGAGCTGCGGGCCCACAGCGCCACCTCCGCGCCGGAGGCGAAGGAGCGCCAGGAGAAGAACCTCGCGGCACTGGAGGCCCAGGGCATCAAGACCCTGACCATGGACCTCTGGATCGACGAGAACGACCAGATGAAGCAGGTCCGCACCCGGGGTGCCGGCACCTCCGGCCCGATGGACGTCACCATGAAGTTCCTGGACGTCAACATGCCCGTCGAGGTCACCGCGCCGCCGGCCGAGCAGGTCGTGGACCTGGCCGAGATGATGAAGGGCGACCCCGCGGGCTCCGCCTGATCGCCGCCGCACCACCGCAGTACCGCCGCGCCGCCGCTCCACCGCGGCGGCGCGGCGCGCATCGACCATTCATGGGGGAGAACCAGATGAACAGCGCTGTCCGGACCCGGGCCGGCGTGGGAATCGCGGCTGCCGCGCTGCTCGTGAGCGGCCTCACGGCCTGTCGCGGGGAGGGGGCCGGCGCCGAGGCGCACGACCCCGTGGCGGCCGTGAAGGCGTCCTATCTGAAGACGGTGGCCGCCAAGGTCGCCTGGGTGGAGCTGTCCACCGTCGACCGGGACGGCAAGACCAGTGCCCAGTCCGGCAGGAAGGGTTGGTACCCGTCCAGCCACGACGTGGTCCTCAAGGGCGGGGGCGACGAGGCCGACAACCGTTCGATCATGATGGGCGACACCGTCTACACCCGGATGGACAAGCCCGTCAAGGGCAAGAACTGGATGCAGATGGATCTGGCCAAGGGCGGCAAGTCGGGCGTCCGGCTGAACGAGGACCCGGCCGAGTACCTCGCCCTGCTGCTCGGCCAGGAGAAGCTCACCCACGTCGGGACCGAGCAGACCGACGGCGTCGAGGCCCAGCACTACCGGGGCAGCCTCACCAACGCGGACCTGATCCAGGCGGACGACTCCACCAAGGCCATGGAGGAGGAGAACCGCCGGTACCTCCACGAGTCCGTACGGCACATCACCTCCTTCGAGGTCGACCTGTGGATCGGCAAGGACGGCTTCCCGATCCGCGTCGACAGCTCCAGCACGGACGCCAAGGGCACGTCGAAGACCACGGCGAAGTTCTCCGACTTCGGCAAGGGCCCCGCCGTGCAGCCCCCGCCGGCCGACGATGTGATCACCTTCGACGCCGTGATGAAGGGCGTCGACGCCGACCTGGAACAGGTCGACAAGAGCCTCGAACAGGCCGACAAGGACCTGGAGGAAGCCGACAAGACGCTGCGGGACGCCGGGTTGCCCGGGCTGCGCCGCTGACCGATTTGCCTCGACCGGAACCCGTCACGTAGTCTTCCCCGGAAGCCAAAGACCGCTGGTCGTTGCTGTGCCCGACAGGGCGCGGTGGCCGAAGGATCCGCTTACTGCGGACGACCCGCGCAGGTGACTGTGGAATGCTCCCGGACTCGTTCCGGTCGAGCTACGCCCTGGCGCCTGCGCCGGGGCGTTTTGTATGTCAGCCCCTTCTGAGCGGTCCTCATCACCCGGAAGGAGGCGAACGCACCATGCCGACGCCCAACAAGGCTGCATCGGTGGCCGAGCTCACGGACGCGTTCCAGAGCTCCAACGCCGCCGTGCTGACCGAGTACCGGGGTCTCACCGTCGCGCAGCTCAAGACGCTGCGTCGCTCCCTCGGTGAGAACGCCCAGTACGCCGTGGTGAAGAACACGCTGACCAAGATCGCGGCCAACCAGGCCGGGATCACCGCGCTGGACGAGCACTTCGCTGGTCCGACCGCGGTCGCCTTCATCACCGGTGACCCGGTGGAGTCGGCGAAGGCTCTGCGTGACTTCGCCAAGGAGAACCCGAACCTCATCATCAAGGCCGGTGTCCTTGACGGTAAGGCTCTCTCCGTCGACGACATCAAGAAGCTTGCGGACCTCGAGTCCCGCGAGGTTCTGCTCAGCAAGCTGGCCGGCGCGTTCAAGGGCAAGCAGTCCCAGGCTGCCTCGCTCTTCCAGGCGCTGCCGTCGAAGTTCGTCCGCACCGCGGAAGCGCTTCGCGTCAAGCTCGCCGAGCAGGGCGGTGCCGAGTAATTCGGCTCGCGCATTGATCCGCGCCGCCTAGTGCGCGGGTCGTAGCGGGCCGTTACGCCCGCCTCTATAGACACATCGGCACCTGCCGAATTAGTGGAAGGATCGCCCATCATGGCGAAGCTCTCTCAGGACGACCTCCTCGCCCAGTTCGAGGAGATGACCCTCATCGAGCTCTCCGAGTTCGTGAAGGCCTTCGAGGAGAAGTTCGACGTCACCGCCGCCGCGGCCGTCGCCGTTGCCGCCCCGGGTGCCCCCGGCGCCCCGGCCGAGGCCGCTGAGGAGAAGGACGAGTTCGACGTCATCCTCGCCGGCGCCGGCGACAAGAAGATCCAGGTCATCAAGGTCGTGCGCGAGCTGACCTCCCTGGGTCTGAAGGAGGCCAAGGACCTCGTCGACGGTGCGCCGAAGCCCGTCCTCGAGAAGGTCAACAAGGAGGCCGCTGACAAGGCCGCCGAGGCCCTCAAGGGTGCCGGTGCCTCCGTCGAGGTCAAGTAACACCTCCGAGGCCGCCTGACGGCCTCTCCAAGGGGCGATCACCCGTAAGGGTGGTCGCCCTTTGGCGTACCCGCAGTGCCTGACTTGCCCTGGTCTCGTTGGGGAGTAGGGTGATCATCGTTGCCCCGACGCAGGGTCCGGAGATGATCCGCTCGGAGCAGGGGGCCTTGACGAACGGGTCGCGGCGCGCAATTCTCAGACCCGTCGAGAGGTCGGTCGCCCGGATCCGGGATCCGAGGCATGGATCGACTACGAAGAGGGCAGTACTGATACGCGCTCTGTGCACGAGAGCCGCAGCGTTGGACGCAGGGTTGAACGACATGGGGAAGGCCTGTTGCCGGTTTCCGGAAACCTGGTCTGGACATCAGTGAGCCAAGTGGCTACACTGACCCTTTGCGCTGCCTGTTAGCTGTCCCCTGCCCGTCGCCAGGGACATGCCCACGCTTGAGCACACTTGATTGATCCACCCTGACCTGGTGTTTTGGCCGGAATCGGGGGGCCCTGTCTTCTGTGTCTGCTGGGACCGGTACGCGCGTAGTGAGTCCGAGCCCTCGGAAGGACCCCCTCTTGGCCGCCTCGCGCAACGCCTCGACCAATACGAACAACGGTGCCAGCACCGCCCCGCTGCGCATCTCCTTTGCAAAGATCAAGGAGCCGCTCGAGGTTCCGAACCTCCTGGCGCTGCAGACCGAGAGCTTTGACTGGCTGCTCGGCAACGCCGCCTGGAAGTCTCGCGTCGAGTCGGCGCTTGAGAGTGGACAGGACGTCCCCACCAAGTCCGGTCTGGAAGAGATCTTCGAGGAGATCTCGCCGATCGAGGACTTCTCCGGGTCGATGTCGCTGACCTTCCGCGACCACCGCTTCGAGCCGGCGAAGAACTCCGTCGACGAGTGCAAGGAGCGCGACTTCACCTACGCGGCTCCGCTGTTCGTCACGGCCGAGTTCACGAACAACGAGACCGGAGAGATCAAGTCTCAGACGGTCTTCATGGGCGACTTCCCGCTCATGACCAACAAGGGCACCTTCGTCATCAACGGCACCGAGCGTGTCGTGGTGTCGCAGCTCGTCCGTTCCCCCGGTGTCTACTTCGACTCCTCCATCGACAAGACGTCCGACAAGGACATCTTCTCCGCCAAGATCATCCCCTCCCGGGGTGCCTGGCTGGAGATGGAGATCGACAAGCGCGACATGGTCGGCGTCCGCATCGACCGCAAGCGCAAGCAGTCCGTCACCGTCCTCCTGAAGGCGCTCGGCTGGACCACCGAGCAGATCCTCGAGGAGTTCGGCGAGTACGAGTCCATGCGCGCCACCCTGGAGAAGGACCACACCCAGGGCCAGGACGACGCGCTGCTCGACATCTACCGCAAGCTGCGCCCGGGCGAGCCGCCGACCCGTGAGGCCGCCCAGACGCTGCTGGAGAACCTCTACTTCAACCCCAAGCGCTACGACCTCGCGAAGGTCGGCCGCTACAAGGTGAACAAGAAGCTCGGCGCCGACGAGCCGCTCGACGCCGGTGTGCTCACCACCGACGACGTCATCGCCACGATCAAGTACCTGGTCAAGCTGCACGCCGGCGAGACCGAGACGATCGGCGAGTCCGGCCGTTCGATCGTGGTCGAGACCGACGACATCGACCACTTCGGCAACCGTCGTCTGCGCAACGTCGGCGAGCTCATCCAGAACCAGGTCCGCACGGGTCTGGCTCGTATGGAGCGCGTCGTGCGCGAGCGCATGACCACCCAGGACGTCGAGGCGATCACGCCGCAGACCCTGATCAACATCCGGCCGGTCGTCGCCTCCATCAAGGAGTTCTTCGGCACCAGCCAGCTGTCCCAGTTCATGGACCAGAACAACCCGCTCTCGGGCCTGACCCACAAGCGCCGCCTGTCGGCGCTGGGCCCCGGCGGTCTGTCCCGTGAGCGGGCCGGCTTCGAGGTCCGTGACGTCCACCCGTCGCACTACGGCCGCATGTGCCCGATCGAGACCCCCGAAGGCCCGAACATCGGTCTGATCGGCTCGCTCGCCTCCTACGGTCGCGTCAACGCGTTCGGTTTCGTCGAGACCCCGTACCGCAAGGTCATCGACGGTGTCGTCACCGACGAGGTCGACTACCTGACGGCCGACGAGGAAGACCGCTTCGTCATCGCGCAGGCCAACGCGGCCCTGTCCGAGGACATGCGCTTCACCGAGAACCGCGTCCTGGTCCGCCGTCGTGGCGGCGAGATCGACTACATCGCCGGCGGCGACGTCGACTACATGGACGTCTCCCCGCGCCAGATGGTGTCCGTCGCGACCGCGATGATCCCCTTCCTCGAGCACGACGACGCCAACCGTGCCCTCATGGGCGCGAACATGATGCGCCAGGCCGTTCCGCTCATCAAGGCGGAGGCCCCGCTCGTCGGCACCGGCATGGAGTACCGCTGTGCGGTCGACGCCGGCGACTCGATCCGTGCGGAGAAGGACGGTGTGGTCCAGGAGGTCTCGGCCGACTACATCACCGTCGCCAACGACGACGGCACGTACACCACGTACCGCGTCGCCAAGTTCTCCCGCTCGAACCAGGGCACCTCGGTCAACCAGAAGGTCATCGTCAACGAGGGTGACCGGATCGTCGAGTCCCAGGTCCTCGCGGACGGACCGGCGACCGAAGAGGGCGAGATGGCCCTCGGTAAGAACCTGCTCGTGGCGTTCATGCCGTGGGAGGGCCACAACTACGAGGACGCGATCATCCTGTCGCAGCGCCTCGTGCAGGACGACGTCCTCTCCTCGATCCACATCGAGGAGCACGAGGTCGACGCCCGTGACACCAAGCTCGGCCCCGAGGAGATCACCCGGGACATCCCGAACGTCTCCGAGGAGGTCCTGGCGGACCTCGACGAGCGCGGCATCATCCGCATCGGTGCGGACGTCGTCGCCGGTGACATCCTGGTCGGCAAGGTCACGCCCAAGGGTGAGACCGAGCTGACCCCGGAGGAGCGCCTGCTCCGCGCGATCTTCGGTGAGAAGGCCCGCGAGGTGCGTGACACCTCGCTCAAGGTCCCCCACGGTGAGATCGGCAAGGTCATCGGCGTCCGCGTCTTCGACCGCGAGGAGGGCGACGAGCTTCCTCCGGGCGTGAACCAGCTGGTCCGCGTCTACGTCGCCCAGAAGCGCAAGATCACCGACGGTGACAAGCTCGCCGGCCGTCACGGCAACAAGGGCGTCATCTCCAAGATCCTCCCGATCGAGGACATGCCGTTCCTGGAGGACGGCACCCCGGTCGACATCATCCTGAACCCGCTGGGTGTCCCGTCCCGAATGAACCCGGGACAGGTCCTGGAGATCCACCTCGGCTGGCTCGCCAGCCGCGGCTGGGACGTCTCCGGTCTGGGTGAGGAGTGGGCCGAGCGGCTGAAGTCCATCGGCGCCGACCGCGTCGAGCCCGGCACCAACGTCGCCACCCCCGTGTTCGACGGCGCCCGCGAGGACGAACTCGCCGGCCTCTTCGAGCACACCATCCCGAACCGAGACGGTGACCGCCTGGTCCTCCCGTCCGGCAAGGCGCGCCTGTTCGACGGCCGCTCCGGCGAGCCGTTCCCGGACCCGATCTCGGTCGGGTACATGTACATCCTCAAGCTCCACCACCTGGTCGACGACAAGCTCCACGCCCGTTCGACCGGTCCGTACTCGATGATCACGCAGCAGCCGCTGGGTGGTAAGGCACAGTTCGGTGGCCAGCGATTCGGTGAGATGGAGGTGTGGGCGCTCGAGGCGTACGGCGCCGCCTACGCCCTCCAGGAGCTGCTGACCATCAAGTCCGACGACGTCACCGGCCGAGTGAAGGTCTACGAGGCCATCGTCAAGGGCGAGAACATCCCCGAGCCGGGCATTCCCGAGTCCTTCAAGGTGCTCATCAAGGAAATGCAGTCGCTCTGCCTCAACGTGGAGGTGCTGTCCTCGGACGGCATGTCCATCGAGATGCGCGACACCGACGAGGACGTCTTCCGCGCGGCGGAGGAGCTCGGTATCGACCTGTCCCGGCGCGAGCCGAGCAGCGTCGAAGAGGTCTGACGGGCCTGACGGGGGGCTCACACCCTGAGCCCCCCGTCATCCCCGGGACCGTTCAGACCACTGATCAAGAGACACGACCCCGAAAGAGGGATTGACGCACAGTGCTCGACGTCAACTTCTTCGACGAGCTGCGGATCGGCCTTGCCACCGCGGACGACATCCGAACCTGGTCGCACGGCGAGGTCAAGAAGCCGGAGACCATCAACTACCGCACCCTGAAGCCCGAGAAGGACGGACTCTTCTGCGAGAAGATCTTCGGTCCGACCCGGGACTGGGAGTGCTACTGCGGCAAGTACAAGCGTGTCCGCTTCAAGGGCATCATCTGTGAGCGCTGTGGCGTCGAGGTCACGCGCGCCAAGGTGCGCCGTGAGCGGATGGGCCACATCGAGCTCGCCGCCCCCGTCACCCACATCTGGTACTTCAAGGGCGTCCCGTCGCGCCTGGGCTACCTGCTGGACCTCGCGCCGAAGGACCTTGAGAAGGTCATCTACTTCGCCGCGTACATGATCACGTTCGTCGACGACGAGCGCCGCCAGCGCGACCTGCCGTCGCTGGAGGCCCACGTCTCCGTCGAGCGCCAGCAGATCGAGAACCGTCGCGACGCCGACCTCGAAGGCCGTGCCAAGAAGCTCGAGTCCGACCTGGCCGAGCTTGAGGCCGAGGGTGCGAAGGCCGACGTGCGCCGCAAGGTGCGCGAGGGTGCCGAGCGCGAGATGAAGCAGCTCCGCGACCGCGCCCAGCGCGAGATCGACCGCCTCGACGAGGTGTGGGCCCGCTTCAAGAACCTCAAGGTCCAGGACCTTGAGGGCGACGAGCTGCTCTACCGCGAGCTGCGTGACCGCTTCGGCACGTACTTCGACGGCTGCATGGGCGCCGCCGCGCTGCAGAAGCGCCTGGAGTCCTTCGACCTGGAGGAGGAGGCCGAGCGCCTCCGCGAGATCATCCGTACCGGCAAGGGCCAGAAGAAGACCCGTGCGCTCAAGCGCCTCAAGGTCGTCTCCGCGTTCCTGCAGACCAGCAACAAGCCCAAGGGCATGGTCCTGGACTGCGTCCCGGTCATCCCGCCGGACCTGCGTCCGATGGTGCAGCTGGACGGTGGCCGCTTCGCGACCTCCGACCTGAACGACCTGTACCGCCGCGTGATCAACCGCAACAACCGCCTGAAGCGCCTTCTCGACCTCGGTGCCCCCGAGATCATCGTGAACAACGAGAAGCGCATGCTCCAGGAGGCCGTGGACGCGCTCTTCGACAACGGTCGCCGCGGCCGCCCGGTGACGGGCCCCGGCAACCGCCCGCTGAAGTCCCTCAGCGACATGCTGAAGGGCAAGCAGGGTCGCTTCCGTCAGAACCTGCTCGGCAAGCGCGTGGACTACTCCGCGCGTTCCGTGATCGTCGTCGGCCCGCAGCTGAAGCTGCACCAGTGCGGTCTGCCGAAGGCCATGGCGCTGGAACTCTTCAAGCCGTTCGTGATGAAGCGCCTGGTGGACCTGAACCACGCGCAGAACATCAAGAGCGCCAAGCGGATGGTCGAGCGCGGCCGCACGGTCGTGTACGACGTCCTGGAAGAGGTCATCGCGGAGCACCCGGTTCTGCTGAACCGTGCGCCCACGCTGCACCGCCTCGGCATCCAGGCCTTCGAGCCGCAGCTGGTCGAGGGCAAGGCCATCCAGATCCACCCGCTCGTCTGCACCGCGTTCAACGCGGACTTCGACGGTGACCAGATGGCCGTGCACCTGCCGCTCTCCGCGGAGGCGCAGGCCGAGGCCCGCATCCTGATGCTGTCCTCGAACAACATCCTCAAGCCGGCCGACGGCCGTCCGGTCACGATGCCGACGCAGGACATGGTCCTGGGTCTGTTCTTCCTGACCACCGACGGTGACCTGCGCGACACCAAGGGCGAGGGCCGCGCCTTCGGCTCCACGGCCGAGGCGACCATGGCGTTCGACGCCGGCGAGCTCGCGCTGCAGTCGTCCGTCGACATCCGCTTCCCGGTGGGCACCATCCCGCCGCGCGGCTGGGTGCCGCCGGTCGCCGAGGGCGGGGACGACGGCGTCGCCGAGCGCGAGTTCCAGCCGGGCGACAGCTTCCGCCTGCGCACCACCCTGGGCCGCGCGCTCTTCAACGAGCTGCTGCCCGAGGACTACCCGTTCGTCGACTACTCGGTGGGCAAGAAGCAGCTCTCCGAGATCGTCAACGACCTGGCGGAGCGCTACCCCAAGGTCATCGTGGCGGCGACGCTCGACAACCTGAAGGCGGCCGGCTTCCACTGGGCGACCCGTTCCGGTGTCACCGTGGCCATCTCCGACGTCGTCGTGCCCGAGGCCAAGAAGGCCATCGTCGCGGGCTACGAGGCGCAGGACGAGAAGGTCCAGAAGCAGTACGAGCGCGGTCTGATCACCAAGGACGAGCGCACGCAGGAGCTCATCGCGATCTGGACCAAGGCGACCAACGAGGTCGCCGAGGCGATGAACGCGAACTTCCCCAAGACGAACCCCATCTTCATGATGGTTGACTCGGGTGCCCGAGGAAACATGATGCAGATGCGACAGATCGCCGGTATGCGTGGTCTGGTGTCGAACGCGAAGAACGAGACCATCCCGCGTCCGATCAAGGCGTCCTTCCGCGAGGGCCTCACCGTTCTGGAGTACTTCATCTCCACGCACGGTGCTCGTAAGGGTCTGGCGGACACCGCCCTGCGTACCGCCGACTCGGGTTACCTGACCCGTCGTCTGGTGGACGTCTCGCAGGACGTGATCATCCGCGAGGAGGACTGCGGCACCGAGCGCGGCCTGAAGCTGAAGATCGCCGTTCGCGGCGAGGACGGCGTGCTGCGCAAGGCCGACGACGTCGAGACCTCGATCTACGCCCGCATGCTGGCCGAGGACGTCGTCATCGACGGCAAGGTCATCGCGCCGGCCAACGTCGACCTCGGTGACGTGCTCATCGACGCCCTGGTCGCCAACGGCGTGGAGGAGGTCAAGACCCGCTCGGTCCTGACCTGTGAGTCCGCGGTCGGCACCTGTGCCTTCTGCTACGGCCGCTCGCTGGCCACCGGCAAGCTGGTCGACATCGGTGAGGCCGTCGGCATCATCGCCGCCCAGTCCATCGGTGAGCCCGGTACCCAGCTGACGATGCGTACCTTCCACACCGGTGGTGTGGCCGGTGACGACATCACGCAGGGTCTGCCGCGTGTCGTCGAGCTCTTCGAGGCCCGTACCCCGAAGGGTGTCGCCCCGATCTCCGAGGCCGCCGGCCGCGTGCGGATCGAGGAGACCGAGAAGACGAAGAAGATCGTCATCACGCCCGACGACGGCAGCGACGAGACGGCGTTCCCGATCTCGAAGCGCGCCAAGGTCATCGTGCACGAGGGCGACCACGTCGAGGTGGGCCAGAAGCTCACCATGGGTGCCACCAACCCGCACGACGTGCTGCGCATCCTCGGCCAGCGTGCCGTCCAGGTCCACCTGGTCGGCGAGGTCCAGAAGGTCTACAACTCGCAGGGCGTGTCGATCCACGACAAGCACATCGAGATCATCATCCGGCAGATGCTGCGCCGCGTGACGATCATCGAGTCCGGCGACGCGGAGCTCCTGCCGGGCGAGCTGGTGGAGCGGTCGAAGTTCGAGACCGAGAACCGTCGTGTGGTCACCGAGGGCGGTCACCCCGCCTCCGGCCGTCCGCAGCTGATGGGTATCACCAAGGCCTCGCTCGCGACCGAGTCCTGGCTGTCGGCGGCGTCCTTCCAGGAGACGACCAGGGTCCTGACGGACGCGGCGATCAACGCCAAGTCCGACTCCCTGATCGGCCTCAAGGAGAACGTCATCATCGGTAAGCTCATCCCGGCCGGTACGGGCCTCGCCCGCTACCGCAACATCCGGGTGGAGCCCACCGAGGAGGCGAAGGCCGCGATGTACTCGGCCGTCGGTTACGACGACATCGACTACTCGCCCTTCGGCACCGGCTCCGGCCAGGCCGTCCCGCTGGAGGACTACGACTACGGCCCGTACAACGGCTAAGAGCTCGTAAGAAGAAGCCCCCCGCCGCTCCGCAAGGAGTGGCGGGGGGCCTTTTTCGTTTCCGCGGGGGAGCCCGCCGCGGGTCTGCGGGGGCGCCGGCGGAGCGTCAGCGCCGGCGCCGCAGGCGCGTCCAGGTCGGGACCGCGGCGAGGGCCAAGAGGGCCAGGGCTCCGCCGGCCAGGCCTGCGGTGAAGCCCTTCGGGGTGAAGGTGCAGGAGATCTCGGTGGTACCCGGGGGGAGGTCCACGGCCAGCAGGCCGTGGAAGGGCCTGACCGGGGCCGAGCAGCTCCACCCGGGGACGGCGGTGGTGGCGACGACGGCCGTGCCCCGGGTGTCCGCGGGGAAGGAGGCCGCGATGGAGTGGCCGCCGACGTCGACGGTGGTGGCGCCGGTGGCCTTGAGGCCGTCGACGGCCGCCGCGAGGGCCGCCCGGTCGAGGCAGCCCAGCGGGTGGGCTCCGGCGCCGGCCCCCTTCGTACGCGTGCGCACGCTGACCTCGACCTCGCCGGACGCCGGGACGGGGCCGAGCGGGGTCACCCCCGTCACCGCGCCCGCCAGCGGCTTCTCGGTGGCGCCGGCGCGGAGGGAGCCGTGGAGGGCGGGGGAGTACCAGTAGGCCTCGGAGCCGGGGCGGCAGCGGGCCGTGAACGTCCTGACCTCCGGGTTGCCGCCGCGGGTGACCTGCGGGACCTCGTAGACGGTGGCGCCGAGGACGGTCTCCTGGCGGGCGTAGACGCTGTCCGCCGGATTCGGGGAGGCGTACGGTCCGGTGCGGACGGTGGCCAGCGGCGGCGCCGGGAACCGGTCGGCCGTCCAGCTGCCCGGCGCCGCCCCCGGACGGACCCGCGCGCCGATGGAGAAGATCGCGTCGAGCACCGGGTTGTCGGCGCCGAAGAAGGTCCGGCCGTCGTTCTTGAAGCCGTACCCCAGGGGCTGCAGGGCCCGGTAGGTCGCCTCGGGGAGGTAGCTGCTGTAGGACTGCGGCCCCTCCGCCCGGAGCGCCAGGGCGTCGTTGTACGCGGTCTGCGGCGCGCCCGAGTCGGTCCGGTGGGCGGGCCAGTCCTCGACCCCGCGCACGGCGTCGAAATGCTGTGCGATCGACCGGTTCGACGTGGCGATCGGCTTGGCCCAGCGCTCGCGGGCCCGGCGGGCGTCGGCGCCGGCCGCGGCCGCGGTGGACTCCGCGAGGACGACACCGGCCATCAGCACGGCGGCCACCGGGACCAGGAAGCGGCGCTTCTCGCCGAGCCGCAGCAGGACCAGCGCCAGCAGCGAGACACCCCCGCCGCCGAGCACCGCCGGCCAGGTCCAGCCGCCGAAGTCGTCCGTGTGGCGCAGGGCGAAGGCAGCGGCGACCAGCAGGGCGGCGCTCAGGGCCAGGTGCAGCGGGCGCGGCCGGTTGGCCAGCGCCAGCCAGGCCAGGACCACCACCATCCCGCTGAACACGAAGGCCTCGCGGTACGGGTTGCCGTTCGGCACCGCCAGTCCGTGCCACACGTACTGCGTGGGCGGGAACTGGAAGGAGGCCAGCACCAGCGCGGTGGCGACCGCCCACACCAGGCGGGTGCGGCGCGCGACCCGGGTGTTGAGAAGGAAGGAGCCGGCGAGGATCAGGCCGAGCGAGGCCACGTAGAGCCGGGGACGGCCGCCCCACAGGTGGGTGGCCGGGAGCATCCCCGCGAAGAAGACCTCGATCCGTACGGGGTCGAAGGCGGCGGCCCTGGTGGGCTGGGCGGCACCGCTGGACAGGAACGACGGCAGCAGCAGCGGGAGCGTGAGCAGGATTCCGGTCGCGGCGGCCGTCGCGGCCCGCCACAGGGCCAGCAGCCGCTCCCGGGCCGTCGTGTCGCGGGTGGCCAGGCGGATGGCCAGCAGCACGCAGGCGGCCATCGTGGCCATCATCGCGGTGTAGAAGTTCCCGAACCAGGCGAGTGCGACCAGCAGGGCCGCCCCCGGCCAGCGGCGCCCCTCCAGGCACCACTCGACGGCGATGCCGAGCATCGGGAGGGCGACCAGGCCCCAGAGCCACATCGGGATGTACGAGGCGTCGCTGAGCGCCCAGCCGCACAGGCCGTACGTCGCCCCGAGCACGCCCCGCTGCCACCAGGGGCCGGCGTGCAGCTTGCCGAGGTACACGGTCATCACGGCGGCGGCGGTGCCCATCGTGACCGGGGTGACCGCGAAGACGGCCAGGTCGACGTGGTCGCGCGGGACGAGGACGGCCAGCCAGGAGAACGGGTTGCCGAGGTAGGTGTGGTAGTCGGACAGGAACTGCTGTCCGAATCCGCCGCGCCAGGTGAAGAACAGGTCCCCGGCGGCCTGCCCGTGGACCAGGTCCCACAGTGCCCGGTGGAAGGGCACGTACTGGTTGGCCTGGTCGTTGATGGCTCGCCCGGTGTTGCCGAAGGGGAACGTCCCGCGCGCGACCCAGGCCGCGACGGCGGCGGACGCGGCGAGCAGGAAGGCCAGCAGGGGACCGCGCAGGCGGGCGGAGAGGCGGACGGGTCCGCGGAGGGCCGGGGGGCGGTCCGCTGCGGTGGGCCGGGCGTCGACGGTGGTCGGCTCGGGTGCCACGGTCCCCAATGTGCTGCTCCCTGCTGATCGGCTCCCGGGCGCCCAGCGCCCGGGCAAGCTGTCAGTTTAGGGCGGCGGGGCGGCCCGTCGGGCCGAACGGCCCCCGTACCGCTTGCGCGCGGCGGATTTTCGTGCTGGGCATTTGTTTTGACCTACCTCTGTGAGGTAGGTACGCTCTGACCTTGTGCCTGGGGTGTGCCCTGGGCTCCCGCGCGCGCACAGACCCGCGGTGAGCCGAGAAGACCACACCGCGATCCGTGCCCCTCTCACCTCGGTGGAAGTGTGCAGGATCCGACACACCCGACCGCGTGGGTCGGCAACGTTCCAGGTTAGCTTCACTACACGGCACACAGAAACCGGAGAAGTAGTGCCTACGATCCAGCAGCTGGTCCGTAAGGGCCGGCAGGACAAGGTCGAGAAGACAAAGACTCCCGCGCTTGAGGCCTCGCCCCAGCGTCGCGGCGTCTGCACGCGTGTGTTCACGACCACCCCGAAGAAGCCGAACTCGGCGCTCCGTAAGGTCGCGCGTGTGCGTCTGACCTCCGGCATCGAGGTCACCGCTTACATTCCGGGTGAGGGACACAACCTGCAGGAGCACTCGATCGTGCTCGTGCGTGGTGGCCGTGTGAAGGACCTGCCGGGTGTTCGTTACAAGATCATCCGCGGTGCGCTTGACACCCAGGCTGTCAAGAACCGCAAGCAGGCCCGCAGCCGCTACGGCGCCAAGAAGGAGAAGTAAGAATGCCTCGTAAGGGCCCCGCCCCGAAGCGCCCGGTCATCATCGACCCGGTCTACGCATCTCCTCTGGTGACCTCGCTCATCAACAAGATCCTCCTGAACGGCAAGCGCTCCACCGCCGAGCGCATCGTTTACGGCGCCATGGAAGGCCTCCGCGAGAAGACCGGCAACGACCCGGTCATCACGCTGAAGCGCGCGCTGGAGAACGTCAAGCCGTCCCTCGAGGTCAAGTCCCGCCGTGTCGGTGGCGCGACCTACCAGGTTCCCGTCGAGGTCAAGCCGGGTCGCCAGTCGACCCTGGCGCTGCGCTGGCTCGTGGGTTACTCCCGCGCCCGTCGTGAGAAGACCATGACCGAGCGCCTCATGAACGAGCTGCTCGACGCCTCCAACGGTCTTGGCGCTGCCGTCAAGAAGCGCGAGGACACGCACAAGATGGCCGAGTCCAACAAGGCCTTCGCGCACTACCGCTGGTAGTCCCACCCCACATCGAGACCGAGAGAAGACCGAAGCCTTATGGCTACCACTTCGCTTGACCTGGCCAAGGTCCGCAACATCGGGATCATGGCCCACATCGACGCGGGCAAGACGACCACCACCGAGCGCATCCTGTTCTACACCGGTGTGTCGTACAAGATCGGTGAGGTCCACGACGGCGCCGCCACGATGGACTGGATGGAGCAGGAGCAGGAGCGTGGTATCACCATCACGTCTGCCGCCACCACCTGCCACTGGCCGCTCGAAGATGTTGACCACACCATCAACATCATCGACACCCCGGGTCACGTCGACTTCACCGTCGAGGTGGAGCGTTCGCTCCGCGTCCTCGACGGCGCCGTCACCGTCTTCGACGGTGTGGCCGGCGTCGAGCCGCAGTCCGAGACCGTCTGGCGTCAGGCGGACCGCTACGGCGTTCCGCGTATCTGCTTCGTCAACAAGCTCGACCGCACCGGCGCCGAGTTCCACCGCTGCGTCGACATGATCACGGACCGCCTCGGTGCGGTTCCGATCGTCATGCAGCTCCCCATCGGTGCCGAGGCCGACTTCCAGGGTGTCGTCGACCTCGTCCGCATGAAGGCGCTCGTCTGGTCCGCCGAGGCGACCAAGGGCGAGATGTACGACATCGTCGACATCCCGGCCAGCCACACCGAGGCCGCTGAGGAGTGGCGCGGCAAGCTGGTCGAGACCGTCGCCGAGAACGACGAAGAGATGATGGAGCTCTTCCTCGAGGGCATCGAGCCCACCGAGGACCAGCTGCACGCCGCCGTCCGTCGTATCATCCTCGGCTCCGGCAAGGGCAAGGGCGAGCCCACGATCACCGCGGTGTTCTGTGGCACGGCGTTCAAGAACAAGGGTGTCCAGCCCCTGCTCGACGCTGTCGTCCGTTACCTGCCGTCGCCGCTGGACATCGAGGCCATCGAGGGCCACGACGTCCGCGACGCCGAGACGGTCGTGAAGCGCAAGCCGTCCGACGAGGAGCCCCTCGCCGCGCTCGCGTTCAAGATCATGAGCGACCCGCACCTCGGTAAGCTCACCTTCGTCCGGGTTTACTCGGGCCGCCTGGAGGCCGGCACCGCGGTGCTGAACTCCGTCAAGGGCAAGAAGGAGCGCATCGGCAAGATCTACCGCATGCACGCGAACAAGCGTGAGGAGATCGACTCGGTGGGCGCCGGCGACATCGTCGCCGTGATGGGCCTGAAGCAGACCACCACCGGTGAGACGCTGTGCGACGACAAGCAGCCCGTGATCCTGGAGTCCATGGACTTCCCGGCTCCGGTCATCCAGGTCGCCATCGAGCCCAAGTCCAAGGGTGACCAGGAGAAGCTGGGTGTCGCCATCCAGCGTCTCGCGGAGGAGGACCCCTCCTTCCACGTTCACTCGGACGAGGAGACGGGCCAGACCATCCTCGGCGGAATGGGCGAGCTGCACCTTGAGGTGCTTGTCGACCGCATGAAGCGCGAGTTCAAGGTCGAGGCCAACGTCGGCAAGCCGCAGGTCGCGTACCGCGAGACGATCCGCAAGGCCGTCGAGCGTCACGACTACACCCACAAGAAGCAGACCGGTGGTACCGGTCAGTTCGCCAAGGTGCAGATCGCGATCGAGCCCATCACCGAGGCCGACGGCCCGGCGTACGAGTTCGTGAACAAGGTCACCGGCGGTCGTGTGCCGAAGGAGTACATCCCTTCGGTGGACGCGGGTGCGCAGGAGGCCATGCAGTTCGGCATCCTGGCCGGCTACGAGATGACGGGCGTTCGCGTCACGCTTCTCGACGGCGGCTACCACGAGGTCGACTCCTCCGAGCTCGCCTTCAAGATCGCCGGTTCGCAGGCCTTCAAGGAGGCCGCGCGCAAGGCTTCGCCCGTTCTGCTCGAGCCGATGATGGCCGTTGAGGTCACCACGCCCGAGGAGTCCATGGGCGATGTCATCGGTGACATCAACTCCCGCCGTGGCCAGATTCAGGCCATGGAGGACCGTCACGGAGCCAAGATCGTCAAGGGCCTCGTGCCCCTGTCGGAGATGTTCGGCTACGTCGGCGACCTCCGCAGCAAGACCTCGGGTCGCGCCAGCTACTCGATGCAGTTCGACTCCTACGCCGAGGTTCCCCGGAACGTCGCCGAGGAGATCATCGCGAAGGCCAAGGGCGAGTAACTCTTCGGAGTACACGCTTTAGGCTTGTCACCGGCAGCCTCTGGGGCAACAGGAGCCACTCCCGTTGCCCCGGGGACCGGCCGGCTTTCCAGCAAAGATCACCTGGCGCCGATCTGTAAGGCGTACAGAACCACTCTCCAGGAGGACCCCCGTGGCGAAGGCGAAGTTCGAGCGGACTAAGCCGCACGTCAACATCGGCACCATCGGTCACATTGACCACGGTAAGACGACCCTCACGGCCGCCATTACCAAGGTGCTGCACGACGCGTACCCGGACCTGAACGAGGCCTCGGCCTTCGACCAGATCGACAAGGCTCCTGAGGAGCGCCAGCGCGGTATCACCATCTCCATCGCGCACGTCGAGTACCAGACCGAGGCGCGTCACTACGCCCACGTCGACTGCCCGGGTCACGCGGACTACATCAAGAACATGATCACCGGTGCCGCGCAGATGGACGGCGCCATCCTCGTGGTCGCCGCCACCGACGGCCCGATGCCGCAGACCAAGGAGCACGTGCTCCTGGCCCGCCAGGTCGGCGTTCCGTACATCGTCGTCGCCCTGAACAAGGCCGACATGGTGGACGACGAGGAGATCCTGGAGCTCGTCGAGCTCGAGGTCCGTGAGCTGCTCTCCGAGTACGAGTTCCCGGGCGACGACCTGCCGGTCGTCCGCGTCTCCGCGCTGAAGGCGCTCGAGGGCGACAAGGAGTGGGGCGAGAAGCTTCTCGGCCTCATGACCGCCGTCGACGAGTCGATCCCGACCCCGCCGCGTGACACCGACAAGCCGTTCCTCATGCCCGTCGAGGACGTCTTCACGATCACCGGTCGCGGTACGGTCGTCACCGGCCGTATCGAGCGTGGTGTCCTGAAGGTCAACGAGACCGTCGACATCATCGGTATCAAGGAAGAGAAGACCACCACCACGGTCACCGGTATCGAGATGTTCCGCAAGCTGCTCGACGAGGGCCAGGCCGGTGAGAACGTCGGTCTGCTCCTCCGTGGCATCAAGCGCGAGGACGTCGAGCGCGGCCAGGTCATCATCAAGCCGGGTTCGGTCACCCCGCACACCGAGTTCGAGGCCCAGGCCTACATCCTGTCGAAGGACGAGGGTGGCCGTCACACCCCGTTCTTCAACAACTACCGTCCGCAGTTCTACTTCCGTACCACGGACGTCACGGGTGTCGTCACCCTGCCGGCCGGCACGGAGATGGTCATGCCGGGCGACAACACCGAGATGTCGGTCGCGCTGATCCAGCCGGTCGCCATGGAGGAGGGCCTGAAGTTCGCCATCCGTGAGGGTGGTCGTACCGTGGGCGCCGGCCAGGTCACCAAGATCACGAAGTAATTCGGGTTCTGACCTGGTAGCCCGTTGACCGGGCACCACGTTCCACTGGAGGGCCCCGGCCCACCGCCGAGGCGGTGGGGCGGGGCCCTTCGGCGTTGCGGCCGGCGGTCGCGGCCGGACCGGCCCGGACACACCAGAAGGGCCGCACCCCGTCCTGCGGGGTGCGGCCCTTCCGCGTACGCGGGCGGCGCGTCAGTTCACGCGCAGCGACTCGGTGAACTCGACACAGGCGGCGTGGTCGGGCAGCAGTCCGGTCGAGATGGCTTCGGCCAGCGACGGGGCGGCCTCGTCGCGCGCGGACAGCTGCGGGAACTCGGCGGGCCACTCGATGCCCAGGTCCGGGTCGAGCGGGTGCACCGAGTGCTCGCCGGTGGGGTTGTACGTCTCCGAGCAGAGGTACGACAGGGTCGCGTCGTCGGTCAGGGCGCAGAAGCCGTGGCCGAGCCCCTCGGGGATGTAGACGGCCCGGCGGTCGGCGTCGTCGAGGCGGACGCCCTCCCAGCGGCCGAAGGTGGGGGAGCCCACCCGCAGGTCCACGATGACGTCGAGCACGGCGCCGCGCACGCAGGTCACGTACTTGGCCTGGCCGCGCGGCACGTCGGCGAAGTGGATGCCGCGAACCACGCCCGCGGCGGAGACGGAGAGGTTCGCCTGCGCCAGGTTCAGCGGGTGGCCGACGACCTCCGCCAGGCGGTCGAAGCGGTACCACTCGGTGAACAGGCCGCGCGGGTCGCCGTGCAGCTGCGGGGTCACCTCGAAGGCGCCCGCGATGGAGAGTTCGCGGAACTTCACTTGCCCTCCTCCTCGTCCAGCAGGGCCAGGAGGTAGGTGCCGTAGCCGCTCTTGGTCAACGGCTCGGCGAGCGAACGCAGTTGGTCGGAGTCGATCAGGCCGGCCCGCCAGGCCGCCTCTTCGATGCAGCCGATCTTGAAGCCCTGGCGTTCCTCGATCACGCGGACGAACTCGGAGGCCTGGACCATCGAGACGAAGGTGCCGGTGTCGAGCCAGGCGGTGCCGCGGTCCAGGATGGTGACGTTCAGTTCGCCGGCCTGGAGGTAGGCGTCGTTGACGGCGGTGATCTCCAGCTCGCCGCGGGCGCTGGGCTTGAGCCCCCTGGCTATCTCCACGACCTGGTTGTCGTAGAAGTACAGACCCGGCACCGCGTAGCGGGACTTGGGCTTGACCGGCTTCTCCTCGATGGAGATGGCCTGGCCCTTCTCGTCGAACTCCACGACGCCGTAGGCGGTCGGGTCCGCCACCGGGTACGCGAACACCCGGCCGCCCTTGGCGTCGGTGTGCTGGGCGAGGCGGGTGCCGAGGCCGCTGCCGTGGAAGATGTTGTCGCCGAGGATCAATGCGACGGACTCGTCGCCGATGAAGTCGGCGCCGAGGACGAACGCCTGGGCGATGCCCTCGGGGCGCTCCTGGACGGCGTACTCCAACCGCAGTCCGAACTGCGAACCGTCGCCGAGCAGCCGCTCGAACTGGTCGCGGTCTTCAGGGGTGGTGATGATCAGGATCTCGCTGATTCCCGCCATGACCAGGGTGGAGAGCGGGTAGTAGATCATCGGCTTGTCGAAGACGGGCAGCAGCTGCTTCGAGACGGCCCGAGTCAGCGGCCAGAGTCGCGATCCGGTGCCACCGGCCAAAAGAATTCCACGCATGGGTGAACCCTATGCGAGAGGGCCGCGGCGGTCCGACCGTCCGGCGTGTGACGTTCGGCAGGCGGCTAGACTCTTCGTATTATGCGCATCCTCGTGACCGGCGGCGCCGGCTTCATCGGTTCAGAATTCGTCCGCCAGCAGCTCGGTGCAGACGCCACGGCGCAGGTCACCGTCTTCGACAAGCTGACCTACTCGGGCGTCGAGGCGAACCTCGCTCCGGTCGCGGGCCACAGCGGATACCGCTTCGTCCAGGGCGACATCTGCGACGCCGAGGCCGTCGACCAGGTGATGGCCGGCCACGACGTGGTCGTGCACTTCGCCGCCGAGTCCCACGTGGACCGGTCGATCGCCGGTGCGGGCCCCTTCGTCATGACGAACGTCGTCGGCACCCAGGTGCTGCTGGACGCCGCCCGCAAGCACGGGGTCGGCCGCTTCGTCCACATCTCCACCGACGAGGTCTACGGATCGATCAGCGAGGGCTCCTGGACGGAGGAGTGGCCGCTGGTGCCGAACTCCCCCTACTCCGCCTCCAAGGCATCCTCCGACCTGTTGGCGCTGGCGTACGCGCGCACCCACGGCATGGACGTGGTGGTCACCCGCTGCTCCAACAACTACGGGCACTACCAGTTCCCGGAGAAGGTCATCCCGCTGTTCGTCTCGAACCTGATGGACGGCAAGAAGGTCCCGCTGTACGGCAACGGCGGAAACGTCCGCGACTGGCTGCACGTCTCCGACCACTGCCGGGGCATCGACCTGGCCATGCGCAAGGGCCGGGCCGGCGAGGTCTACAACATCGGTGGCGGCACCGAGCTCACCAACAAGGAGCTCACCGGCGTCCTGCTGGAGGCCGCGGGCCTGGGCTGGGACATGGTCGAGCACGTCGAGGACCGCAAGGGCCACGACCTGCGCTACTCCATCGACATCAGCAAGATCGGCGCCGAGCTGGGTTACGCCCCCCAGGTCACCTTCGAGGACGGCATCAAGGCCACCATCGCGTGGTACCGCGAGAACCGCGCCTGGTGGGAGCCGCTGAAGGCGAAGGCGGCCCTGCAGAAGTGAGCGCCAACTCGTCGTCCGGGCACTGGCTCGTCACCGGCGCCGGCGGGATGCTCGGCCGGGACGTCCTGACCGTCCTGAAGCGCGCCGGGATCGAGGCCGTGGGCCGCAACCGCGCCGATCTCGACATCACCGACCCGGCCGCGGTCCGGGCCGCGGTCGAGGGCGCTGCCGTGGTCGTGAACTGCGCTGCCTGGACGGACGTCGACGGTGCCGAGAGCGCCGAGGAGGCCGCGACCGCCGTCAACGGCACCGCCGTGCGCGTCCTCGCCGAGGCGTGCGCCGCCGCCGGCGTGCGGCTGATCCACGTCTCCACCGACTACGTGCTGCCCGGCGACGCCTCGGAGCCGTACCGCGAGGACGCCGTGACCGGCCCGGTCAACGCCTACGGACGCTCCAAGCTGGTCGGCGAGCAGGCCGTCACCGAACTGCTGCCGCAGGACGGCTACGTCGTACGGACCGCCTGGCTGTACGGCGAGCACGGGTCGAACTTCGTTGCCACCATGCTGAAGCTGGCCGCCCAGCGCGACTCGCTCGACGTGGTCGACGATCAGCACGGCCAACCCACCTGGTCCTACGCGCTCGCCGGCCGGCTGGTCGACCTCGGACTGGCCGCCCTCCGGGGCCGGGCCGCCGGCGGGATCTACCACGGCACCGCGAGCGGCCGGACCACCTGGAGGGGACTGGCCCGCGAGGCCTACCGCCTGAGCGGTCTGGATCCCGAGCGGATCCGGCCGACGACCTCCGAGGCGTTCGTCCGCCCCGCCGCCCGCCCCGCCTTCAGCGTGCTCGCACACGACGCGTGGCAGCAGAAGGCCGGACTGGAGCCGCTTGCCGACTGGCGCGAACAGCTGGCCCTGGCGCTGGCCACCCCCGGCTTCGCCGCACTCGCCGAGGCGGCCCGGGACGGCCGCGCGGGATGAAGACCCTGCTGAACAAGCTGAGTGCGGCCCTGCCGCCGGGCACCGTCGCGGTGGCCGGCGGCACCGTCGTGCTCGGCGGCGCCTCGTACGCCCACCTGGGCGTGGCCGGTCACAGCCTGTCCGATGCGGGCTATGCCAACGTCTCGGTGCTGTGGACGATCGTGATGTCCCTCGGCATCGGCATCTTCTTCCCCCTGGAGCAGGAGCTCACCCGGATCGTCTCCGCCCGGGTGGTCCTCGGCCAGGGCGCCGCCCCGGTGCTCCGCCGTGCCGGACTGCTCACCGCCGGAATCCTCGGCGCGACCCTGCTGGTTCTCGGCCTCGGCGCCGGCCCCCTGGCCGACCTGCTGTTCCACGGGGACCGCGCCCTGGTCGCCGCGCTCGGCGCCGCCTTCACCGGCATGGCCGTCTGCTACCTCACCCGCGGCGTGCTGGCGGGCCTCGGCCGCTTCGGCGCCTACGGCACCCAGCTCGCCGTCGACGGCGGGCTGCGGATCGTGCTCGCCTTCGGGTGCGCCCTCCTCGGACTGCACTCGGCACTGGCCTTCAGTCTCATCCTGGCCGTCGCGCCGGTGGTGGCGACGCTGGTGACGCTGCCCCCGCTGCTGCGCGCGGTCGGTCCGGGCGAGCAGATCGCCTGGCGGGAACTGTGCGGCGGCCTCGGCCTGCTGGTCTGCGCGACGCTGCTGTCCCAACTGGTCGTGAACGCGGCCGTGATGAGCACCAAGCTGCTGGCGCCGTCCGACAGCGCGCTGATCGCGGCGCTGATGAGCGCGACGGTCCTCGCACGTGTTCCGCTCTTCGTCTTCGGCTCGCTCCAGGCCTCGCTGCTCAGCGGCCTGACCGCGGCCTTCACCGCCGGCGACCGCGTGGCCTTCTGGGCGATGCTGCGCCGGATCGCGATGGTGGTCGGGGCGCTCGGCCTGCTCGGCGGCCTGCCCGCCACCGCCCTCGGCCCCTGGCTCATCGAGGTGCTCTTCGGCATCCAGGACCCGGTACTGGGAAGCTTCGACTTCTTCCTGCTGTCCGCGGGCACCGCGGCGTACATGTTCGCGATGGTGCTGGGACAGGCGCTCATGGTATTCAAGCGCCACAACCTCCAGTTGCTCTGCTGGGCCCTCGGTACCGCGGTCCTGGTGGGCATCACACTGATCCCCGGCGAGGTGGCCGTGCGCGTGATCGTCGCCTACGCCCTGGGCTCGACCGCCACCGTGCTCGCTATGCTGGCAGCCCTCAGGCTGAGCTTCCCCGGAGCCGCGGCCGCAGCCGGTGAAGCCCCCCGGCAGTCGGCCGACACCGACACCGGCGCCGCGGGTGTGGGCGCGGTCGGGAGATGACCATGCCGGCCCACGACGTCACACCGATCACCGAGCACTCGTACGTGCCACATTCCGCTGGAGCTACCGTGTCCCAATACGACGATGTCTGGCTGGTCATACCGGCCTATAACGAGGGCCAGGTGATCGCCGATGTGGTCGAAGGGGCCCGCAAGACGTTCCCCAACATCGTCGTCGTCGACGACGGCAGCACGGACGACTCGGCCGAGCACATAGCGACCACCGGTGCCCACCTGGTCCGCCACCCGGTGAACCTGGGTCAGGGCGCGGCTCTCCAGACCGGTCTGAAGTACGCGCTCGCCCAGCCCGGTTCCCGCTACTTCGCGACCTTCGACGCCGACGGTCAGCACCAGACCAAGGACGTCGAGACGATGGTCGGCGTGCTGCGGCGGGACGAGGCCGACGTGGTGCTCGGCTCGCGCTTCATCGAGCAGAACGGCCAGGTGCCGTGGATCAAGCAGGTCGTCCTGCGCACGGCCGCCGCGGTCAGTCCCACCGCCCGCAAGCTCAAGCTCACCGACGCGCACAACGGTCTGCGCGTCCTGAGCCGGAAGGCCGCCGAGCAGCTGAACATCACCATGAACGGCATGGCGCACGCCTCGGAGCTGGTCGGTTTCCTGGCGGGTTCCGACCTGCGGGTCACCGAGGTCCCGGTGGACATCCTCTACACCGAATACTCGCGCTCCAAGGGCCAGTCCCTCATCAACGGCGTGAACATCATCTTTGACATTTCGCTGCGGGAGCGTGGGCGTCGATGAAGTACTTCTGGATCCAGCTCGTCCTGATCGTCGGCTCCGTGTCGATGGCCCTGGTGTTCATCCGGACGTGGAGCCAGGCGAAGAACCGGGCCTGGAAGCGCATCGCCTTCTCCCTGTTCGTCATCGTCAACGTGTACGCCGTGCTCCGCCCGACGGACGTCACCTGGCTCGCCCAGAAGCTCGGCGTCGGCCGCGGCACCGACCTCGTGCTCTACGTGATGGTCCTGGCGATGGGCTTCCTCACGCTCAACACCTTCCTGCGGTTCCGCTCGCTGGAGAAGAAGATCACCGACCTCGCCCGGACGGTGGCCATCAACGAGGGCATGCGCCACAACGACGAGCGCCTGGCCCCCGAGCCCGGTGCCGCCGGCGACACCACGGCCGACGCCGACTCCGTGAAGGCCTGAACGCCCATGGTGACCTTCGACTTCATGCTCCCCTACTACGGGGACGTGCAACTGATGCAGGACGCCGTCCGCAGCGTCCTGGCGCAGACGGACCGGGACTTCCGCCTCGTCGTGATCGACGACGGCAAGGAACCCGACGTACCGGGCTGGTTCGCCGCGCTCGGCGACGACCGCGTGCACTACACGCGCAACGAGCAGAACCTCGGCATCACCAAGAACTTCCAGAAGTGCGTACGGCTGTCCGAGGCCGACCACGTGGTCATCATGGGCTGCGACGACGTGCTGCACCCGCACTACCTGGAGACCGTCCGCGCGATCATCGAGGAGCGGCCGGGCATCGGCATGGTCCAGCCCGGCGTCGAGGTCATCGACGGCACCGGCCGGGTGGTCCAGGGCGGCCTCGCCGACACCACCAAGAAGCGGCTGTACGCACCCCAGGTGAAGGGCCGCCGCCTGATGGCCGGCGAGGAGCTGGCCGCCAGCGTGCTGCGCGGCAACTGGCTCTACTTCCCCTCGATCGCCTGGCGCGGCGAGGTGCTGCGCAAGGTGAACTTCCGGGACGACTACTCGGTCATCCAGGACCTCGCGCTCGTGGTCGACCTGCTCGAAGCCGGGGAGCAGATGGTCATCGACAACTCCACGACCGTCTTCCAGTACCGCCGGCACGCCGTCAGCGAGTCGTCGGTCCAGGCCTTCTCCGGCACCCGCTTCGCCGAGGCCGAGCGCTACTTCACCGCGGTGGCCGCCCGTATGGACGCCCGCGGCTGGCCGAAGGCGGCCCGCGCGGCGCGCTTCCACAGCGCCTCCCGGCTGCACGCGCTGACCATGCTCCCCGGAGCCCTGCGCAGCGGCAACAAGGAGGGTGCCCGCACGCTGGCGAAGCACGCCTTCACCTCGGGCCAGAACTGATTCAGACTCCGCCCACCACGAAACGGAACGAGATGACACACCTGGCCCCCGAGACGGTCGGCGAAGCCGGCGCCGCGGACCGGCGTCCTGGCGCACCGGCGCAGGGCGACAGCCGCCCCCCGGCGTCGCGGGGCCGGGAGTGGCTGTCGCGGCGGTGGGTGCGGATCCTGGCCGAGGTCGTCGTCAGCGTGGTCGCGGCCCTCGGGTACACGCTGCTCAGCCGGCACATCAGCGTCAACCCGATGAACCGGCTCGGGCAGGTCAGCGGTCTGGCCAAGCTCCAGCTGTACGCGGCCGTCCTCGGACTCCCGCTGCTCGGCGTGCTGCTGTACACGGCCTACCGGGGCCCGGTCCTGCGCCACGAGTTCGTCAAGCGACTCGTCTGCGGCGCCGTGGCCGGGCTGGCCACCGGCGTCGTGGCCGGCGGTGTCGTCGTGGCGCTGCGCGGCACCCCGTACCCGCTCGGCGGGCAGGAGGGCGACCCGAGCGTCCTGGTGGAGATGGCCAACTCGTTCCTGTCGGGCGAGGGCGTGTCGGGCATCTACCCGCCCGCGTTCCCGGCGCTCATCGCCCTGTGGGCCAAGGTCCGCTACGACGGCCTCGGCACCGCCGGCTTCGCCCTGCACGACCTGCAGATCATCTGCAGCGCCCTGGTCGGCCCGATGGCGTACCTGTCCTGGCGCCTGCTGCTCCGCCCCTTCTGGGCGCTGCTGATCGCCGTCCCGGCGGCCGTGCTCTTCCTCGACCCGATCCGCCCGTACAGCCACGTCGTCATGATCGTGCTGCTGCCGCTCCTCGGGTACTGCTTCCGCGAGCTGCGCCGGTCGGCCGGCCGCACCCCGAAGTCCCTGGTCCTGCGGGGCACGGCCCTCGGCGCGGTCTTCGGCGCGCTCTTCCTCTGGTACTCGGGCTGGTACGTCTGGGCCGCGCCCGGCGCCGCCGTCCTCTTCCTCTTCCTCTTCCCGTGGCGGGCCGGTGCCCCCGCGGTGAAGCGGGCGGCGCTGTTCGTCGGGTCGGTACTGATCACGGCCGGGGTCATCGGCGCCCCGCTGCTCTACCAGATGGCACGGCTGGGCGCGCAGACCCCGGACCGGTACGCCTACCTCGGCGTGTACGCCGACCCCGGCTACGTCCTGGGCTGGATCTCCGACCGGACCGGCCACATCACCTACGACCAGTGGCCCGTCTCCGGGGAGATGGCGGGCCAGACCGGGTTCGCGCTGCTGCTGATCCTCGGTGTGGGCCTCGGGATCGGCCTCGGCCTGCGCAGTGTCATGGTCCGTACCGCCGCGGCGGTCCTCGCCGGTGCCTGGCTCGCCCGCTTCTGGTTCGCCTCGCACATGGCCCACGACAAGGCGGTCCAGCTCTTCCCGCGGACCACCTGGATCATCATGTACTCGCTGATGATCCTGGCCGTCCTCGGCGTGATGACGGCGGTCCAGCGCGGCTCGGGCTGGACCGAGCGGACCCTGCGGCCGGCCGCCGCCTCCCCGTCGGCCCGGGTCATCCCGCGGCGGACGATCCGTCAGCTCTCGGCCGGCATGGTGTGTGCGGTCGCGCTGTTCGCCACCATGGGCGCCTCCTGGTCGGCCAACCGCTACATGCCGACGCACGAGGACACCGACCTCATGGGCCTCGACGCCTGGCGCGCGCACACCATCAAGCTGCCGAACGGCACGTGCCCGCGCTTCGCGCCGGACAAGAACAACTGCGAGGACCTCCAGGTCAAGCTGTGGAAGCAGCACGAGGACCGCGGCGAGATCTGGTGCGCCAACATCGTGGCGAAGGACTGGCCCGCGATCTGCGGCCGCAAGGCGCCGTTCAAGGACAAGTCGGTGGAATAGCACCCCCGTACGAACCGGCTGCGACGTGCGTCACGTGCGCAACCCCCCTCCCGCCCCGATGGGCCGTGACCCCGGACAGTAGGATCCGGTCGGTCAGTAGTGTCATGTGGCGGGATTGGCATAGGGGTTGGGGACAACTTGAAGATAGGTCGTGCACGCGGGACGGCTCTGGCCGCCGCGCTGGGCGTCGTGGCGGTCCTGGGCATCCAGGGCTTCGCCAACGGCACGGGCAATTCCGGCGAGGGCGACGTATCGCCCTACAGCGCCCGCGCCCGTGAGAAGGGCCCGGTCGAGGGGGAACTGCACAAGATCGCTCTCAAGCCCAAGGGAAGGGGCGAGGCCGTCCTCGCCCAGCAGGACACCGAGCCGTTCGGGCTCCTCGGCGTCTCCTGGAACGACCCCGAGGCCGAGGTGAAGGGCAAGATCGAGGCCCGCACCCGTGACGCCGACAGCGGCAAGTGGTCGAAGTGGGTCGTGCTGGAGCAGGCCGAGGCCGAACTCGACGGCAAGCGCCCGGGACTGCGCGGCGCCACCGAGCCCGTCTGGGTCGGCCCGTCCGACGGCGCCGAGGTGCGGGTGACCGGGGGCGGCGCCCTGCCCGCGGGCATGGAGCTGAACCTGGTCGACCCGGGTGCCGGCGCCGCGAAGGCCAAGAAGAACAACAACCTGGGTCTCGGCCCGGCCGCCTTCGCCCTCCCCGCCGCGGACCCCGCGCCGACGACGCCGGGACCGGAGTCGACCGCCCCGCGCCCGGACGTGGTCTCCCGCGTCCAGTGGGGCGCCGACGAGTCCCTGAACGACGAGGGCCCGATCTACCTGCCCGGCGGGAAGATCAAGGCCGTCTTCGTCCACCACACCGCGGCCACCACGCCCTACGAATGCACCGAGTCCGCGGCCATCGTCCGCAGCCTGCACGTCTACCACGTACAGGGCAACGGCTGGCGCGACCTCGGCTACAACTTCCTCGTCGACAAGTGCGGGACGATCTTCGAGGGCCGGCAGGGCGGTGTGGACCAGCCCGTCCAGGGCGCCCACACCTACGGCTGGAACTCCGAGTCGACGAGCGTCTCCGTCCTCGGTGACTACACCAGCGCCGGGGCCTCCGCCGCCGCGCTGGGCGCCATCTCCAAGGTCGCCGCCTACAAGCTGGGCCAGTACGACGGCGACATGAACGGCACCGCGGTGCTGACCGCGGGCGCCACGCAGGCGAACTACTTCGGCAAGAGCTACACCGCCGGACAGCAGTACGAGTTCAAGTCGCTCTCCGGCCACCGGGACGGCTTCAACACCCAGTGCCCGGGCAACTCGCTCTACCCGCAGCTCGAAGCGCTCCGCCAGACGGGCCCCGCGGCCCAGCTGAAGATCGCCTCGGTGAACGGCGCGACGGCCTCGCCGGGCGCCACCCTCCCGAGCGGCGCCGCCCTGACGGTCGACTGGACCACCAGCACGGCCACCGGCCGACTGGCCAAGTTCGAGCTGCTCGTGGACGGCGAGGCCACCGCGGTGACCGACGCCGCGGCCCGCAAGGCGACCACCGTCGTCACCGACGGCAAGCACGAGGTCCGGGTCAGGGCGACCGCCGCGAACGGCAAGGTCTCCACGAGCCTCGCGGTCACCGTCGAGGCGGACGTCAAGGGCGCCAAGTTCGTCCCCCTGAGCCCGAAGCGCCTGATGGACACCCGCGAGGGCCTCGGTGTCCGCAAGGGCCCGGTCGGCAGCGGCGAAGTGGTCACCCTGCCGGTGGCCGCCGCCACCGGCGGCACGCCCACCGCGGTGGTGCTGAACGTGACGGCGACGAACCCGACGCAGCCGAGCTTCGTGTCGGTGTACCCGAGCGGCACGGCCCGCTCCAGCGCCTCGAACCTGAACTTCACCCCGGGCCAGACGATCCCCAACCTGGTGGTCGTGCCGGTCGTGGACGGCAAGGTGAACTTCTACAACAACCAGGGCACCGTCGACCTGATCGCCGACATCACCGGTTACTTCACCTCGACCGCCGACGGCGCCACGCAGACCAACTTCGGTCCGAAGCGCCTGATGGACACCCGTACCGGCACCGGCGTCCCGGCCGCTCCGGTCGGCAGCGGCGGCGTGGTCACCCTGCCCGTGGCGGGCGTCGACGGCATCCCGGCCAGCGGTGTGAAGGCCGTCGTGCTGAACGTGACGGCGACGAACCCGACGCAGCCGAGCTTCGTGTCGGTGTTCCCGAGCGGCACGGCCCGCTCCAGCGCCTCGAACCTGAACTTCACCCCGGGCCAGACGATCCCCAACCTGGTGGTCGTGCCGGTCGTGGACGGCAAGGTGAGCTTCTACAACAACCAGGGCACCGTCGACCTGATCGCCGACATCACCGGCTACTTCTCGGACAGCCCCACCGGCGCCACGCACGCGAACTTCGGCCCGAAGCGCCTGATGGACACCCGCACCGGCACCGGCGTCCGCAAGGGCCCGGTCACCGGCGGCAGCGTGGTCACGCTGCCCGTGGCGGGCGTCGGCGGCGTTCCGGCCAGCGGTGTGAAGGCCGTCGTGCTGAACGTGACCGCGACCAACCCGACCGAGGCCAGCTTCGTGTCGGTGTTCCCGAGCGGCACGACCCGCACGAGCGCCTCGAACCTGAACTTCACCCCCGGCCTGACCATCCCCAACCTGGTGGTCGTGCCCGTGGTGGACGGCAAGGTCAGCTTCTACAACAACTCCGGTTCCGTGGACCTCATCGCGGACATCACGGGGTACTTCAGCTAGCACGCGCACGCGCACGCCTCGGCGCAGGTGAGGGGCTCCGCACCGGAAGGTGCGGAGCCCCTCACGCGTGTCGGGCGGGCAGGGGGAGGACCAGGCATGGGCCACGACGACAACAGACCGGGCGTCTCCGACGAGGAGTGGGCCCGTTTCATGGAGCAGGCCGCCCAGGGGGCGGGGGACGCACCGCGGGAGCCCTCGGCGCGGGCGCGCATGGTGACCGAGCGGCTGCGCTCGACCCAGGGGCAGGAGCCGCCCGGCTGGCGCACCGGCCCCACGCCCCGGGAGCGCCGCCGCCCGGGCAGGCTGGGGGCCGCCTTCGCCGTCGCCGCCATCGCGGGGCTCGCGCTGATCGCCGTGCGGCCCGAGCTGGTGATCGACCGGATCACCGGCAAGGAGCAGGCCCGCGAGGACGCGGCGAAGGCGGGCCCGCTCGCCCCGGAGACCGCCCGCCCGAGCGCTCCGCCGCCCTCGACGAACCCGGACCGCCCGACCCTGCAGGACCCCTTCCGCGGCTCCCCGGCCCTGCAGTGGGCGGACGGCGCCGCCGGCATCGAGATCCCGGAGGCCACCGCCGTCGGCGGGGTGCCCGGGGAGAGGATCGCGGAGGCCTTCGTCCACGCCAAGGCGTTCCTGGTAGCGGCCAACCTCGACCCGGCGGTGTTGAAGGGGGCGCGCCCCGAGGCGGCCCTGGCACTGCTGGACCCCAAGGCCGCCGAGACGTCGGAGCACCTGGAGAAGTCCCTGGCGGAGCCGGGCAGGGACCAGGACCCGGTGAACCTGTTCACCCGCTACGACCCGGCGGAGGCGAGGCTCGCGGGCGACGTGGTCAAGGTACGCGGCCGGATGTGGGTGGAGGCCGGCAAGGAGGCGGGCCAGGCCGACGTCCGGCTGGACTACTCGTTCGTCTACCCGTTGGTGGAGGCCGCGGCGGGCGCGGACCGGGTCGAGCGGACCATCGTCCGCCGGGAGATCACCTTCACGGTCGCCGACCCGCGCAGGTGGCGGACCACCCCCGGTCGGCTCACCCTCGCCGACTCCCGCGTCGACCTCGCCAACAGTGCCTGCGAGGTGTACGACGGCTACCTGCACCCGGCCTTCGACGCGACCCCGGAGACCGGGGCCACGCCCTCCGGGCCGCCGCAAGACCCGTACGACCGCAGCAAGGGCATCGACGCGGGGCGTCCGGGGGGCTGTGGGACGGCCTCGCGGACCTGACACGGCCGGCACAGAGGCCCCGCCGCGCGAAGGGCGCGGCGCAGTTTGACCACTCAGCGTGGCGGGGTATTCTCTTCGGCCCGATTGGCCAGGTACGTGTCTCGTATGGCAGACTACTCAAGTTGCTCGGCTGAGTGCCGATGCTGCGCGCCTCCCGCCGGGAGGACCGGAAGCGAGTCCCACAGTACTCGTCGTCCTTAATCTGCCCCTCGGGGCAGCAATGGGGGCGGACGTACGGGAATCTTCTGGGAAGTGTCAGCACGGTGCCCACCAGGCACTCGGTGGGTGTTTCTCCCCCGAAGCGCGGTCATGGGACCGCACCCCCTTGGACGAGGGAATTTCCGTATGGGAATTTTCTGTGGAGGGAGTGCGACACGCCCGACCGCGTGGGTCGGAGGAGAGGCGGCGGGATCCCGTCCCGCAGCCGACCGGGAGCCAGAGCGTTTCCACATAGAGACAGGACTACGGAGTAGCCATGGCGGGACAGAAGATCCGCATCCGGCTCAAGGCCTACGACCACGAGGTCATCGACTCCTCGGCGAAGAAGATCGTCGAGACGGTGACCCGCACTGGTGCGTCGGTCGCGGGCCCGGTGCCGCTGCCCACTGAGAAGAACGTGTACTGCGTCATCAAGTCGCCGCACAAGTACAAGGACTCGCGCGAGCACTTCGAGATGCGCACGCACAAGCGCCTGATCGACATCCTCGACCCGACGCCCAAGACCGTTGACTCGCTGATGCGCCTGGACCTTCCGGCCGGCGTTGACATCGAGATCAAGCTCTGAGAGGCGCGGAGAAGATGGCTAAGCAGATCAAGGGCGTCCTGGGCGAGAAGCTCGGCATGACCCAGGTCTGGGACGAGAACAACCGTGTCGTCCCGGTGACCGTTGTCAAGGCCGGACCCTGCGTCGTCACCCAGGTCCGTACGAACGACATCGACGGCTACGAGTCGGTCCAGATCGCCTTCGGCGAGATCGACCCGCGCAAGGTGAACAAGCCCCTCAAGGGCCACTTCGCCAAGGCCGACGTGACCCCCCGCCGCCACCTGGTGGAGCTCCGCACCTCCGACGCCAGCGAGTACACGCTCGGCCAGGAGATCACTGCTGAGGTGTTCGAGTCCGGCGTCAAGGTTGACGTCACGGGCAACAGCAAGGGCAAGGGCTTCGCCGGTGTCATGAAGCGGCACAACTTCCGGGGCCTCGGCGCCGGTCACGGTGTGCAGCGCAAGCACCGCTCCCCCGGTTCGATCGGTGGCTGCGCCACCCCTGGGCGTGTCTTCAAGGGCATGCGCATGGCCGGTCGCATGGGTAACGAGCGCGTCACCACCCAGAACCTGACCATCCACGCGGTAGACGCGGAGAAGGGCCTGCTCCTCATCAAGGGTGCAGTCCCCGGTCCGAACGGCGGCCTCGTCCTGGTCCGTACCGCGGCCAAGGGGGCTTGAGGTTAATGAGCACCATTGACATCCTTTCGCCGGCAGGCGACAAGGCCGGTACCGTCGAGCTCCCCGCGGAGATCTTCGACGCGAAGACCAGCGTTCCGCTGATCCACCAGGTCGTCGTCGCGCAGCTGGCCGCTGCCCGTCAGGGCACGCACAAGACCAAGACCCGCGGTGAAGTCCGTGGTGGTGGCAAGAAGCCTTACCGCCAGAAGGGCACCGGCCGCGCCCGTCAGGGTTCGACCCGCGCTCCGCAGTTCGCCGGCGGTGGCGTCGTCCACGGCCCCGTGCCGCGTGACTACTCGCAGCGGACCCCGAAGAAGATGAAGGCTGCCGCCCTCCGCGGTGCCCTCTCGGACCGCGCGCGTCACTCCCGCATCCACGTCGTCACCGGCGTGGTCGAGGGTGCCGCCTCCACCAAGGCCGCCAAGACGCTGTTCGGCAAGATCTCGGAGCGCAAGAACCTGCTCCTGGTCGCCGAGCGTTCTGACGAGCTGGCGTGGCTGTCCGCCCGCAACCTGCCCCAGGTTCACATCCTGGAGCCGGGCCAGCTGAACACGTACGACGTGATCGTCTCTGACGACGTGGTCTTCACCCAGGCCGCGCTCGAGTCCTTCGTGTCTGGCCCCAAGGCCGATGAGACCGAAGGGAGCGACGCCTGATGTCTGAGGCGACCGTTACCAGCAAGACCTTCACCGACCCGCGCGACCTGCTGATCAAGCCGGTCGTCTCGGAGAAGAGCTACGCGCTGCTGGACGAGAACAAGTACACGTTCATCGTCGCGCCCGGCGCCAACAAGACCCAGATCAAGCAGGCCGTCGAGGCGGTCTTCTCGGTCAAGGTCACCGGGGTCAACACGATCAACCGTCAGGGTAAGCGCAAGCGCACCAAGACCGGTTTCGGCAAGCGCGCCAACACCAAGCGCGCCATCGTGACCCTTGCCGAGGGCAACCGTATCGACATCTTCGGCGGCCAGGCCTCCTAACGGAGGTCTAGTCGTCCGGAATCGGACGAGGACTGAGAAATGGGTATCCGCAAGTACAAGCCGACGACCCCGGGCCGTCGTGGCTCCAGCGTCGCCGACTTTGTCGAGATCACGCGGTCCACGCCGGAGAAGTCGCTGGTCCGCCCCCTGCACAGCAAGGGCGGCCGTAACAACACCGGTCGTGTGACCGTTCGCCACCAGGGTGGTGGCCACAAGCGCGCCTACCGCGTGATCGACTTCCGTCGTCACGACAAGGACGGCGTGCCGGCCAAGGTCGCGCACATCGAGTACGACCCCAACCGCACCGCGCGCATCGCGCTGCTGCACTACGCCGACGGCGAGAAGCGCTACATCATCGCGCCGCGCGGTCTGCAGCAGGGTGACCGGATCGAGAACGGCCCCACGGCCGACATCAAGCCGGGCAACAACCTCGCGCTCCGCAACATCCCGGTCGGTACCACGATCCACGCGATCGAGCTCCGTCCCGGTGGCGGCGCCAAGTTCGCGCGTTCCGCCGGTGCCTCCGTGCAGCTGCTGGCGAAGGAGGGCGTGATGGCCCACCTTCGTATGCCGTCCGGTGAGATCCGTCTCGTCGACGCGCGCTGCCGCGCCACGGTCGGCGAGGTCGGCAACGCCGAGCAGTCGAACATCAACTGGGGCAAGGCCGGCCGTATGCGCTGGAAGGGCGTTCGCCCGTCCGTCCGCGGTGTCGCGATGAACCCGGTTGACCACCCGCACGGTGGTGGTGAGGGCAAGACCAGTGGTGGTCGCCACCCGGTCTCCCCGTGGGGTCAGAAGGAGGGTCGTACTCGTTCGCCGAAGAAGGCTTCGAACAAGTACATCGTCCGCCGCCGCAAGACGAACAAGAAGCGCTAGGAGCGGGTTTAGATGCCGCGCAGTCTCAAGAAGGGGCCCTTCGTCGACGACCACCTCGTAAAGAAGGTGGACGCCCAGAACGAAGCCGGCACCAAGAACGTCATCAAGACCTGGTCCCGTCGCTCGATGATCATCCCCAGCATGCTGGGTCACACCATCGCGGTGCACAACGGCAAGACCCACGTCCCGGTGTTCGTCACCGAGTCGATGGTCGGCCACAAGCTCGGCGAGTTCTCGCCGACTCGCACCTTCCGCGGCCACGTCAAGGACGACCGGAAGTCGAAGCGCCGCTAAAGGCGGGGTGGTTACGACTATGACTTACACCGAAGGGACAACCATGGAAGCCAGGGCCCAGGCGCGGTACATCCGCGTCACGCCCATGAAGGCCCGCCGCGTGGTGGACCTTATCCGTGGCATGGACGCCACGGAGGCTCAGGCGGTCCTGCGTTTCGCCCCGCAGGCCGCGAGCGTGCCGGTCGGCAAGGTGCTGGACAGCGCCATCGCCAACGCCGCGCACAACTACAACCACCCGGACGCCTCCACGCTGGTCATCAGCGAGGCGTACGTGGACGAGGGCCCGACCCTGAAGCGGTTCCGTCCGCGTGCCCAGGGCCGTGCCTACCGGATCCGCAAGCGGACCAGCCACATCACCGTGGTCGTCAGCAGCAAGGAAGGTTCCCGGTAATGGGCCAGAAGGTAAACCCGCACGGGTTCCGACTCGGCATCACCACGGACTTCAAGTCCCGCTGGTACGCCGACAAGCTGTACAAGGACTACGTCAAGGAAGACGTCGCCATCCGTCGGATGATGACGTCCGGCATGGAGCGCGCCGGCATCTCGAAGGTTGAGATCGAGCGCACCCGTGACCGCGTGCGTGTGGACATCCACACCGCCCGTCCTGGCATCGTCATCGGCCGCCGTGGCGCCGAGGCCGACCGCATCCGCGGCGACCTCGAGAAGCTCACGGGCAAGCAGGTCCAGCTGAACATCCTCGAGGTCAAGAACCCCGAGCTCGACGCTCAGCTGGTTGCCCAGGCCGTTGCCGAGCAGCTCTCCTCCCGCGTCTCCTTCCGTCGTGCCATGCGCAAGAGCATGCAGGGCACGATGAAGGCCGGCGCCAAGGGCATCAAGATCCAGTGTGGCGGCCGTCTCGGCGGCGCCGAGATGTCCCGCTCCGAGTTCTACCGCGAGGGTCGTGTGCCGCTGCACACGCTGCGCGCGAACGTGGACTACGGCTTCTTCGAGGCCAAGACCACCTTCGGCCGTATCGGTGTGAAGGTCTGGATCTACAAGGGCGACGTCAAGAACATCGCCGAGGTTCGCGCCGAGAACGCTGCGGCCCGTGCGGGTAACCGCCCGGCCCGTGGTGCCGGCGCTGGCGACCGTCCCGCCGGCCGTGGTGGCCGTGGTGGCGAGCGCGGCGGCCGTGGTGGCCGCAAGCCGCAGCAGGCTGCTGGTGCCGAGGCCCCCAAGGCCGACGCTCCCGCCGCCGCTCCGGCCGAGAGCACCGGAACGGAGGCCTGACCGACATGCTGATCCCTCGTAGGGTCAAGCACCGCAAGCAGCACCACCCGAAGCGCCGCGGTATGGCCAAGGGCGGTACTGAGGTCTCGTTCGGCGAGTACGGCATCCAGGCGCTCACCCCCGCCTACGTGACGAACCGCCAGATCGAGGCGGCTCGTATCGCGATGACCCGCCACATCAAGCGTGGCGGCAAGGTCTGGATCAACATCTACCCGGACCGCCCGCTGACGAAGAAGCCTGCCGAGACCCGCATGGGTTCCGGTAAGGGTTCCCCGGAGTGGTGGATCGCGAACGTGCACCCGGGCCGGGTCATGTTCGAGCTGTCCTACCCGAACGAAAAGATTGCGCGTGAGGCCCTCACTCGTGCGGCCCACAAGCTGCCGATGAAGTGCCGGATCGTCAAGCGCGAGGCAGGTGAGTCGTGATGGCGACGGGAACCAAGGCGTCCGAGCTCCGCGAGCTCGGCAACGAGGAGCTCGTTGCCAAGCTGCGCGAGGCCAAGGAGGAGCTGTTCAAGCTCCGTTTCCAGGCGGCCACCGGCCAGCTGGAGAACAACGGCCGGCTCAAGTCCGTCCGTAAGGACATCGCTCGCATCTACACCCTGATGCACGAGCGTGAGCTCGGTATCGAGACGGTGGAGAACGCCTGATGAGCGAGAACAACGTGACTGAGAAGACCGAGCGCGGCTTCCGCAAGACCCGTGAGGGCCTGGTCGTCAGCGACAAGATGGACAAGACCGTCGTCGTCGCCGTCGAGGACCGCGTGAAGCACGCCCTGTACGGCAAGGTCATCCGCCGTACGAACAAGCTCAAGGCGCACGACGAGCAGAACGCTGCCGGCGTCGGCGACCGCGTCCTCATCATGGAGACGCGTCCGCTGTCGGCGAGCAAGCGCTGGCGCATCGTCGAGATCCTCGAGAAGGCCAAGTAAGCACCTGAGGGGTTTCCCTTAGGTTCGTTCCGCCAGGCTCGGCGGGGGCTCCGCTCGCGTAGCGAGGCCCCCGCCGGGAACCGGCAGACAAACAGGAGATAGACGTGATCCAGCAGGAGTCGCGACTGCGTGTCGCCGACAACACTGGTGCCAAGGAGATCCTTTGCATCCGTGTTCTCGGTGGCTCCGGTCGCCGCTACGCGGGCATCGGTGACGTCATCGTCGCCACCGTCAAGGACGCGATCCCCGGTGGCAACGTGAAGAAGGGTGACGTCGTCAAGGCGGTCATCGTTCGCACCGTCAAGGAGCGCCGCCGCCAGGACGGCTCGTACATCCGCTTCGACGAGAACGCCGCCGTCATTCTGAAGAACGACGGCGACCCTCGCGGCACCCGTATCTTCGGCCCCGTCGGCCGTGAGCTGCGCGAGAAGAAGTTCATGAAGATCATCTCGCTCGCGCCGGAGGTGCTGTAAGCATGAAGATCAAGAAGGGCGACCTGGTACAGGTCATCACCGGTAAGGACAAGGGCAAGCAGGGCAAGGTCATCGTCGCCTTCCCCGCCGAGAACCGCGTCCTGGTCGAGGGTGTCAACCGGGTCAAGAAGCACACCAAGGCTGGCCAGAACCAGGCCGGTGGCATCGTGATCACCGAGGCCCCGGTCCACGTGTCCAACGTCCAGCTGGTCGTGGAGAAGGACGGCAAGAAGGTCGTCACCCGCGTCGGTTACCGCTTCGACGACGAGGGCAACAAGATCCGCGTTGCCAAGCGCACGGGTGAGGACATCTGATGGCTACCACTCCGCGTCTGAAGACGAAGTACCGCGAGGAGATCGCGGGCAAGCTGCGTGAGGAGTTCTCGTACGAGAACGTCATGCAGATCCCCGGCCTCGTCAAGATCGTCGTGAACATGGGTGTCGGCGACGCCGCTCGTGACTCGAAGCTGATCGACGGTGCCATCCGCGACCTGACGACGATCACCGGTCAGAAGCCGGCCGTCACGAAGGCCCGCAAGTCCATCGCGCAGTTCAAGCTGCGCGAGGGTCAGCCGATCGGCTGCCACGTCACCCTCCGTGGTGACCGTATGTGGGAGTTCCTGGACCGTACGCTGTCGCTCGCGCTGCCGCGTATCCGTGACTTCCGTGGTCTGTCGCCGAAGCAGTTCGACGGCCGTGGCAACTACACCTTCGGTCTCACGGAGCAGGTCATGTTCCACGAGATCGACCAGGACAAGATCGACCGTACCCGGGGTATGGACATCACCGTGGTCACCACGGCGACCAACGACGCTGAGGGCCGCGCGCTCCTTCGTCACCTCGGCTTCCCCTTCAAGGAGGCGTAAGCGAGATGGCGAAGAAGGCTCTCATCGCGAAGGCTGCCCGTAAGCCCAAGTTCGGTGTGCGTGCGTACACCCGCTGCCAGCGCTGCGGTCGCCCCCACTCCGTGTACCGCAAGTTCGGCCTCTGCCGCGTGTGCCTCCGTGAGATGGCTCACCGTGGCGAGCTGCCGGGCGTGACCAAGAGCTCCTGGTAATCCCCGCGCCCTTTGGGTGTTGAGGTATTCCAGACGCTCTCGGTAAGCATCAGGTCGGCGGACCGCCCTGCCCGCATGCCGTAGGCTTGTGGGGTTGGGCGTCCGCCGCCCTACCGACTTACTACGCCGTAGGTCCCCGTGCCGCACCCGTCCCGCCACCGAGTGGGGAGAGGGATGGCGCATACAGGAAACCCCGGCGAGAGAGGCCGAAGGCCACTTCATGACCATGACTGACCCCATCGCAGACATGCTCACGCGTCTGCGTAACGCTAACTCGGCGTACCACGACACCGTCGTGATGCCGCACAGCAAGATCAAGTCGCACATCGCGGAGATCCTCAAGCAGGAGGGTTTCATCACCGGCTGGAAGGTCGAGGACGCCGAGGTCGGCAAGAACCTCGTCCTCGAGCTGAAGTTCGGGCCGAACCGTGAGCGCTCCATCGCGGGCATCAAGCGGATCTCGAAGCCCGGTCTGCGCGTGTACGCGAAGTCCACCAACCTGCCGAAGGTCCTCGGCGGCCTGGGCGTGGCGATCATCTCCACGTCCCACGGTCTCCTGACCGGCCAGCAGGCAGGCAAGAAGGGCGTAGGTGGGGAAGTCCTCGCCTACGTCTGGTAGTCGGGAACGGAGGAAAAGCAATGTCGCGAATCGGCAAGCTCCCCATCCAGGTTCCCGCCGGTGTGGACGTCACCATCGATGGCCAGACGGTCAACGTGAAGGGCCCCAAGGGTTCTCTCGCGCACACCGTTAAGGCGCCCATCGCAGTTGTCAAGGACGAGGACGGCGTTCTGAACGTCACCCGTCCGAACGACGAGCGTCAGAACAAGGCCCTGCACGGCCTGTCCCGCACGCTGGTGGCGAACATGATCACCGGTGTGACCACGGGATACGTCAAGGCTCTCGAGATCAGCGGTGTCGGTTACCGCGTGGCCGCGAAGGGCTCCAACCTGGAGTTCCAGCTCGGCTACAGCCACCCGATCCTGGTGGAGGCGCCCGAGGGCATCTCCTTCAAGGTCGAGTCGCCGACCAAGTTCTCGGTCGAGGGCATCGACAAGCAGAAGGTCGGCGAGGTCGCCGCCAACATCCGCAAGCTGCGGAAGCCCGACCCGTACAAGGCCAAGGGTGTCAAGTACGCCGGCGAGGTCATCCGCCGCAAGGTCGGAAAGGCTGGTAAGTAGCCATGGCATACGGTGTGAAGATCGCCAAGGGCGACGCGTACAAGCGCGCTGCCAAGGCTCGCCGCCACATCCGCATCCGCAAGAACGTCTCGGGTACGGCGGAGCGTCCGCGCCTCGTCGTGACGCGTTCCAACCGCAACATCGTTGCTCAGGTCATCGACGACCTCCAGGGCCACACCCTGGCGTCGGCGTCGACCCTGGACGCTTCGATCCGCGGTGGCGAAGGCGACAAGAGCGCTCAGGCCCAGGCTGTCGGCGCGCTCGTCGCCGAGCGCGCCAAGGCCGCGGGCGTCGAGACCGTCGTCTTTGACCGCGGTGGCAACCGATACGCCGGGCGCATTGCCGCTCTGGCTGACGCCGCCCGCGAAGCCGGGCTGAAGTTCTAAGCCCCGGTTCCGGGACTCACGGACGTAACAGAGAGAGGTAATCCAATGGCTGGACCCCAGCGCCGCGGAAGCGGTGCCGGTGGCGGCGAGCGGCGGGACCGGAAGGGTCGCGACGGTGGCGCTGCCGCCGAGAAGACCGCTTACGTTGAGCGCGTTGTCGCGATCAACCGTGTCGCCAAGGTTGTCAAGGGTGGTCGTCGCTTCAGCTTCACCGCGCTCGTCGTGGTGGGTGACGGTGACGGCACCGTAGGTGTCGGTTACGGCAAGGCCAAGGAAGTTCCCGCGGCCATCGCCAAGGGCGTCGAGGAAGCCAAGAAGAACTTCTTCAAGGTTCCCCGCATCCAGGGCACCATCCCGCACCCGATCCAGGGCGAGAAGGCGGCCGGCGTTGTCCTGCTGAAGCCTGCTTCCCCCGGTACCGGTGTTATCGCCGGTGGCCCGGTGCGCGCCGTTCTGGAGTGCGCCGGCGTTCACGACATCCTGTCGAAGTCCCTCGGCTCCGACAACGCGATCAACATCGTGCACGCGACCGTGGAGGCCCTCAAGGGCCTGCAGCGTCCCGAGGAGATCGCGGCTCGCCGTGGTCTGCCCCTCGAGGACGTCGCTCCCGCGGCTCTGCTCCGTGCGCGCGCTGGGGCGGGTGTCTGATGGCCCGCCTCAAGATCACGCAGACGAAGTCGTACATCGGCAGCAAGCAGAACCACCGCGACACGCTGCGTTCGCTCGGGCTCAAGCGCCTGAACGACGTCGTCGTCAAGGAGGACCGCCCCGAGTTCCGCGGAATGGTGCACACCGTCCGCCACCTCGTGACGGTTGAGGAGGTTGACTAATCATGGCTGAGAACAGCCCGCTGAAGGCTCACAACCTCCGTCCCGCCCCCGGCGCCAAGACCGCGAAGACCCGTGTGGGTCGTGGTGAGGCGTCGAAGGGTAAGACGGCTGGTCGTGGTACCAAGGGTACGAAGGCCCGCTACCAGGTTCCGCAGCGCTTCGAGGGTGGGCAGATGCCCCTCCACATGCGCCTGCCGAAGCTCAAGGGCTTCAAGAACCCGTTCCGCACCGAGTTCCAGGTCGTCAACCTGGACAAGCTCGGCGCTCTCTACCCCGAGGGTGGAGAAGTCACGGTGGCCGACCTGGTCGCCAAGGGCGCGGTTCGCAAGAACAGCCTCGTCAAGGTCCTGGGCCAGGGCGAGCTCTCCGTGGCGCTGCAGGTTTCGGTTGACGCCGTTTCCGCTTCCGCCAAGGAGAAGATTGCCGCTGCCGGCGGCTCTGTCACCGAGCTCGTCTAAGACGGATTCAGTGGCTGAATAGCTCAAAACCCGACCGGGGATGCCTCACATAAGGGGCATCCCCGGTTGGTCGTTCCACGGGGGGCACACTCGCCGGTAAGGTGGCGTGCACCATTGCTTTGTCGTATACGTCGATCCCTCAGACCGTCACCTCTGACGCAGTAGCGCGGGGGTCGCAGGAGGCACCGTGCTCACCGCGTTCGCCCGGGCGTTCAAGACGCCCGACCTGCGCAAGAAGCTGCTCTTCACGCTCGGCATCATCGTGCTGTTCCGGCTCGGGTCCCACATCCCGGTCCCCGGCGTGAGCTACAAGAACGTACAGATCTGCGTGGAACAGGCCGGAAGCAGCAATGGTCTGTTCGGCCTCGTCAACATGTTCAGCGGTGGCGCGCTGCTGCAGATCACGATCTTTGCTCTCGGCATCATGCCGTACATCACGGCGAGCATCATTCTGCAGCTGCTGACCGTGGTCATCCCGAAGCTGGAGACCCTCAAGAAAGAGGGCCAGTCCGGCACGGCGAAGATCACTCAGTACACGCGCTATCTGACGGTCGCGCTGGCGGTCCTCCAGGGCACCGGCCTCGTCGCCACCGCCCGGACCGGGGCCCTGTTCCAGGGTTGCCAGGTCGCCAGCCAGATCGTTCCCGACCGGTCGATCTTCACGACCGTCGTGATGGTGGTCACCATGACCGCCGGTACCTGCGTCGTCATGTGGCTCGGTGAGCTCATCACCGACCGCGGCATCGGCAACGGCATGTCGATCCTCATGTTCATCTCGATCGCCGCGGGCTTCATCGGCGCCCTGTGGCAGATCAAGCTCCAGGGCAAGATCGCCGACGGCTGGGTCGAGTTCGGCGTCGTCATGCTCGTCGGCCTCGCGATGGTCGGCCTGGTGGTCTTCGTCGAGCAGGCGCAGCGCCGGATCCCGGTCCAGTACGCGAAGCGCATGATCGGCCGCCGCGCGTACGGCGGCACCTCCACCTACATCCCGCTCAAGGTGAACCAGGCGGGCATCATCCCCGTCATCTTCGCCTCGTCGCTGCTCTACATCCCGGCGCTGGTCGTGCAGTTCAGCGGGTCCACCGCGGGCTGGGCCACCTGGATCCAGAAGCACTTCGTCAAGGGCGACCACCCGTACTACATCGCGGTGTACTTCCTCCTGATCGTCTTCTTCGCGTTCTTCTACGTGGCGATCTCGTTCAACCCCGAGGAAGTTGCAGACAACATGAAGAAGTATGGTGGGTTCATCCCGGGTATCCGCGCCGGTCGACCCACCGCCGAGTACCTGAGCTACGTGCTCAACCGGATCACCTGGCCGGGGTCGCTGTACCTGGGTCTCATCGCTCTTGTGCCGACGATGGCGTTGGCCGGCTTCGGAGCGAACCAGAACTTCCCGTTCGGCGGGACGAGCATCCTCATCATCGTGGGTGTGGGTCTGGAAACCGTGAAGCAGATCGAGAGCCAGCTCCAGCAGCGTAACTACGAAGGGTTCCTCCGCTGATGCGAATCGTCCTCGTCGGACCGCCCGGTGCGGGCAAGGGAACGCAGGCCGCGTTCCTTGCCAAGAACCTGTCGATCCCGCACATCTCCACGGGCGACCTGTTCCGGGCCAACATCAGCCAGGGCACCGAGCTGGGCCTGCGCGCCAAGGCGTTCATGGACGCCGGCGACCTCGTCCCGGACGAGATCACCATCGGTATGGCCAAGGACCGGATGGAGCAGCCCGACGCCGCCGGCGGCTTCCTGCTCGACGGCTTCCCGCGCAACGTCTCCCAGGCCGAGGCGCTCGACGTGATGCTCCAGGACTCGGGCATGAAGCTCGACGCCGTCCTCGACCTGGAGGTCGAGGAGGACGAGGTCGTCAAGCGCATCGCCGGCCGCCGCGTCTGCCGCAACGAGTCCGCGCACGTCTTCCACGTCGTGTACGCCGCCCCGAAGACCGAGGGCGTCTGCGACCACTGCGGTGGCGAGCTCTACCAGCGCGGTGACGACTCCGAGGCCACGGTGCGCAACCGGCTGGAGGTCTACCACACGCAGACCGAGCCGATCATCGACTACTACAAGGCCCAGGGCCTGCTGGTGACCATCCCGGCCCTCGGCGAGGTCGCGGACGTCACGAAGCGCGCCATGGACGCCCTGCAGAAGTAGTCCTCCGCAGTACAGGTACGGCCGCGGTGTCCCCAGGGCATCGCGGCCGTACTGTTGAGAAGACCCGTTTCGAAGCTGGAAGGCACGCCCCTATGGTGCAGATCAAGACCCCCGAGCAGATCGCGAAGATGCGCGAGGCGGGGCTGGTCGTCGCCGCGATCCATGCTGCGACCCGCGAGGCGGCCGTGCCGGGCGCCACGACGCGGGACCTGGACATGGTGGCCCGCAAGGTCATCGCGGACGCCGGGGCGAAGTCGAACTTCCTCGGCTACGGCGGTTTCCCCGCGACGATCTGCACCTCGGTGAACGAGGTCGTGGTCCACGGCATCCCCGACGACAAGACCGTCCTGAAGGACGGCGACATCATCTCGATCGACGCCGGTGCGATCGTGGACGGCTGGCACGGGGACGCGGCGTACACGGCCTTCGTGGGCACCGGTCACGCTCCTGAGCTGGTGGAGCTCTCCCGGGTGACCGAGGAGTCCATGTGGGCCGGCATCGCCGCGATGAAGCTGGGCAACCGCCTGGTGGACATCTCGAAGGCGATCGAGATGTACATCAAGCGCCAGCCCCGTCCCGCCACCGGTGAGCACAGCCGCGGCACGTTCGGGATCATCGAGGACTACGGCGGCCACGGCATCGGGTCCGAGATGCACATGGACCCCCACCTGCTGAACTACGTCTCGCGCAAGCGGGGCAAGGGGATCAAGCTGGTCCCGGGCGTCTGCCTGGCGATCGAGCCCATGGTCTCGCTGGGCACGGCCCGGACGGAGGTCCTTTCGGACGACTGGACGGTCATCACCACGGACGGCACCTGGTCCTCGCACTGGGAGCACTCCGTCGCGCTGACGGAGGCCGGCCCGATCGTCCTGACCAGCCCGGACTGCGGCAAGGCGAAGCTGGCGGAGTACGGGGTCAGCACGGCCCCGGACCCCCTCGGTTAATGATCTAGACTCTGGGGCAAACTTTCCGGATTCGTCTTTCTGGGTGCCCTGACGTAGACTGACTCGTCGGCTCTCGTGCACTTCCATGTCTCCATGGCGCACGGAGCCGATCAAGGTAGCCGATTCGAAAGGCGAAGCGTGGCCAAGAAGCAAGGTGCCATCGAAATCGAGGGCACCGTGATCGAGTCCCTCCCGAACGCCATGTTCAAGGTGGAGCTCCAGAACGGTCACAAGGTCCTCGCGCACATCAGCGGGAAGATGCGTATGCACTACATCCGCATCCTGCCCGATGACCGGGTCGTCGTGGAGCTGTCTCCGTACGACCTGACGCGTGGCCGGATCGTCTACCGATACAAGTAGATCTTGCTCTCACTCCTGCCTGGGCGTCCGTCCCGGTGCGGGTGGTGGCACTGACCCGGAGAACCTCACCCACATGAAGGTCAAGCCGAGCGTCAAGAAGATCTGCGACAAGTGCAAGGTGATCCGCCGTCACGGCCGGGTCATGGTCATCTGCGACAACCTGCGCCACAAGCAGCGCCAGGGCTGACGCACGCCGACCGACCTGCCTTAACGCAGTTCTTCGCGCGACGTAAGAAAACGTACATACGCAGGACCCGCCCAGCCCCACACAGGGCCGGCGGCACCTCCGGCGGGGGCCGGGGACCCGGACGTACCATCACCCACCCGGGTGGTCGGCGGTCGGGATCGGTTCTGTGGAAGACCCCCGAACACACAGGAGCCATTGAATGGCACGCGTTTCCGGTGTTGACATCCCGCGCGAAAAGCGTGTGGAGATCGCACTCACCTACGTCTTCGGTATCGGGCGCACCCGGTCCAAGGAGATCCTCGCCTCCACCGGCGTGAACCCGAACACCCGCGTTCGTGACCTGGCCGAAGAGGACCTCGTCAAGATCCGCGAGTACGTGGACGCCAACCTCCGTACCGAGGGTGACCTCCGCCGCGAGATCCAGGGCGACATCCGCCGCAAGATCGAGATCCAGTGCTACCAGGGCATCCGCCACCGTCGCGGCCTCCCGGTGCACGGTCAGCGCACCAGCACGAACGCGCGTACCCGCAAGGGCCCGCGTCGCGCGATCGCCGGTAAGAAGAAGCCGGGCAAGAAGTAGTCCTGTTCAGCGGTCTTGCGCTGTAGGACCGACCACCTCCCGTAGGAGATTGAGATGCCCCCCAAGGGTCGTCAGGGCGCTGCCAAGAAGGTGCGCCGCAAGGAAAAGAAGAACGTCGCTCACGGGCACGCCCACATCAAGAGCACGTTCAACAACACCATCGTTTCGATCACGGACCCGTCCGGCAACGTGATCTCCTGGGCCTCCGCCGGCCACGTCGGCTTCAAGGGCTCGCGCAAGTCCACCCCCTTCGCCGCGCAGATGGCCGCCGAGTCGGCCGCCCGCCGCGCGCAGGAGCACGGCATGCGCAAGGTCGACGTCTTCGTCAAGGGTCCCGGCTCCGGCCGTGAGACCGCGATCCGCTCCCTCCAGGCCACCGGCCTCGAGGTCGGCTCGATCCAGGACGTCACCCCCACCCCGCACAACGGCTGCCGCCCGCCGAAGCGCCGCCGCGTCTGACGCAGCGGACGCACAGTTGCGTTCTTGAGTGTCCGGGCGGTACGACCCCTTCTGGGGACGTACCGCCCGTACCCTTGCAGTAGCCGTACCCCGGTACGGCCTCCCGTCGGGCGTCAAATAGTGGGCGCCCACGAAAGAAGGAACACAGACATGCTTATCGCTCAGCGTCCGTCGCTGACCGAAGAGGTCGTGGACGAGTACCGTTCGCGGTTCGTGATCGAGCCGCTGGAGCCGGGCTTCGGCTACACCCTCGGCAACTCCCTGCGCCGTACCCTCCTGTCCTCCATCCCGGGTGCCGCTGTCACCAGCATCCGCGTGGACGGCGTCCTGCACGAGTTCACCACCGTGCCGGGCGTCAAGGAAGACGTCACGGACATCATCCTCAACATCAAGCAGCTGGTCGTCTCCTCGGAGCACGACGAGCCGGTCGTGATGTACCTGCGCAAGCAGGGTCCCGGCCTGGTCACCGCTGCGGACATCGCGCCCCCGGCCGGTGTCGAGGTGCACAACCCGGACCTGGTCCTCGCCACGCTCAACGGCAAGGGCAAGCTGGAGATGGAGCTGACCGTCGAGCGCGGTCGCGGCTACGTCTCCGCCGTCCAGAACAAGCAGCTGGGCCAGGAGATCGGCCGCATCCCGGTCGACTCCATCTACAGCCCGGTCCTCAAGGTCACCTACAAGGTCGAGGCGACCCGAGTCGAGCAGCGCACCGACTTCGACAAGCTCATCGTCGACGTCGAGACCAAGCAGGCCATGCGTCCGCGCGACGCCATGGCGTCCGCCGGCAAGACGCTGGTCGAGCTGTTCGGTCTGGCCCGCGAGCTCAACATCGACGCCGAGGGCATCGACATGGGCCCGTCCCCGACGGACGCCGCCCTGGCCGCCGACCTGGCGCTGCCGATCGAGGAGCTGGAGCTCACCGTTCGGTCGTACAACTGCCTCAAGCGCGAGGGCATCCACTCCGTGGGTGAGCTCGTCGCCCGCTCCGAGGCCGATCTGCTCGACATCCGCAACTTCGGTGCGAAGTCGATCGACGAGGTCAAGGCGAAGCTGGCCGGCATGGGCCTGGCCCTGAAGGACAGCCCGCCCGGATTCGACCCGACCGCCGCCGCCGACGCCTTCGGCGCCGACGACGACGCGGACGCCGGTTTCGTCGAGACCGAGCAGTACTGAGAAAGCCTGCGGGGGGCCTCGCCCCCCGCACCCACCCCCTTGCGACCGCTTGGGGGAACTGACTCCGGTACCTGACACGGCCGGTGCAGATATGAAGGAGTAACAATGCCGCGTCCCGCAAAGGGTGCCCGCCTGGGCGGCTCCGCCGCGCACGAGAAGCACCTCCTCGCGAACCTCGCGAAGGCGCTCTTCGAGCACGGCCGCATCACCACCACCGAGGCCAAGGCCCGCCGCCTGCGTCCCTACGCCGAGCGTCTGGTCACCAAGGCCAAGAAGGGCGACATCCACAACCGTCGCCTGGTGCTGCAGACGATCACGGACAAGAGCATCGTGCACACGCTGTTCACCGAGATCGCCCCGCGCTACGAGAACCGCCCCGGTGGTTACACGCGCATCACCAAGATCGGCAACCGTCGTGGCGACAACGCCCCGATGGCCGTGATCGAGCTGGTCGAGGCCCTCACGGTCGCCCAGCAGGCCACCGGTGAGGCCGAGGCCGCCACCAAGCGCGCGGTCAAGGAGGCGGAGGCCGCCGAGACCCCCGCCGAGGAGACCAAGGAGGCCTGATCCTCAGGGATCACGCTTGCTTGAACGGCTCTGAACGGGCCCGCCCCCTTCCGGGGCGGGCCCGTTCTGCATCTGGGTGATTCTGAGAGGATCGGTCACGTGAGTGACGAGGTGGAGCCCGGGCACGTCCGGGTACGGCTGGACCTGAGCTACGACGGCAAGGACTTCTCCGGCTGGGCGAAGCAGCGCACGCTGCGGACCGTCCAGGGAGAGCTGGAGAGCGCCCTGCGGACCGTGATGCGGCTGGGGGAGCCGGTTGAGCTGACCGTGGCCGGCCGTACGGACGCGGGGGTGCACGCCCGCGGTCAGGTCGCGCAGTTCGATCTCGCCGAGGAGGTCTGGGCCGAACACCACGACAAGCTGCTGCGCCGCCTCGCCGGCCGGCTGCCGCACGACGTGCGGGTGTGGAAGGTCGCCGAGGCCCCCGAGGGCTTCAACGCGCGCTTCTCGGCCATCTGGCGCCGCTACGCCTACCGGGTCGGCGACCACCAGGGTGGCGTCGACCCGCTGCGCCGCGGCCACGTCCTGTGGCACCAGTGGCCCCTGGACGTGGACGCCATGAACGAGGCCTCCGCCCCGCTGCTGGGCGAGCACGACTTCGCCGCGTACTGCAAGAAGCGCGAGGGCGCCACGACGATCCGCACGCTCCAGCAGCTGAGCTGGGAGCGCGGTGAGGACGGCATCGTCACCGCGACCGTCCGTGCCGACGCCTTCTGCCACAACATGGTCCGCTCCCTGGTGGGCGCCCTGCTCCACGTCGGGGACGGGCACCGGCCCACCGACTGGCCCGGCAAGGTGCTGGCCGCCGCCGTACGGGACTCCTCGGTGCACGTGGTCAAGCCGCACGGGCTGACCCTGGAGGAGGTCGGCTACCCGGCGGACGAGCTGCTGGCAGCCCGCAGCAAGGAGGCCCGCAACATGAGGACCCTGCCGGCCGCCGGCTGCTGCTGAGCGCCGCGAAATCGTTTGGGCGGATGGCGCGCCGACCTGGACAATGCCCGGCATGGGACATCTCGAAGCCAGCCACCTGGAGTACTACCTTCCCGACGGGCGGGTCCTGCTCCCCGACGTCTCCTTCCGCGTGGGGGAGGGGTCGGTGGTCGCCCTGGTCGGGGCGAACGGTGCCGGCAAGACCACCCTGCTGAAGCTGATCTCGGGGGAGCTCCAGCCGCACGGCGGCGGCGTCACGATCAGCGGCGGCCTTGGTGTGATGTCCCAGTTCGTGGGCTCCGTACGCGACGAGACGACCGTACGTGACCTGCTGGTCTCGGTGTCCCAGCCGCGGATCCGGGAGGCGGCGAAGGCCGTCGACCGGGCCGAGCACCTGATCATGACGGTGGATGACGAGGCCGCGCAGATGGCCTATGCCCAGGCGCTCAGCGACTGGGCCGACGTCCAGGGCTACGAGGCGGAGACCCTCTGGGACGTCTGCACGACGGCCGCGCTGGCCGTCCCGTACGACTCCGCCCAGTTCCGCGAGGTGCGCACGCTCTCCGGCGGTGAGCAGAAGCGGCTCGTGCTGGAGGCGCTGCTGCGCGGGCCCGATGAGGTGCTGCTGCTCGACGAGCCGGACAACTACCTCGACGTCCCGGGCAAGCGGTGGCTGGAGGAGCAGCTGAAGGCGACCCGCAAGACGGTCCTGTTCGTCTCCCACGACCGGGAGCTGCTGACCCAGGCCGCCGAGAAGATCATCAGCCTGGAGGCGAGCCCGACGGGCTCCGACGTGTGGGTGCACGGTGCGGGCTTCGGGACATACCACGAGGCACGCAAGGAGCGCTTCGCCCGCTTCGAGGAGCTCAAGCGGCGCTGGGACGAGGAGCACGCCCGACTGAAGGCCCTGGTGCTGCGACTGCGCAACCAGGCCGCGAGCAGCCCCGACATGGCCTCGCGCTACCGGGCGATGCAGACCCGCTTCCAGAAGTTCGAGGAGGCCGGTCCGCCGCCGGAGCCGCCGCGCGAGCAGGACATCACGATGCGGCTCAAGGGCGGCCGGACCGGCGTGCGCGCGCTCACGGTGGAGAACCTTGAGCTCACCGGGCTGATGAAGCCGTTCTCCCTGGAGGTCTTCTACGGGGAGCGGGTCGCGGTGCTCGGTTCGAACGGCTCGGGCAAGTCGCACTTCCTGCGGCTGCTGGCGGGCGAGGACGTCCGGCACACCGGCAACTGGAAGCTGGGCGCGCGGGTGGTTCCCGGCCATTTCGCGCAGACCCACGCCCACCCGGAGCTGTTCGGCCGCACCCTCGTCGAGATCCTGTGGACGGAGGCCGCCAAGCCCCTCGGGCAGGCGATGGGGGCGCTGCGCCGCTACGAGCTGGAGCGTCAGGCCGAGCAGCCCTTCGAGAGGCTCTCCGGCGGTCAGCAGGCGCGCTTCCAGATCCTGCTGCTGGAGCTGGCGGGTACCACGGCGCTGCTGCTGGACGAACCCACGGACAACCTGGACCTGGAGTCCGCGGAGGCTCTCCAGGACGGACTGGAGTCCTACGAGGGGACGGTGCTGTGCGTCACGCACGACCGCTGGTTCGCGCGCACGTTTGACCGCTACCTGGTCTTCGGTTCGGACGGTGTGGTGCGGGAGACTCAGGAGCCCGTCTGGGACGAGCGCAGGGTCGAACGCGAGCGCTGAGCGGTGGCTCGGCGGTGAGGGAGGGGCGTCGTGGGCCTGAGGCCTGGCATCTGGCTCATGAGGTGGGAGGCGCGGCCCCCCGGGGACCGGCTGGTCGGCCTGCTGCTGCGGCCGGCCCCGCGCTCCTGGCAGGTGCTCTGCCTGGCGGTGCTCCTCGGGAGCTGCGTCTCCACGAGCCTGCGGGAGAACTGGGGCTCGGACAACGCCTTCGTGGTCAAGGCCGCGCAGACGCTGCTGGAGGGCGGGTCGCCCTACGAGGACAAGCGCTTCCTCTACCTGCCGAGCGCCGTGCTCATGGCGGTGCCGGAGGCGCTGGTGCCGCGGGGGGTGCTGCGCTGGGTCCTGCCGGTCGGCATGTCGGGGCTGCTGGGCATCGGCTGGCTGGCCGCCCTGCGGCTGTTCTCCGTGCCGCTGCGCTCGCGCCTGGCCGTCGCAGGCCCGGCCGTGCTCGCCCTCCTGTACAAGCCGTGGGCGAACCTGGTGCTGATCGGCAACTGGACGGCCGTCTCGGCGGCCGCGCTGCCCCTGGCACTGCTGCTCGCACACCGCCGGTCGTGGGGGTGGGCCGGGCTGGTGGTCGGGCTGGCCATCGCCTGCAAGCCGATGCTGGTGCCGGTCGGGCTGCTGTTCCTCCTCGCCCGGCAGTGGCGGGGGCTGGCCGCGGCGGTGCTGGTGCCGCTGGGGATGTCGCTGGCGGGGGCGCTGCTGATGCCGAGTCCCTCACTGTTCTTCACCAGGACCCTGCCGTTCCTTCTCCAGGGGCAGGACGCGTACGCGCTGCCCTGGGACGCCTCGCCGATAGCGGTGCTGCCGCGGCTCGGGGTACCGCAGCCACTGGCCGTCCTGGTCGCCTTCGCCGGTGCCGCGGCCGGGCTGTGGGCGGCCTGGGCGCGGTGGCGGCGTACGGAGGAGGACGCCGACCAGGGTGAGCTGCGTCTCGTCGAGACGGCTTGCATGGTGATGCTCGCCGCATTCCTGGTGTCGCGACCGTCCTTCGATCACTACCTGCTCGTGGTGCTGCCGCTGCTGCTGGCCTCGGCGGTGCGGCCGGGCTCCGCGCCCCGCTCGCCCTGGTTCTGGCTGGCGTTGACGCCCCAGCTGGCGCTGGTGCCCTGGCCCGCGGAGCTGGCCCACAAGCGGCGCGCCTTCAAGGACTGCGCCACCCTGTGCGGGCTCGCCTTCGTCCTGGCGCGTCGTGCACTGCGCTCCGGGCGGGTTATTCTGAAGCCCGTAACAACTGCGGGGTCCCCACCCAGGACCGAACCGGAGTGCGCCGCGACGCCAGCAGCATCGGCATCGCGGACCGCGTTTTGACCCGTACGGGTCTGCTTGGGTATCCTGCTGGTTTGTTATGCGTATTGGCTTTCTCATTCTCACGTGAAAGGGCCTTACGCCGGTCCACCGGACCGATGACCAGCAGTTGGCCGCTCACACGGGTTGCGTCCCCGATGCGAGCGAGGGCTGTCGTGATCGTCCGTGGTGACCCTGTCAGGACCTTCCCGCCGGGCTTGCGCCCGTGGGATACCACCACTGAAGAAGCGAAGGCATACGCGTGCGTACGTACAGCCCCAAGCCCGGCGACATCTCGCGCCAGTGGCTCGTCATCGACGCCCAGGACGTCGTCCTCGGCCGTCTGGCGACCCAGGCCGCTGCCCTCCTGAAGGGCAAGCACAAGCCGACCTATGCCCCTCACATGGACATGGGTGACTTCGTCGTCATCATCAACGCCGACAAGGTTCACCTGTCCGGCAACAAGGCCTCCCAGAAGATGGCCTACCGCCACTCCGGCTTCCCGGGCGGCCTGCGCGCCGTGCGTTACGACGACCTGCTGGCGAACAACCCGGAGAAGGCCGTCGAGAAGGCCGTCAAGGGCATGCTCCCGAAGAACTCCCTGGGCCGTCAGATGCTCTCGAAGCTGAAGGTCTACTCGGGCGACCAGCACCCGCACGCTGCCCAGCAGCCGGTGCCGTTCGAGATCACCCAGGTCGCGCAGTAGTTCCGGCCACCCCCTAAGACACAGAGAATTCTGAGGAGCATCGTGGCCGAGACCACCGCCGAGACCCCCGTCGACGAGTTCGAGGGCGTCGAGGAGTACACCACCGAGTCTGAGGTCGTCGTCGAGGGCGACTACACCTCCGAGTCCCTTGCCGGTCGCTTCGGTGACCCCCAGCCGGCCGCCGGCCTGGGCCGTCGCAAGAACGCCATCGCCCGCGTCCGGATCGTTCCGGGCACCGGCAAGTGGAAGATCAACGGTCGCACCCTTGAGGACTACTTCCCCAACAAGGTGCACCAGCAGGAAGTCAACGAGCCCTTCAAGCTCCTTGAGCTCGACGGCCGCTACGACGTCATCGCCCGCATCTCGGGTGGCGGCGTCTCCGGCCAGGCCGGTGCCCTGCGCCTCGGCGTGGCCCGTGCGCTGAACGAGGCGGACGTGGACAACAACCGCCCGGCGCTGAAGAAGGCCGGCTTCCTTTCCCGCGACGACCGTGCGGTCGAGCGCAAGAAGGCCGGTCTCAAGAAGGCCCGTAAGGCTCCGCAGTACAGCAAGCGCTAATCTGCGCCTGCTGTTCTGCAACGAAACCGCCCCGGCAGCACTCTCTGTGCTGCCGGGGCGGTTCGTTTACCGCCACAAGCGGCACATACCTGACACAAGCGGTCATACGCGAAGCGCACACTCGGGAGGACAACTGTGGGACGACTCTTCGGGACGGACGGTGTACGCGGCGTCGCCAACGCGGATCTGACGGCGGAGCTCGCGCTCGGCCTCTCCGTGGCGGCTGCCCACGTACTCGCCGAAGCGGGCACCTTCGAGGGCCACCGGGCGACCGCGGTGGTCGGCCGGGACCCCCGCGCCTCCGGTGAATTCCTTGAGGCCGCGGTCGTGGCCGGCCTGGCGAGCGCGGGCGTGGACGTCCTGCGCGTCGGTGTGCTGCCCACCCCGGCGGTGGCGTATCTCACCGGTGCGCTGGGTGCCGACCTCGGTGTGATGCTCTCCGCCAGCCACAACGCCATGCCCGACAACGGCATCAAGTTCTTCGCCCGCGGCGGCCACAAGCTCGCCGACGAGCTGGAGGACCGCATCGAGTCCGTCTACGAGGAGCACCGCACCGGTGCCCCCTGGGACCGGCCGACCGGGGCCGGTGTCGGCCGCGTCTCGGACTACACCGAGGGCTTCGAGAAGTACGTCGCCCACCTCATCGGAGTCCTCCCCAACCGCCTCGACGGTCTGAAGATCGTCCTCGACGAGGCGCACGGCGCGGCCTCCTACGTCTCTCCCGAGGCGTTCGCGCGGGCCGGCGCGGAGGTCGTCACGATCGGTGCCGGTCCGGACGGCCTGAACATCAACGACGGCTGCGGCTCCACCCACCTCGGTCTGCTGAAGGCGGCCGTGGTCGAGCACGGCGCCGACTTCGGCATCGCGCACGACGGTGACGCGGACCGCTGCCTGGCCGTGGACGGCACCGGAGCGGAGGTCGACGGCGACCAGATCCTCGCGGTGCTGGCGCTGGCCATGCGCGAGGCCGGCCAACTGCGGGAGAACACCGTGGTCGGCACCGTGATGTCCAACCTGGGCTTCAAGCTGGCCATGGAGGGCGAGGGCATCCAGGTCGTGCAGACCGGGGTCGGCGACCGGTACGTGCTGGAGTCGATGAAGGAGCACGGCTACGCGCTCGGCGGCGAGCAGTCCGGCCACGTGATCATCCTCGACCACGCGACCACCGGTGACGGCACGCTGACCGGTCTGCTGCTCGCGGCACGGGTCGCGGCCACCGGCCGTTCCCTCGCCGAGCTGGCGGGGGTCATGCAGCGGCTGCCGCAGGTCCTGATCAACGTTCCCGACGTGGACAAGTCCCGGGTCTCGACCTCCGGCGAGCTGGCGGCGGCGGTGTCCGACGCCGAGCGCGAGCTGGGCACCTCCGGCCGCGTGCTGCTGCGTCCCTCCGGTACGGAGCCGCTCGTGCGCGTGATGGTCGAGGCCGCCGACATCGAGCAGGCCCGCGCCGTCGCCGGCCGGCTCGCGGACGCCGTGAAGTCGGCGCTCGGCTAGGGCGCGCGCTCCAGGGCGCCCCTCCGCGGTGCGCTGCGCGGCGGAGGGCGCCGCGGGCCCGGCCGGAGCCGTTCGGCGGGCCGGCCGCCGCCCGCACGGGCCGGCCGGTCCCGTATGCGCACCGGCAGGGTCAGAGCTTGCGCAGGCTCAGCTTCTGGACCTTGTGGTCCGGCCCCTTGCGGACGACGAGGGTGGCCCGGCCGCGGGTGGGGGCCACGTTCTCCAGCAGGTTCGGCCGGTTGATCGTCCGCCACGTCGTCTGCGCGTACTCCATGGCCTCCTCCTCGGAGACCTGTGTGTACTTGCGGAAGTAGGAGAACGGGTTCTGGAAGGCGGTCTCGCGCAGCTTCCGGAAGCGGTTGAGGTACCAGCGCTCGATGTCCTCGGGGCGGGCGTCCACGTACACGCTGAAGTCGAAGTAGTCGGCGAGGGCGACGCGGGTCCGGCCGTCGGTGCCGGGAAGGGCCGGCTGGAGCACGTTGAGGCCCTCGACGATGAGGATGTCCGGACGGCGTACGACGAGCTCCTCGCCGGGCACGATGTCGTAGATCAGGTGTGAGTAGACCGGGGCCCGGACCTCGTCCTTGCCGGCCTTGATGTCGGCGACGAAGCGGGTGAGCGCGCGGCGGTCGTAGGACTCGGGGAACCCCTTGCGGGAGGTGAGTCCGCGCCGCTGGAGCTCCTTCATCGGGTACAGGAAGCCGTCGGTGGTGACCAGTTCCACGCGGGGGTGCTCGGGCCAGCGGGCGAGCAGGGCCTGGAGCAGACGCGCCACGGTGGACTTGCCGACGGCGACCGAGCCGGCGACCCCTATGACGAAGGGGGTGCCCGACTGTGCGCCGTGGCCGTTGCCGGCATCGCCGAGGAAGGTGTTCAGGGTGCCGCGGAGGTTGCTGGTGGCACCGACGTAGAGGTTGAGCAGGCGCGACAGCGGCAGGTACACGTCGCGGACCTCGTCGAGGTCGATGACGTCGCCGAGGCCGCGCAGGCGCTCGACCTCGTCCGCGGTCAGCGGCAGCGGCGTCCGCTCGCGCAGGGCGCTCCACTCGGCCCGGGTGAGGTCCACGTACGGCGAGACCTCGGGGCCGCGGCGGTGCGCGGAACGCGGGGGCTGCCCGTCCCGGCCGGGGTGCTCCGTTGCTTCCTCGGGCGTGTTGCTTCGTGGCGGCGAAGTGATCACACCGCCATTGTCGGGGCTGGGGGGCGCTTGTGGGTGGTGGGGTCGGTCACGTGGCCAAAGGGGACGCCCGGGCGTCCGGTCCGATTCGCGAAGATCGGGGTCTCGCCCTGATCACGATCCGCGCTCGCGGTCGTCACACCGGAGGCGGGCGCGAGGATCGCCCGTACAGTGCGGAGCGATGCAGTCCACTTGATCGTCCCGCAGCTGCGGGACGTCCTCCGCGCTGCGCTGACACCACCTTGTTTCCCGGGAGTCCTCCGTGCGTACCGCCATACTCCGTCGTGCCGTCCTGACCGCCTCCGGCGCGTCCCTCGCCCTGCTGGCCACCGCCTGCGGCCCCTCGGACGCGCCCGGCGCCGATGCGGACGCCAAGCCGTCCGCGGCCGCCCCGTCTCCTTCGCCCACGCCCGAGGCCAAGGCGCTCACCGCGGTCGAGCTGGAGAAGCTCACGCTGGCCGACGGCGACGTCCGCGACGTCAAGATCCAGAAGGCGGGGGCGGACGACATCGCCAAGGCCGCCGAGGTCACCACCGACAAGCCGGAGTGCGCGCCGCTCGCCCAGGCGGGCAGCCTGGCCCCGATCGGCACGGCCGTCACCACGACGGAGCGCGTCGGTGTCGGCCAGCCGTCCGACCCGGCGAATCCGCTGAGCATCAGCGCGACCTCCGTGCAGCTCGCCTCCTACGACGGCAAGGGGGCGGAGGAGGCCCTCGCGTCCCTGAAGGCCGCCGGCCAGGCCTGCGGGGCGGGGTTCGCGACGACGGCGAAGGGCGAGAAGACCACGGTCAAGTCGGTCACCCCGGCGGTGTTCACCGCCGGCGACGACGCCGCGGCGTGGGCGTTCGCCACCGAGGACGACGGCGAGGCCATGAACAGCCAGATGGTCGCCTTCCGCAAGGGCAACAACCTCGTGGTCGTCCACACGGTCCGCTTCGACGCCAAGCCGGCCGACGCGCGGGCGTTCGTCGACGCGCAGCTGAAGAAGCTCGGCTGAATCGGTCTCGTACCGGTCACGATCCGATGCGGCCCGCGAAATTCGCGGGCCGCTGATCATTTGACCAGTAGATTGGCCGCACAACCGTTCGGAGCCGCGCCCGGTCGAGGGTGCGGCTCCCGCGTGCCGTTTTCGTTGTCTGTGGGGGAGTCTTCTCGTGCGTAGCACCCTTGTTCGCCGTTCTGTCATGACCGCGTCCGCCGTGTCCCTGGTCCTGCTGGCCACCGCCTGCGGTTCCGACAAGGCCGACACCAAGGCGGACGCCAAGCCGTCCGAGGCCGCGGCGACGTCGGCGGCCCCCGCCGCCAAGGGCAAGACCGACGCGGAGCTGGCGAAGCTCCTGGTGACCCAGGCCGACCTCGCGGACCACACCTTCAAGGAGTCCACGCCCGCCGAGGCCGCCGCCGGCGCCACCGCCACCAGCGACAAGCCCGAATGCAAGATCCTGGTCCAGGCCCAGGCCTTCGTCCCGGCCGGCACCCCCTCCGGGACGGCCCGCACCAAGGCGATCGCCACCCCGAAGCCCGCCACCGGCACCTCGCCGGAGGACGCGGCGAAGGCGATCGCGGGCGCCCTCGGTTCCACGGCCACCACGGTGACCCTCGCCTCGTACGAGGCCAAGGGCGCCGAGGAGGCCTTCGCCGCGGTGAAGACCGCGAGCGAGAAGTGCTCGGGCGGCTACGCGGCCACCCAGGACGGCGAGACCACCAAGATCACCAAGGTCGCGCCCGGTGCCGCCGTCACCGGTGGCGACGAGACCCTGCCCCTCACCGTCGAAATCGACGCCGACGGCGAGAAGCTGACGACCCAGCTGGTCCTCGTCCGCAAGGGCAACACGGTCGCCACCTTCTCCTCCCTGAGCCTGGCCGGCACCGCCGAGCAGCCGAAGGCCCTCGTCGAGGCCCAGGCCAAGAAGCTCGGCTGAGGCCCCTTCCGACGCACCGTCAACCCCGCTCCGGCCGATGCGCCGGGGCGGGGTTTTCGTCTTGTTCGGCTACGGGGCAGACGGCCGGCCACGGCGTACGCTGCGCCCTATGTGCGGAATTGTGGGTTACGTGGGAGCGCAGTCTGCGCTCGATGTGGTCATCGCCGGACTCAAGCGACTGGAGTACCGCGGCTACGACTCGGCAGGGGTCGCCGTACTCGCGGACGACAGCCTGGCCGCCGCCAAGAAGGCCGGCAAGCTCGTCAATCTGGAGAAGGAACTGGTCGCGAACCCGCTGCCGGCCGGTTCCACGGGACTCGGGCACACCCGGTGGGCGACCCACGGCGGGCCCACCGACGTCAACGCGCACCCGCACCTCGACAACGCGGGGCGCGTGGCCGTCGTCCACAACGGCATCATCGAGAACTTCGCCGTGCTCCGGGCCGAACTCGCCGAGCGCGGACACCGGCTGGACTCCGAGACCGACACCGAGGTCGTCGCCCACCTGCTGGCGGAGCGGTTCTCGGCCACCGGCGACCTCGCCGAGGCCATGCGGCAGGTGTGCCGCCGCCTCGAAGGAGCCTTCACCCTGGTGGCCGTGCACGCCGACGCACCGGACGTCGTGGTCGGCGCGCGCCGGAACTCCCCCCTGGTGGTGGGCGTCGGCGAGGGGGAGAACTTCCTCGCCTCGGACGTGGCCGCGTTCATCGCCCACACGCGGTCCGCGATCGAGCTCGGGCAGGACCAGGTCGTCGAGCTCCGCCGCGAAGGGGTCGCGGTGACCAACTTCGACGGGTCGGCGGCCGTCGTGCGGGCGTACCACGTGGACTGGGACGCCTCGGCGGCCGAGAAGGGGGGATACGACTACTTCATGCTCAAGGAGATCGCCGAGCAGCCGAAGGCCGTTGCCGACACCCTCCTGGGCCGGATCGACGCGAGCGGCTCGCTGAGCCTGGACGAGGTGCGCATCCCCGTCTCGGTGCTCAGGGAGGTCGACAAGGTCGTCATCGTGGCGTGCGGCACCGCCTACCACGCGGGCATGATCGCGAAGCTGGCCATCGAGCACTGGACCCGCATCCCGTGCGAGACGGAGCTGGCCAGCGAGTTCCGCTACCGTGACCCGATCCTGGACCAGCGGACCCTGGTCGTCGCGATCTCGCAGTCCGGCGAGACCATGGACACCCTGATGGCGCTGCGCCACGCACGCGAGCAGGGCGCCAGGGTGCTGGCCATCTGCAACACCAACGGGTCGACGATTCCGCGGGAATCGGACGCGGTGCTCTACACACACGCCGGTCCCGAGGTCGCCGTCGCCTCGACGAAGGCCTTCTTGACCCAGCTGGTGGCCTGCTATCTCGTCGCGCTGTACCTCGGACAGGTCCGGGGCACCAAGTGGGGCGACGAGATCGAGGCGGTGATCCGCGAACTGTCGGACATCGCCGCCGCCGTGGACACCGTCCTGGAGACCATGGAGCCGGTACGGGCGCTCGCGCGTTCCCTCGCCGACAAGGACACCGTGCTCTTCCTCGGGCGGCACGTGGGCTACCCGGTGGCGCTGGAGGGCGCGCTCAAGCTCAAGGAGCTGGCGTACATGCACGCCGAGGGCTTCGCGGCGGGCGAGCTCAAGCACGGGCCGATCGCCCTGATCGAGGAGGACCTGCCGGTGGTCGTGGTCGTGCCCTCGCCGCGCGGCCGCTCCGTGCTCCACGACAAGATCGTGTCGAACATCCAGGAGATCCGGGCGCGCGGGGCACGGACCATCGTGATCGCGGAGGAGGCGGACGAGGCGGTCGTCCCGTACGCGGACCACCTGATCCGCATCCCGGCCACCCCGACACTGCTCCAGCCGCTGGTGGCGACGGTGCCGCTGCAGGTGTTCGCCTGCGAACTGGCCACGGCCCGCGGCAACGAGGTGGACCAGCCGCGTAACCTCGCAAAGTCCGTGACCGTGGAGTAGTCGGGTAGTGGGGTAGGCCTCGTGATTGTCGGCGTCGGGATCGATGTGGCGGAGATCGAACGCTTCGGAGCGGCGCTGGAGCGCACGCCGGGCCTGGCCGGGCGGCTGTTCGTCGAGGCCGAGCTGACGCTGCCGAGCGGCGAGCGGCGCGGGACCGCCTCGCTCGCCGCGCGGTTCGCCGCCAAGGAGGCGCTGGCCAAGGCCCTCGGCGCGCCCGCCGGCCTGCTCTGGACCGACGCCGAGGTCTATGTGGAGGACACCGGGCAGCCGCGGCTGCGGGTGTCGGGCACGGTGCGGGCGCGGGCGCTGGCGCTGGGGGTGAAGTCCTGGCACGTCTCGCTGAGCCACGACGCCGGTGTGGCCTCCGCGGTGGTGATCGCGGAGGGTTGACCCCATGCGTACTGCTTACAGCGTGGAGACCGTACGGGCCGCCGAGCGGGAGTTGATGGCCCGGCTGCCGGAGGGCGCCCTGATGCTGCGGGCGGCGGCCGGGCTGGCCGCCGTGTGCGCGGGCCTGTTGACGCGGCGCCGCGGCCGGGTCTACGGGGCACGCGTCGTGCTGCTCGTCGGCCCCGGGGACAACGGCGGCGACGCCCTGTACGCCGGCGCGCGCCTGGCCCGGCGCGGGGCCGGGGTGACGGCCGTGCCGATGGACCCGGCACGGATGCACGCGGGCGGGGTGGCCGCACTGCGGGCCGCCGGCGGGCAGCTGGCGCGGACCGTGCCGCAGCGGGCCGACCTGGTGCTGGACGGGCTGCTCGGGATCGGCGGGCGGGGCGGGCTGCGGCCCGCGGGCGCCGCGCTGGCGGAGCGGATCCCGCAGGGGGCCGCGGTGGTCGCCGTGGACCTGCCCAGCGGGGTGGACGCCGACACCGGGGAGGTGGCGGGAACGGCCGTCACGGCCGACGTGACGGTCACCTTCGGGGCGTACAAACCGGGTCTGCTGATCGACCCGGGGGCCTCGCGGGCGGGCGCGCTGCACCTCGTGGACATCGGGCTGCGGCTGCCGGAGCCGGAGGTGGAGGCACTCCAGCACGCGGACGTGGCGCGGCTGCTGCCGGAGCCGACGGCATCGAGCGACAAGTACCGGCGCGGCGTCGTCGGGATCGTGGCCGGATCGACGCAGTACCCGGGGGCGGCGGTGCTGGCCGTCGCGGGGGCCCTGCGCGGCGGCGCGGGCGCGGTGCGCTACGTCGGCCCGGCGGCGGACGCCGTGCTGGCGCGCTACCCCGAGACGCTGATCGGACCCGGGCGGGTGCAGGCGTGGGCGATCGGTCCCGGCCTGGGGGAGGGGCGCGGCGGCGAGGTCGCGGACGTCCTCGCCGGGGACACGGCGGTACTGGTCGACGCGGACGGGCTGCGCGGACTGGACCCGCAGGTGCTGCGTGCGCGGACCGCCCCGACCCTGCTGACCCCGCACGCGGGGGAGGCGGCGGCGCTGCTCGGGGTGTCGCGGGAGTCGGTGGAGGCGGGCCGGCTGGCGGCCGCGCGGAGGCTGGCGGAGCGGTACGGGGCGACGGTTCTGCTGAAGGGGTCGACGACGCTGGTCGCCTCCGCAGGCCGGCCGGTCCGGGTGAACCCGACGGGAACACCGTGGCTGGCCACCGCGGGCAGCGGGGACGTGCTGTCCGGACTGGCCGGGTCGCTCCTGGCGGGCGGGCTGTCCGGGGCGGACGCCGGTGCGGTGGGCGCGTACCTCCACGGGCTGGCGGCCCGCCGCACCGGCGGCCCCCTGACGGCCCACCAGCTGGCCGAGGCCCTCCCCGCCGCCTGGCGGGACACCCGCCGGGAGGCCGGCCCCGACGGCGGGTGAGGCGCGGGGGCCGGGCAGCTCCCCGGGAGGGCCGATGGGGGTGGAGGCCCGGTGCGGGGGCTCGGCGAGGGCTCGGCGGGGGGCTCGGCGGGGCGCCGGTGCGGGGCCGTCCGCCGCCGCTGTCCGCCTCTTCGGCCGTCGGCACCAGGGCCGGGCGGGGACTCTGAGAGACTGTGGACGATGAACGAGACACCGACGCGCGTGTATGCCGAGATCGATCTTGACGCCGTCCGGGAGAACGTGCGCGCGCTGCGCGAGCGGGCGCCCCGGGCCGAGTTCATGGCCGTCGTCAAGGCGAACGCCTACGGGCACGGGGCAGTGGAATGCGCCGGGGCCGCTCGGGAGGCCGGCGCGACCTGGCTCGGGACCGCCACCCCCGAGGAGGCCCTCGCGCTGCGCGCCGCCGGGATCGAAGGCCGCATCATGTGCTGGCTGTGGACCCCCGGCGGGCCCTGGCGGGAGGCCGTCGAGGCCGGTCTGGACGTCTCCGTCAGCGGCATGTGGGCCCTCGACGAGGTGCGCGAGGCAGCCCGCGCGGCCGGCCGCACCGCACGCATCCACCTCAAGGCCGACACCGGCCTCGGCCGCAACGGCTGCCAGCCCGCCGACTGGGAGGCCCTGGTCGGGGCGGCGGTAGCCGCCCAGGCCGAAGGCGCCGTCGAGGTCACCGGCCTCTGGTCGCACTTCGCCTGCGCCGACGAGCCCGGTCACCCCTCGATCAAGCTCCAGCTCGACGCCTTCCGCGAGATGCTCGCGTACGCCGAGAAGGAGGGGATCGACCCCGAGGTCCGGCACATCGCCAACTCGCCCGCCACCCTCACCCTGCCCGAGTCGCACTTCGACCTGGTGCGCTGCGGGGTGGCCGTCTACGGCGTCTCGCCGGTGCCCGAGCTCGGCACCCCGGCCCAGTTGGGCCTGCGGCCCGCGATGACCCTCAAGGCCTCCCTCGCGCTGGTCAAGACGGTTCCCGCCGGGCACGGGGTCAGCTACGGCCACCACCACGTCACCGGCGACCGGACGACCCTCGCGCTGGTTCCGGCCGGCTACGCCGACGGCATCCCGCGCCAGGCGTCGGGCGCCGGTCCGGTGCTCGTCGGCGGCACGGTCCGGAACGTCGCCGGACGCATCGCCATGGACCAGTTCGTGGTCGACCTGGACGGGGAGGGCGAGCGGGTCGCCGCCGGCGACGAGGTCGTCATCTTCGGCGACCCGGAACGCGGTGAGCCCTCCGCCGAGGACTGGGCACGGGCCGCGCACACGATCGCGTATGAGATCGTCACCCGTATCGGTGGACGGGTACCCCGGGTGTACCTCGGCGGCTGAGCGGAGTGAGGGCGGCGGCGTGAGCGAGAACTGGCGCAGGGCCGGCTGGGCCGGCGCCGCCATCGGCGTGATAGCGGCGGGCGCGGCGGCCGGTGTCGCGGTCGAGCGGATCACCGTGGGACGCGGCGTGCGCCGGAAGGCGCGCCTGGCCCTGGACACGGCCGGGGACTACGGCTCCCTGCGCGGCACCGAGGGGACCTGCCGGGCCGAGGACGCCACCGAGCTCTACTACGAGGTCGACGAGCTCCCCGAGGAGGGCAAGCGGCGGCGGCTGCGCCGCAAGGCCGAACCCCCGGCCACCGTCGTCTTCTGCCACGGCTACTGCCTCGCCCAGGACTCCTGGCACTTCCAGCGGGCGGCCCTGCGCGGAGTGGTCCGCGCGGTCTACTGGGACCAGCGCAGCCACGGGCGCAGCGCACGCGGCCTGGCCCAGGCGGACGGCGAACCGCTCACCATCGAGCAGCTCGGCCGGGACCTGAAGGCCGTCATCGACGCCGCCGCCCCCGAGGGCCCGCTGATCCTGGTGGGTCACTCGATGGGCGGAATGACCGTCATGGGATTCGCCGAGCAGTACCCCGACCTCGTGCGCGACCGCGTCGTCGGCGTGGCCCTGGTCGGCACCTCCAGCGGCCGCCTCGACGAGGTGACCTACGGGCTGCCCGCCGCCGGCATGGGCGCCGTGCGCAGGATCCTGCCGGGCGTGCTGAAGGCGCTGGGATCGCAGGTGGAACTGGTCGAGAGGGGCCGCCGGGCCACCGCGGACCTCTTCGCCGGCATGATCAGGATGTATTCGTTCGGCTCCGGCGACGTGGACCCCGGCGTGGCGCGCTTCGCGGAGCGGCTCATCGAGGGCACCCCGATCGACGTCGTCGCGGAGTTCTACCCGGCCTTCCAGAGCCACGACAAGACCGCCGCGCTCCAGCAGTTCGCCGGCATCCCGGTCACCGTCATCGCCGGGGACAAGGACATGATCACCCCGTCCGGGCACAGTGCGGCCATCAAGGACGTGCTGCCGGCCGCCGAGCTCGTCGTGCTGGAGTCCACCGGGCACCTGATGATGCTGGAGCGCCCCGAGACCGTGACGCGGCTGCTGACCGATCTGCTGGCCCGCACCGGGGCGGTGCCGGTCCCGGTAGCGACTAACGTTGGCGTGCATGGAAGAAGTACCGCTGGAAGCACAGCGCAGCCAGGCACCGGAAGCTGAGTCCGGGCACGGCGCGCACACCCGGATCACCATCGACTCCCCCGGTGCCATGCAGGAGCTGGGCCGCCGGATCGCCGGTCTGCTGCGTCCCGGCGACCTCGTCCTGCTGACGGGTGAGCTGGGTGCCGGCAAGACCACGCTGACCCGCGGCCTGGGCGAGGGGCTGGGCGTGCGCGGGGCCGTGACCTCGCCGACCTTCGTGATCGCCCGGGTGCACCCCTCGCTCACCGGCGGGCCGGCGCTGGTGCACGTGGACGCGTACCGGCTCGGCGGCGGGCTGGAGGAGATGGAGGACCTGGACCTCGACGTGTCGCTGCCCGAGTCCGTGGTCGTCGTCGAGTGGGGCGACGGCAAGGTCGAGGAGCTCTCCGAGGACAGGCTGCACGTGGTGATCGCACGGGCCGTCGGCCACGAGGAGGTCCTGGACGACGTGCGGGAGGTGTCGGTGCGCGGGGTCGGGGCGCGCTGGGACGCGGGGGCGGGCCTCCAGGCCCTGGCCGGAGCGCTCCCGAAGTAAACGTACCGACAACTCGTCGGCAAGATATTGCGCCGGCGGCAGCCCTCGTGATGACATGGTACCGAGAGTTTCTTAGGTATGCCTAAGTACGGTGTCCCGGGGTCCAGGAGGCAGCCATGTCGGCACCAGCAGGAGCGCAGCGCCACCCCCGCCCGTCCGCCGTCTCCATGCACGCGCTGCTCGCCGCCGGCGTGGCCGCCACCGCCGTATCGACGCCGCCTTCGCGCGACGAGTGCGCACCGCGCGAGGGCGCGCCGGAGGGCGTCGTATGTGAACAGGCCGCCCCGGAGTCGGAAGCGGCCTGACGGGGCCGCGAGGGGCCCGGGGGTCGTCCCGCCGGTTCCCGCCCTCGCGGCCGTCGCCCGTACGGGTGAAGGAGGCGCGTCCCGTCAGGGAATGACGACGACCTTGGAATTGATCGTCGCGAAGGCCCACATCGCGTCACCGTCGGCGCGCGTCATGCGGATGCCGCCGGTCTTCTTGTTCGGGTCGGGGTCCGGTGTCGTGCCGTCCACGCGGGCGCTGAAGCCGACCGCCACACCCTCCTGGGTGGCGAACCGGACCACGTGCTCGATCGGCGCCCCGTCCGAGCCCGTGACCGAACCCGACCGCGAACCGACGATGTAGGTGCCGGGCTTGGGGTGCACGGTGCTCGGCACCACCGGGAACGACTGCGGCTCCTGCGGCGGCTGCGCGGCGTCCCCCACCAGCCACACCCGCTTCTGGCTCAGCGCGTACACGACGCGCACACCCGTGCCGGAAGACTCGGGCACGGGCGCCGGCTTCGCCGGGTCCTGCTGGCCCGCGGCCGCCGGGCTCGCCGCCGGGGCCGGTTCCTGCGCGGCCGCCCGCGGAGGATGCGCCGGCGCCGTCGCGGAGGCCTGGTAGCCGAGGAAGCCGACGGCTGCGATCGCCGCGGCGGTGAGCCCGGCCACGATTCCCGAGCTGCTGCGTGCCACCTTGCTCCACCTCTCCGCGCTGACGTGATCCGTTGTGATCTCTCGGTCGAAAGGTAGCAGCCGCCCCGCTCCACGACCGGGCGCAAGGGGTGCGGCCGCCGGAGTCGTAGGCTGTTCGCGTGCTCTTGCTCGCTGTAGATACCGCCACGCCCGCCGTCACCGTCGCCCTGCACGACGGCGAGTCCGTCCTCGCAGAGTCCGGCCAGGTCGACGCCCGCCGCCACGGGGAGCTGCTGATCCCCTCCGTGGACCGCGTCCTCGCCGAAGCCGGCCTGAAGCTCGAAGCCGTCACCGGCATCGTGGTCGGCGTCGGACCCGGCCCCTACACCGGACTGCGCGTCGGCCTCGTCACCGCCTCCACCTTCGCCGCCGTCCTGGGCGTGCCCGTGCACGGCCTGTGCACGCTCGACGGACTGGCCTACGCCGCGGGCGCCGCCGGGATCGAGGGCCCCTTCACCGTCGCCACCGACGCACGGCGCAAGGAGGTCTACTGGGCACGCTACGAGGACCCGCGCACGCGCGTCGGCGAGCCCTCCGTGGACCGCCCGGCGGACATCGCCGAGCAGGTCGCGGGAGTGCCCGCGGTGGGCCAGGGCGCACTCCTCTACCCCGAGGTGTTCCCGGACGCGCGCGGCCCCGAGCACCAGTCGGCCGCCGCGCTGGCCTCCCTCGCCGCGGAACGGCTGGCGGCGGGCGCGGAGTTCCTCCCCCCGACCCCGCTCTACCTGCGGCGCCCCGACGCCCAGGTGCCCAAGAACTACAAGGTGGTCACGCCGCAGTGACCACGGCCGAGACGGTTCTGCGCGAGATGCGCTGGTGGGACATCGCGCCGGTGCTGGAACTGGAGCACGACCTGTTCCCCGAGGACGCCTGGTCCGCCGGGATGTTCTGGTCCGAACTGGCCCACGCGCGCGGCCCGCAGGCCACCCGCCGCTATGTCGTCGCCGAGACCCCGGACGGCCGCCTCGTCGGCTACGCCGGACTGGCCGCCGCCGGCGACCTGGCCGACGTACAGACCATCGCGGCCGCCCGCGACCAGTGGGGGACCGGGCTCGGGGCCCGGCTCCTGACCGACCTGCTGCGCGCCGCCACCGCCTTCGAATGCGCCGAGGTGCTGCTGGAGGTGCGCGTGGACAACACGCGCGCCCAGAAGCTCTACGAGCGCTTCGGCTTCGAGCCCATCGGCTTCCGGCGCGGCTACTACCAACCGGGAAACGTCGACGCGCTCGTCATGCGACTGACCGACCCCGCACAAGCACGAACTGAGAGCAGTGAGAGCAATGGCTGACGAACCGCTCGTCCTCGGCATCGAGACGTCCTGCGACGAGACCGGCGTCGGCGTCGTCCGCGGCACCACCCTCCTCGCGGACGCGATCGCGTCGAGCGTCGACGAGCACGCCCGCTTCGGCGGCGTCGTGCCCGAGGTGGCCTCGCGGGCCCACCTGGAGGCGATGGTCCCCACCATCGACCGCGCCCTGAAGGAGGCCGGCGTCAGCGCCCGGGACCTCGACGGCATCGCGGTCACCGCCGGACCCGGCCTCGCCGGGGCGCTGCTGGTGGGCACCTCCGCCGCCAAGGCCTACGCGTACGCCCTGGGCAAGCCCCTGTACGGCGTCAACCACCTGGCCTCGCACATCTGCGTCGACCAGCTGGAACACGGCCCGCTGCCGGAGCCGACGATGGCCCTCCTCGTCTCCGGCGGGCACTCCTCCCTGCTGCTGGCCCCCGACATCACCTCCGACGTGCGGCCGCTCGGCGCGACCATCGACGACGCCGCCGGCGAGGCCTTCGACAAGATCGCGCGTGTGCTCCAGCTGGGCTTCCCCGGCGGCCCGGTCATCGACCGGCTCGCGAAGGAGGGCGACCCGAAGGCGATCAACTTCCCGCGCGGCCTCACCGGCTCGCGCGACCCCGCCTACGACTTCTCCTTCTCCGGCCTGAAGACGGCCGTCGCCCGCTGGATCGAGGCGAAGCGGAACGCGGGCGAAGAGGTGCCGGTGCGCGACGTGGCGGCGTCCTTCCAGGAGGCCGTGGTGGACGTGCTGACGCGCAAGGCGATCCGGGCGTGCAAGGACGAGGGCGTCGACCACCTGATGATCGGCGGCGGAGTGGCGGCCAACTCGCGGCTGCGCTCGCTCGCCCAGGAGCGCTGCGACGCCGCGGGGATCACCCTGCGCGTGCCGCGGCCGAAGCTGTGCACGGACAACGGCGCGATGGTGGCAGCGCTCGGCGCCGAGATGGTCAAGCGCAACCGGCCGGCGTCGGACTGGGACCTGTCGGCGGACTCCTCGCTGCCGGTCACGGACCCGCACGTGCCGGGGACGGCCCACGCCCACCCGCACGGTCACGGTCACCACCACGACCACGTGCACGAGCTCAGCAAGGGCAACCTCTACTCGTGAGCACCGTCACGCTGATGTGGGAGGCCCGGGCCGCAGACGGCCGGGGCAACGAACTGCTGGAGTGGGCCCGCGCCCAGGTCCTCGCCCGGGACCCGGTACGCCGCGAGGTGTTCCGGGCGCCGCAGGACCGGGTACTCGTGCTCACCTGGTGGGAGGCGGCCGAGGGACTCGCGGCCGACCTGCCCGAACTGCCCGAACCGGCCGCCGACCTGATCACGCGCGCGGTGCACCGCTGGCGCTTCGAGTCGGTGGAGGTCGACGGGGCGTAGGGGCGTACCGGTCCGGCGCCCGGCTCCGCCCCTCGAGTCCGTGCCCCGTGCCGCCCGCGGCGGCCCGTCAGGGCCCGGGCTTCGCCGCAGGCGGCACGGCCGGGGCGCCGATCAGCATCGACGGGGCGCCCGCCACCCTGGTCAGGAAGACCGTCGCCGAGTTCGGGCCCTGCGGCTTGACCTTCCTGCGCAGCTCCTCGGGCTCGATCGCCGATCCGCGCTTCTTCACGGTCAGGATCCCCACCTCGCGCTCGCGCAGCAGGGCCTTCAGCTTCTTCAGGCCGAAGGGCAGCACGTCGGTGATCTCGTACGCGGTCGCGTACGGCGTCGCCCGCAGCTCGTCCGCGGTGATGTAGGCGATGGTCGGGTCGATGAGCCGGCCGTCCAGCCGTTCGGCGACCTCGGCCACCAGATGGGCGCGGATCACGGCGCCGTCGGGCTCGTAGAGCCAGCGGCCCACCGGCCCGGCCTCCGGGTCGGGCAGCGGATCGGCGGTGTGCAGCCCGCGGGGTCCGGGCAGCAGGGTGGCGCGCACGGTCCCGGGAGTGGTGCCGAACCAGAGCACGGCCTCCTTGACGTCCCCCTGGTCGGAGATCCACTCGGCCTCGGCCTCGGTGGGTACCGCCTCGTGCGGGATGCCGGGGGCGATCTTGATGGCCGCGTACCTCGCCGCACGGGCCGTCTCCACGGCCCACGACAGCGGCGGCGAGTAGGACTCCGGATCGAAGATACGCCCACGTCCCCCGCGCCGGGCCGGGTCGATGAAGACCGCGTCGTGGCCGGCGGTGTCCACCTCGGTCACGTCCGCCTCCCGGACCTCGATCAGGTCCGCCAGACCCAGCGCTTCGGCGTTGGCGCGCGCGACGGCGGCCGTCAGCGGGTCGTGGTCCACCGCGAGCACCCGGATGCCGAGCCGGGCCAGGGCGAGGGCGTCCCCGCCGATGCCGCAGCAGAGGTCGGCGAGGCTGCGCACGCCGAGGGCCGCCAGCCGCTCGGCCCGGTACGCGGCCACGGACGCACGGGTGGCCATCTCGCCGCCGCCGGGCGTGAAGTACATCCGGAAGGCGTCCTCGGCCCCGAACTTCGCCACCGCGCGCTGCCTCAGTCTGGCCTGCCCGAGGGCCGCCGACACCAGTCCGGCGGGGTGCTCGCGGCGCAGCCGGGTGGCCACGGCCAGCTCCTGGGCGGGGTCGTAGTCGCGGAGCGAGTCGAGGAGGGAGCGGCCCTCGGGGGTGAGGAGGGCGGCAAAGTCTTCGGGGGTCACGGGTCCATTGTCGGCGACGGGCTGTGTGGGCCGGTCGGAGGAACGTCGCGTCCCGGTGCGCGGTGTCGTCCCGTAGGCCCGCGTGTCGGGTGCCAGGATGCGCAGCTATGCAGCTAGTCGGACAAAGGGAAGATAAGACGCAACTGGGTCACCGGTGCGCGGCGGGTGCGCGCGGCCGGTTCGGGGTGGCCGTGGCCGCCCTGCTGGTAGCAGCCCTCGGCACGGCCTGCGGCTCCGGAGAGTCGGGCGGGCCGGACAAGGCCGAGAAGACGAAGGCCGCCAAGGGCTCGGAGGCGGGTGCCGCGGGCGCCCTCAGCGCCGCCGAGAAGGCCAAGGCGCTGCAACAGGCGCGTGTCGCCGCGGCGAAGAAGTGGGGCCTGCGCACGGTGCCGCTCACCGCCCCCGCGGCGCCGAAGGAGAAGCCCCACATCAGCACGCGCGACGGCTTCGAGGTGTGGAACCACGAAGAGGACGAACTGCCCCCGGTGTTCACCACCGTCCCCACGGAGGACAAGGTCGTCTTCCTGACCATCGACGACGGCTCGGAGAAGGACCCCGAGTTCCTGAAGATGATGCAGGAACTGAAGATCCCGTACACGGCCTTCCTCAGCGACTACCTGGTGAAGGACAACTACCCGTACTTCAAGCAGATGCAGGCCGCCGGCGTCACCTTGAACAACCACACGCTCAACCACCGCTACATGCCGGGGCTGTCCTACGAGCAGCAGCGCCGGGAGATCTGCGGCCAGCAGGACACCATCCAGAAGACCTTCGGCAAGCGCCCGACCCTCTTCCGGCCGCCGTACGGCAACTACAACGACGACACCCTCAAGGCGGCGAAGTCCTGCGGCATCAAGGCCGTCCCGCTGTGGAACGCCGAGGCGTTCACCAACCGCATGGACTACCGCGAGTGGGACCGCGACCTGCACCCCGGTGACATCATCCTCACGCACTTCCGGGGCAAGGAGGACTGGAAGGGCACCATGCCTGACATGATCCGTCATGTCATGAAGACCGTCACGGACAAGGGATATGCCGTGGCTCGCCTGGAGGACTACTTGTGAGGTACGCGCGCCGGTTGGTAGCCGGAACGCTGGCGGCCGGCGCGCTCGCGCTCTCCCTGACGGGGTGCGGGAAGAGCGTGGATCCCGTCGAGCGGCTGGGCCGCGGGGCGGCGCAGGAACCGTCGGGGACGCCCTCCGCATCGGCGCAGGTGCCCGGGACGCCGACGGCGCCCGCGCCGGGCGGCGCGTCCGACGAGGCGTACCGGAAGTGGGGCCTGACGGCCCCCGTCCCGTACGCGCCGAAGCCCACCGAGAAGCCGCAGATCCCGAAGGCGGCTCCGGGCGAGGTCCCGGTGATAGACCGAATACCCCTGCCGGCCGGGGAGAAGACGGTCTTCCTGACCTTCGACGACGGGGCGGAGAAGGACCCCGAGTTCCTCCGGATGGCCGCCGACCTCAAGCTGCCGATCAGTATGTTCCTCACCGACAGCGTGGCCTCGTCGGACTACGGGTACTTCGAGAAGCTCCGCGACAACGGCTCGGCGAGCACCGTGAACAACCACACGCTGACGCACCCGAACCTGAGGACCCTCTCCTTCGAGGCGCAGAAGAAGGAGATATGCGGCCAGCAGGACCGGTTGGAGAAGCGCTTCGGCCAACGCCCGCCGCTCTTCCGCCCGCCCTTCGGCAACTACAACGACGACACCCTCCGGGCCGCCTCGGAGTGCGGTGTCTCGTCCGTCCTCCTGTGGCGGGTGTCGATGCAGATCAACAACTTCCAGTACGCCCAGGGCTCCGCCCTCCAGCCCGGTGACATCATCCTGGCCCACTTCCGGGGCCCCGCCGAGCTCAAGGGCACGACGGAGGTCCAGATGACGACCCGCATGCTCCAGCGCATCCAGGAACAGGGCTACCGGATAGGGCGCCTGGAGGACTACCTGTAGGGCCGGATACGAGCACCCGCGCCCCCAGCGCCTTCCCCTCCGCGGCCCCACCGCCCCCGCCCGAGTGCATCCCGTTTCCCACACCCCTGCCAGACCTTCCACCCTCGCCGCGCCCGGTGGGATCCGGTGTTGGGTGGTCGCAGCAACTTAGGCTCTGTACAAGGTCGTTGGGTGACAATGTCGGCCATGGCTATCGACTCAGTGGTGATACGGCAGCGGGTTGAGGATCTGGACGCTGCGGTGCCCTTCTACGAGAGGCTGACCGGGGCGACCGCCTCGCGGTTCGCCTTCGCAGGCGTCAAGCTGGCAGCCGTCGGGCCCTTCCTGCTGTTCGCCGGGCCTGACGAGGCGGTGCAGCGGGTCGCGGGAGTGGCGGCGACGCTCGTCGTCGCGGACCTTGACGTCGCGGTCGAGGAGGCCCAGGCGGGAGGAGCCGAAGTCGTGGTGCCCGTTCAGCCCACTCCCAACGGCCACCGGGCCGTCCTGCGGCACCCCCACGGCGGTGTCTTCGAGTACGTCGGCCCGTGACCGGGGCTCAGTCCGCGGGCTCGACGTTGGCGGCCGAGGTGGTGAACTCCCGCCCGGATGCACCACGAATGTAGGCCAGGTCCATCCAGCATTCGAGGCCGGAGTTCGAGACGTTCTCGTTGATCACGGCCATCAACTCGCCTTCGGCGCCGGAAGCGATGTCGCGGACACGGCGCCCCAGGAGTAGGTGCGGAACGTACTCGTACCGCTCACTCATCGCTTTCAACCTCTCCGGTGGCCTTGAAGCGCGCGAAGCCGGCCTGTGCACGAGCCAGAAGCTCGGGACTGGGCCGGCACATCGCGGCGAAGTCGAGGCTCGGACTGTCCGGGACGTCGAGGCTCCAAACACCGCGAGGGGTGGGACTCGTCACGGGGTGCTCCCTCCTGTTGGCGGCGGTGGTGAGTCAAGACTGGACGCGTAGAGGTCGCTTGCCGAGGACTTCTCCGGGACTTCTGGTGTCGCATAAAGAGACTTCTGTGCGCTCGATGCGGTGAACCACGGGCAGCGGATGCGACGTCCTGGGACAGTGGCGCCATCACGCTTTCACAAGGAGGATGAGATGCCACGTCCTACGGGCAACGCGCGTCTACGCGCGGCTCGCTTGGCCGCCGGATACCGGTCCCAGCAAGACCTCATCGACGCCCTTGCCCGCAGAGGCGTGAACGTCGGTATCAAGCAGGTGCAACGATGGGAGTCCGAAACACCTCCCTGGCCCTACCCTGAAGCCCGCCGCGCGCTCCAAGAGCTCCTGGGGCAGGGCATGGACCAGCTTGGCTTCGAAGGGCGTGCCGGGACCGCCGAGCCCGGGCTTTCGCCCACGCGCCTGGCGCCGCCCGCCCGCGGCGCGGTCCGGACCCAGAGTGCCATGCAGCCCGCGTCTGTCGCATCGGACTACCTCGCGGTCACTCGTGCCCACCGGCAGCTCTACTGGAGCGTTGCGCCCGCCACGCTCCATCCGGCCGTCGTCGCACATGCAGGACTCGGGGAGGCCTTGCTCCCCGCCACAGCCGGACAGACACACCAGACCTTGGCCGCCGCCCTGGCGGAGAGCCATCTCCTCGCAGGGCGGATCGAGTTCTTCGACCAACGCGTACCCGAGCGCGCGCGAGACACCTGGGTGCAGGCGCTGCAGGCAGCGGGGCAGGCCGACGATCCGCTCCTCGGCAGCGCGATCCTGGCACACATGGCATTCGTGCCGGGATGGTCAGGGGACCAGCTCGCGGCATCGGAGCGGATGATCGCAGCCCGTACCTACGCCCGCCGGGCACCGGCGTCCGTAGAATTCCTGGCCTGGCTGGACGCGGTCGAGGCCGAGTGCGAGACCCGCTGTGGCAACACACGGACCGCGCTCAACCTGATCGCCCACGGCGAGGACGTGCTCGCCGGCGGAGGCTCGCACGCGAGCCCGGAGTGGATGGACTGGTTCTCGGCCGTGAGACTGGCCGCGTTCAAGGGCAATACCGAGCTCAAGGCGGGGCGTCTGCCCCAAGCCCGGGAAACCCTCCTCCGTGCTCTGGCCGAGCTGCCTGCCGAATCCGACAAGCAGCGCACGGTGATCCTCGGTGACTTGGGGGCGGTCGAAGCTGCCGCGGGTAAGCCGCGGGCAGCCGCAGAGTACGCATTGCGCGCTCTCGATCTGCTCGAAGCGCACTGGTACGCGACCGGGCTGGAACGCGTCCGTGACGTCAGGCGCGCGCTCGCACCGTGGCAGCACGAGCACTGCGTCCGCGAACTCGACGATCGTCTTTACGGATGGGGTTCGGTGGTCAGCGCTTTGACGAATTGAAGTCGGCGATCCGGGTCGGCAACTCTTCAAGAGATTCGACCCTGAACGTCGGCAGTTCCAACGCCTCAGGGCTGTCCCACTGGATCGTTGCCCACGGACCGCGGCGGATGAGTGCAGTGTGCATGCCTGCCGCGGAACCCGGACGGAGATCGTTGTCGACGCGGTCACCCACGTAGAGAATCTCTTCCGGGGAGAACGGGACGACCTTTGCGACGCGGACAAAGAACTCCGGATTCGGCTTACTGGCGCCCCAGTCGTCCGATGTCCCGATGAGGTCGACGTCATCGGCGAACAGCGAGCGCAGGATTCCCCCGGCCCTTACCGTCTGGTTCCCTGCGATGCCCAGCCAGAGACCTGCCTCGCGCAGTGCCGTGAGGGCCGGCCGGACGTCAGGATAGAGGTCGCACTCGTCGAAGTGCTCGGGCTGACCCGCTGCGGCACGGGCCGCGCGCTCGGCCGTCAGATCGAAGCCGGGCTTGAAGGGCTGGAACACTTCGCGATAGTCGCGCCCTTGGGCAATGACGGCGCCGAACATCGCTGCGAAGGTGTGGCGGGGGACTCCCAGCCAGTCGGCCCATGTGCCGTACTCCCTGGTTTCGTCCACGAGGCACTCGCCAACGTCGAAGACCACAGCGCGAATCGTCATGCGGTCAGCCTAGTTACAGCGGTGCGTACCTCGTACGTCGTCCATGGGAAGCGCAGCAGCGTGCCTGCGGCCTATGACCAGCTCCGCACGGCTCGCAGTCGCGTGATGGAGAAGCGCGAAGCGATCTGGGGGGCTCCGGGTTCTGCCCGCGCAGGGCACGGACCGGAGGGAGCGCCCTTGAGGGACCGGTACGACCCGGAAGACTTTCGGACAGACGGGAAAACCCCAGAACGTCACCGGCTCCCGGCCCGCGGACATCCCGCCCCGAAGCCACCCCGCACCTCCCGTTCCCGCCCCATCGGCACCCGCCGAGCGCACCCCCCTACACCCGCACCACCGGGGTGATCGTCGTTTCCGCCGGGCCGTGGGAGTCCGCCTCGCGTTGGCGTTCCGCGCTGTCGCTGATGCGGAGGAGGAGGGCGATCATGATCCAGTTGGCCAGGAGGGACGAGCCGCCCTTGGCCAGGAAGGGCAGCGCCTTGCCTGTCAGGGGGATCAGGCCCGTCACGCCTCCGGCGACCACGAAGACCTGGAGGGCCAGCGCCGAGGCGAGGCCGACCGCCAGCAGTTTGCCGAAGGGGTCGCGGGCGCCGAGTGCCATGCGCAGGCCGCGCTGGACGAGGAGGGCGTAGAGGACCAGTACGGCCATGACCCCGGCCAGGCCGAGTTCCTCGCCGACCGTCGTGAGGATGAAGTCGCTGCGGCCGGCGAACTTGATCAGCTCGGGGTGTCCCTGTCCGAGGCCCGTGCCGGAGATGCCGCCCGTGCCGAAGCTGAACAGCGCCTGCGCCGACTGGTCCGAGACGACGCCCGGGGGAGGGTTCTCCGAGTAGACGGAGAGCGGGTTCAGCCAGGCCGCCACGCGTGCCTTGACGTGGGGTTCCGTCGAGCCGACCACGAAGGCCCCGGCCGAGGCCATGAGCAGGCCGCAGACGATCCAGCTGGTGCGCTCGGTGGCGACGTACAGCATCACCACGAAGACGCCGAAGAAGATCAGTGACGTGCCCAGGTCCCGCTCGAAGACCAGCACGAGCATCGAGAGGATCCACACCGTGATGATGGGTCCGAGCTGGCGCATCGGGGGCAGTCGCATGCCGAGGAACCTGCGGCCCGTCAGGGCGAGGGAGTCCCGGTGGACGACCAGGTAGCCGGCGAAGAAGACCGCGATCATGATCTTCACGAACTCGCCGGGCTGGACGGAGAAGCCGAAGAGGATGATCCACCGCTTGGCGCCGTACGTGTCCGCGCCGAAGAACGCAGGCGCGATCAGCAGCACCAGCGCGACCGCCATCGTGAGGTAGATGAACCGCTGGAGCAGCCGGTGGTCGCGCAGCAGGGCCAGGACCGCGATGCAGGCGGCGATGCCGACCACCGTCCACAGCAGCTGGCCCGGGGCGTTGGCGTCCGAGCCCCACCGTTCGATGTAGCCCTGGTCCAGGCGGTGGATCAGTACCAGACCCAGCCCGGTCAGCAGCATGGCGAGCGGGAAGACCAGCGGATCCGCGTAGGCCGCGAAGCGGCGCACGCCCAGGTGCCCCACCAGGGACAGCAGCGTCATGGAGAGGGTGAATTCGGCGAGGCCGGGCGGGAGCTCGCCGTTCATCGCGAGGCCCGCGGCGGCGTGCCCGAAGACGGTGATGGCGATGACGAGGACGAGGAGCAGCGCCTCGGTGCGGCGGCGGGCGCCCGCCGCCGTCAGGGGCCTCAGTCCACGCACGGGATGCCGCCGCCGTCCTCGGGGGTGGAGGGCGAGGGCGAGGGCGGGGGCGAGGGCGGAGGTGCCGTCTCGCGCGCCCCCGGTGTGGAGCCGGTCGAACCGGCCTCGGCGTCCGGCGCGCCGGTGCTTGCGGAAGCCTTCGGTCCGATCTGCTCTGCAATGAGGCGCTTTATCTTCATATCGTCTACGACGTTGATGTCCTCCCCAAGGTTCCTTCCGAAGCGCTCGACGGGGAGTGTCGTGAACTGCACCCGGCCGCCGGACAGGCTCTTCGCCTGCTTCATGAACGACAGCAGGTCCCACCCCTGGTCGGTCACCACGTCCTGTTTCGCGACGTCGATCAGCCTCATCAGCTTCACGGGGTCGGTGAAGGTGCCGGCCGAGTTCAGCTTCTTCGTCGCGCCCGCGAGGAAGGCCTGCTGCCGTTTGGTCCGGTCCAGGTCCCCGCCGGCCAGACCGTGCCGCTGGCGCACGAAGGCGAGCGACTGGCGGCCGTCGAGCGTCTGCGGGCCCGCCGGGAAGTCGGCCCCCGAGTACGGGTCCTTCACGGCCCTGTTCAGGCACACCGGTACGCCGCCCAGCGCGTCCGCGAGGTGGTAGAAACCGGCCAGGTTCAGCTCGGCGAAGTGGTCGACCGGGACCCCCAGGAAATCGCGCACCGTCGCGATCTGGGCCGCCCGTCCCGCCTCCCGGCCCTCCCGCTCCAGCTGTCGGGAGTCCTTCACGCCCTGTGCGGCGAGCTGCCCTTCCTTGCGGGCCTTCGCCAGCCCGTACGCCTTCTTGATCTTGTCCTTGCCGTGGCCGGGTATCGCGACGAAGTCGTCGCGCGGCACCGAGAAGGCCTTCGCCCGGCTGCCGTCCCCCGGTACGTGGAGCAGGATCAGGGTGTTCGCGTTGTAGCCGCCGATGTCCGAACTGCCGGCGTGCAGCTGGTCGAGGACCTCTTCCGGCAGTTTCTCGCCATTCTGGTCCCGGCGACTGTCCAGGCCGATGAGCAGGATGTTGGTGTCGCCGAACTTCGACTTCTCGGCTCCTTCGAGGGCCTTGGAGCTGCCGATTTCGGCGGCCAGGTCCCGGTAGAGGTACCAGGCGCCCCCGCCGGCCGTCACCGCCAGCGCGCAGGCCGCGACCAGCAGCGTACGGCCGAGCCGCCGTCGTCGGGACGGTCGGCGGCGTCGGGTCGTCGTCTTCCTCCGGTGCGCGCTCATGCCCGTCGATGCTGGGGCAGACCGGCTGAAGGAATCCTGAGGTTCCTGAAGGGGCGTTCAGGGCCGTCGCCCCGCCCCGACCCCGCTACGGGATCCGCAGCACCAGCCGCGCGCCCCCGGCCGGTGCGGGCAGCGCGCGTGCGTCGCCCCCGTGCTTCCGCGCGATCTCCCGGGTGATGGCCAGGCCGAGTCCGGTGCCGCCGGCGGCCCGGCTGCGGTCCGCGTCCAGCCGTACGAACCGCTCGAAGATGCGGTCCCGGTCCGCGTCCGGAATCCCCGGCCCGTCGTCCGTCACCTCCAGCACCGACCAGCCGCCCTCCACGGCGGCCCGGACGGTGACCTCCGAGCGGGCGTGCCGCAGGGCGTTGTCCACCAGGTTGGCCAGCGCCCGCTCCAGCTGCGCCGGGTCCCCGGCCGCCGGGACGGGAGCCGGCGCCTGCAGCCGTAGCGGGACCCGGGCGCCACCCCGGCGGGCCAGGTCCTCCGCGGCCAGCAGTGCGAGGTCCACCGGCTCGGTCCGGGGCGGCGGCCCGCCGTCGAGGCGGGCCAGCAGCAACAGGTCCGCCGCGATCCGCTGGAGCCGCTCGGTCTCGGCCAGTGCCGCCGCGACCGACGCGCGGCCGGGGCGGTCCGCCGCCAGTGCCACCTCAAGCCGGGTCCGTACGGCCGCCAGCGGATTGCGCAGTTCGTGCGAGGCGTCCGCGGTGAACTGCCGCTGCCGGGCGTCGGCGCGCTCCAGCCGGTCGAGGGTGGCGTTGACGGTCCGCGCCAGCCGCGCGATCTCGTCCGCCCCGCCCGGGTCCGGGACCCGCCGGTCCAGCTCGCTGGCGGTGACCGAGGCCAGTTCGGTCCGGATGGCGTCCACCGGGCGCAGCGCGCGCCCGGTCACCCACCAGGCCAGGGCCGCGGCGAAGGCGATCAGCGGGGGCGCGCCCGCGAGCAGGCCGACGGCGACGGCCCGGGTCGCGTCGTCCACGTCGCCGAGGACGGTCATCGCGTACACCGTGTTCCCGCCGGGCGCCGGGACGGCGACCACCGCGCGCCGGTGCCCGCCGGGCCGCTCGGGAGGGAGTACGGCCGAGCGGGAGTCCTCCCCGGGGCCGGGGCGCGGTGCGCCGTCCAGGTCGGGGGTGTGCCGCGGGTCGCCGCCGGTCGCGGCCACGGTCCGGCCGGCGGGGTCCCGTACGAGGACCAGGTCCACGCCGTTCTCGGGCGCGGGCAGCCGCCCGCCGGGCGGCGGGGTGCGGGCGTCGAGCTGGGCGGCGGCTTTGAGGGCGGCGAGCTCGGTCCGGCCGGTGGTGTTGTCGAGGAGGTTGGCCCGCAGCAGGGCGTGCATCCAGAGCCCGCCGGCGGCCAGTACGGCGGCCATGGCGAGGGCGGCGGCCGCGGCGGTGCGCCCCCGGATGCCGGGCCGCCCGCGGCGGGCGGCCCGGGTCTCGCCGGATCCGCGACGCCGCTCAGCCACCATCGGGCGCCATGCGGTAGCCGGTGCCGTGGACGGTGAGGATCGAGCGGCGTCCGAAGGGGGCGTCGATCTTCTTGCGCAGCGAGGAGACGTAGACCTCGACGATGTTCGGGTCGATGTCGTGCGGGGTGTCCCAGACCTCGTCCAGGATGTCCTGCTTGGCGACGGCGCGGCCGGGCTGCTCCATCAGGCAGGCGAGCACGCCGAGTTCGCGGGCGGTGAGCTCGATGTCCCGGTCGCCGCGGCGGCAGCGGCGGCCGCGCGGGTCCAGGACGAGGTCGCCCGCCTGGAGGGTGCCGCGGTCGCAGGCTCCGGCGCGGCGGGCCAGCGCCCGGATCCGGGCGGCCAGGACCACGAAGGAGAACGGCTTGGTGAGGTAGTCGTCGGCGCCTGCGTCCAGGCCCTCGGCCTCGTCGTACTCGCCGTCCCTGGCGGTGAGCATCAGGACCGGGGTGGTGTCGCCGTGGGAGCGCATGCGGGTGCAGATCGCGTGCCCGCCGGGACCCGGGAGCATCAGGTCGAGCAGGACGACGTCGTAGGGGCCGCCGGCGAGGGCGAGGTCCATGCCGCGGTGGCCGTCGTGTGCGACGTCGACCAGGTGCCCGTCGGCGGACAGGCCGCGCCGCAGGGACTCGGCGAGGCCTTCTTCGTCTTCGACCACGAGGATGCGCACCGCTCAAGCGTCACATATCGCCCGTCTTGTGCCGTACCCGGTCCCCTGCGGGGTGCTCGGCGGGGCGGTGTGGGCCCGGTCGGGGAGCGGGGTCGCCGCCGGGGCGTCTCCTCGGCTCGGCGTGTGCGGGGCGCCGTCTTCCGACGCCGCCGAGCCGCGCAGCGACCCCGCAGGGGAGGGGGATTCATGCCGGCGACCGAAGCCTGCGGCCGCTCGTCGAAGACGCCGTCGATCCCGATCCCGCGAAGAGTGAACGATCCGTCGGCTGCGGTGAAGGAGCCCGCGCACGTCAGCGTGCGGTCCCCCCTGGAATTCGGGTCGCTCCACACGCACCGCTCGGCGCTGAACCTGCCGTCCACTCCCGTCAGCTGGATGATGAGCCGCGGTACGGCCGCGTGGAACATCCGGATCCCGACGGCGAGCCCGATGGCGATCGGGACGGCGTGCACCCACCGCACACCGGAGTTTGTCCTGGTCATGTCCGGGAGAAGAGTGATCTCGAACGTATGCGCGAAGAGGGTTTCGGGGATCGAACCGGCCTCCGCGCAACGCCGGGAGGTCGGGAATTGGCACTCCGCTTGACCGAGTGCTAATCGCCGGAATAGTCTCGCACCTGGCACTCGCCCCCGGCGAGTGCCAACACAGCGACAGGCAGGTCCGGCACCCGCGACGACGGATCGACCTGGTCGCCACCTCAGACAGTTAACCCCGGATCTCCGAAGGGGGAGGTCGGACAGTGACGACCGCCAGCTCCAAGGTTGCCATCAAGCCGCTTGAGGACCGCATCGTGGTCCAGCCGCTCGACGCCGAGCAGACCACGGCCTCCGGCCTGGTCATCCCGGACACCGCGAAGGAGAAGCCCCAGGAGGGCGTCGTCCTCGCGGTCGGCCCGGGCCGCTTCGAGGACGGCCAGCGTCTCCCGCTGGACGTCACCGTCGGCGACATCGTGCTGTACAGCAAGTACGGCGGCACCGAAGTGAAGTACAGCGGCGAGGAGTACCTCGTCCTCTCGGCTCGCGACGTGCTCGCGATCGTCGAGAAGTAATTCGCTTCACAGCACTGCTTTGAGCTACGCCCCTGGTCACCCCGCTGATTGCCGGGCGGCGAGGGGCGTAGCTCGTTAAACCCGAGTTTTCGAGAGGGCTGAACCGCTCCCATGGCGAAGATCCTGAAGTTCGACGAGGACGCCCGTCGCGCCCTCGAGCGCGGCGTCAACAAGCTTGCCGACACGGTCAAGGTGACGATCGGCCCCAAGGGCCGCAACGTCGTCATCGACAAGAAGTTCGGCGCCCCCACCATCACCAACGACGGTGTCACCATCGCCCGCGAGGTCGAGCTGGACGACCCGTACGAGAACCTGGGCGCCCAGCTCGTGAAGGAGGTGGCGACCAAGACCAACGACATCGCGGGTGACGGCACCACCACCGCCACCGTGCTGGCCCAGGCGCTGGTCCGCGAGGGTCTGCGCAACGTCGCCGCGGGTGCTTCCCCGGCCGCCCTGAAGAAGGGCATCGACGCCGCGGTCAAGGCCGTCTCCGAGGACCTCCTCGCGACCGCCCGCCCGATCGAGGACAAGTCCGACATCGCCGCCGTGGCCGCGCTCTCCGCGCAGGACGCCCAGGTCGGCGAGCTCATCGCCGAGGCGATGGACAAGGTCGGCAAGGACGGTGTCATCACCGTCGAGGAGTCCAACACCTTCGGCCTGGAGCTGGAGTTCACCGAGGGCATGGCCTTCGACAAGGGCTACCTCTCCCCGTACATGGTCTCCGACCAGGAGCGTATGGAGGCCGTCCTCGACGACCCGTACATCCTGATCAACCAGGGCAAGATCTCCTCCATCCAGGACCTCCTGCCGCTGCTGGAGAAGGTCATCCAGGCGGGCGGCTCCAAGCCGCTGATGATCATCGCCGAGGACGTCGAGGGCGAGGCGCTCTCCACCCTCGTCGTCAACAAGATCCGCGGCACCTTCAACGCGGTGGCCGTCAAGGCCCCGGGCTTCGGTGACCGCCGCAAGGCGATGCTGCAGGACATGGCCACCCTCACCGGTGCCACCGTCATCGCCGAGGAGGTCGGCCTCAAGCTCGACCAGGCCGGTCTGGACGTACTGGGTTCCGCCCGCCGCGTCACCATCTCCAAGGACGACACCACCATCGTCGACGGCGCGGGCAGCTCCGACGAGGTCCTCGGCCGCGTGAACCAGATCAAGGCCGAGATCGAGGCCACGGACTCGGACTGGGACCGCGAGAAGCTGCAGGAGCGCCTGGCGAAGCTCGCCGGCGGCGTCTGCGTCATCAAGGTCGGCGCCGCCACCGAGGTGGAGCTCAAGGAGAAGAAGCACCGCCTGGAGGACGCCATCTCCGCGACCCGCGCCGCGGTCGAGGAGGGCATCGTCTCCGGCGGTGGCTCCGCGCTCGTCCACGCGGTCAAGGTCCTCGACGGCAACCTCGGCCTGTCGGGCGACGAGGCCACCGGTGTCGCGGTCGTGCGCCGCGCCGCCGTGGAGCCGCTGCGCTGGATCGCCGAGAACGCGGGCCTTGAGGGCTACGTCATCACCTCGAAGGTCTCCGAGCTCGACAAGGGCCAGGGCTTCAACGCCGCCACCGGCGAGTACGGTGACCTGGTCAAGGCCGGCGTCATCGACCCGGTGAAGGTCACCCGTTCCGCGCTGGAGAACGCCGCCTCCATCGCCTCCCTGCTGCTCACGACCGAGACCCTGGTCGTCGAGAAGCCGGCGGAGGACGAGGGCGACGCCGGTCACGGCCACGGTCACGGCCACAGCCACTGATCGCGTTCCACGCCGAAGGCCCCGTTCCGCAGTCGCGGAGCGGGGCCTTCCCCGTGTTCGGGATTCAGGTTCCGTAGGGCGATCCGGTTCCGCCCATCTGCCGCTGCAGGGCTCCGGGGTTGTAGTGCCACCAGCCCTCGATGATCTCTCCGTCCTGACACCGGAAGGTCGTGGTCCCGGACATCTCGTACGTCTTGCCGGTCGGTGCGACCCCCATGAACTCTCCCTTGTGGGTGCCGCGCCAGTTCCACACCGTCGTGACCATGTCGCCCTCGGCCACCTGGGCCGTCGGCTCGAAGGTCATGTCGAAGGCGGCGCGCCACATCTCCACGTCGGCGTGCATGTTCTGGCGTCCGATGACGGTCGACTCCTCCTTGCTGGCGTCGTGGTCGATGTAGTTCACCGCGAAGCACTCGTCGAGGACGCCCATGTCGCCGCCCGCGACGGCTTCCTTGAACGCCCGGTTCACGAGCTGCTTGTTGAGATGCTCGTCCCGGACCACATCGAGGTTCACGAACGTGGGCATCCCCTCGCAGAGGGCCACCATCTCCTGGAACATCCGGTCCGTCTCGGGGAGTTGGGAGTTCTTCATCGCCTCCTCGTACGAGGCGAACTCCACCATGTCCACGTAGTGGTTCCGGGCCTCTCGGTCCTGGCCGATCATCGTGTGCGTGGCGGTGCGCCTGCCGCTGCTCTGCTCCGCCCAGCGGTCGATGAGCGCGTTCATCTCATCGAACCGCGTGGTCTCGTAATCGATCACCTGTACGAATGTCATCGCGTCGCCTCCCGGTGGAGATGGAACATGTCCATTTTAGGGAGATTTAGCTAGTTTGGCGGCTCGGGTGAGGGCTTACCCGCAGGTCACGAACGCTACTGGGGCCCGTACTTGCGGCCCGTGCGCGAGGACACCCCGCCCAGCAGCCCGCGCGGCGTCAGCTTCACCACACCCATCAGCGCCTTGTACCGCGGGTCCGGGATCGACACCGTCTTCCCCCGCGCCAGATCGGCCAGCGCCGCCGCCACCAGCTTGTCGGCGTCCAGCCACATCCAGCCGGGGATGCTGTCCGTGCCCATGCCGGCGCGCTGGTGGAACTCCGTCCGTACGAAGCCGGGGCACAGCGCCATCAGCCGGACCCCGGACCCCGCCATGTCCCGCGCCGCGCCCTGGGTGAACTGCACGACCCAGGCCTTGCTGGCGCCGTACGTACCGCGGGGTACGAACGCGGCCACCGAGGCCACGTTGATCACACCGCCGCGACCGCGCGAGCGCATCGACTCGGCCGCCGCCGAGGTCAGCCGCAGCACCGCCTCGACGTGCACCTTCAGCATGGTCAGCTCGTCGGCCATGGAGACCTCGAGGTAGCGGCCCTTGTTGCCGAATCCCGCGTTGTTGACCAGCAGGTCCACCGGGTGCGTGCGGTCGTCCAGGCGCTTCTCGACCGCCGTGATGCCCTCGTCGGAGGACAGGTCGGCGACCAGCACCTCGGCCTCGATGCCATGCAGGTCGTGTAGCTCCGTGGCCTGCTCGCCCAGGTGCTTGCCGTCTCGCGCCACCAGCACGAGGTTGTGCCCCTGGGCGGCCAGCCGCCGGGCGAAGGCGGCGCCGATGCCCGCCGTGGATCCCGTAATCAACGCAGTCGTCATACGCGCAACCTAGCCGCCCGGGGTGACGGCGCTACCGCGCCCCGGTCCCGGCCCCGTACTTCTCCACGTACCGGCGCACCGTCTCATGCGCCCCGGGCTCCATCGCGTCGCCCGCGGCCAGTGTCCTCGGCAACAGCGCGCGCTCGGTGGTGAAGGCGCGGAACCAGAGCTGCACCGTCACGTCGTGGTCCGGGCGGTGGACGACCTCGATGGCGTCGCCGGGGGAGACCGAACCCTCCTCGATCACCCGCAGGTACGCACCCGGGCGGGCCTCCCGGGTGAACCGCTTGACCCAGCCCGCCTCGCCCAGTGCCCCCTGGAAGGTGCGGCACGGGATGCGGGCCGAGGCCACCTCCAGGACGAGGTCCGTGCCGACCCGCCAGCGGTCGCCGAGCCGTGCGGTGTTCAGGTCGATGCCGGAGGTCGTGAAGTTCTCGCCGAAGACCCCGTCCGGCAGCTCGCGGCCCAGCTCCCGCTCCCACCGGTCCAGGTCCTCGCGGGCGTACGCGTACACGGCCTGGTGGTCGCCGCCGTGGTGGCGGCGGTCGCAGATGGCGTCGCCCTCCAGGCCGCTGCCCCGGCCGGTGGCCCTGTCGCCGGGGGCGACGACGCGGACCGGCCCGGGGACGGGGCGCTTGCCGATGCCGGTCACCCCGCTGTCCGCGTCGGTGTGCTCGGAGGGTGCGGCGGTGCCGACGTTCACGGAGATCAGATGCATGGGGCCCATGCGCCCAGGCTAACCGGGCTCCCCCAAAGCGTCGCGGAAGTATTCGCGCGACGATAAAAGCGGGCCTTATGATCGAAGAGTGATCGAGGCACGTCATCTCCGGGTCCTGCGCGCCGTCGCCGGGACCGGGTCCTTCTCCGCCGCCGCGCGCGAACTCGGCTGCACCCAGCCGGCCGTCTCCCAGCAGATGAAGGCGCTGGAGCAGTCGGCCGGCACCCCGCTGCTCATCCGCACCGGCCGGGAGATGCGGCTGACCCAGGCGGGCGAGGCCCTGGTCCGCCACGCCGCGGGGATCCTCGCCGGGCTGACCGCCGCCGAGGAGGAGGTCGCGGCCATCGCGGGGCTGCGCGCGGGCCGGGTGCGTCTGGTGTCCTTCCCCAGCGGCAGCTCCACCCTGGTGCCGACCGCGCTCGCGGCGATGCGCGCCGAACACCCCGGCACCCGTATCTCCCTGGTCGAGGCCGAGCCGCCGCGGTCCGTGGAGATGCTGCGCGAGGGCGACTGCGATCTGGCGCTGGCCTTCCGCTACGGCGGGGCCGCCGGGTCAGCGGCCGAGTGGGAGGACCTCGTGGTGCGGCCGCTGCTGACCGACCGGCTGGTGGGGCTGGTCCCCGAGGGGCACGCGCTGGCCGGGGCGGAGCGCGTGAACATGGCGGAGCTGGCCGGCGAACCCTGGATCGCGGGCTGCCCGCGCTGCCGCCGCCATCTGGTGGAGGTGTGCGAGGGCGCCGGCTTCACCCCGCGCATCGACTTCGCCACCGACGACTACCCGGCGGTGGTCGGCCTGGTCGGCGCGGGGCTGGGCGTGGCGGTGCTGCCGGAGCTCGCGGTGGAGTCCGTACGGGCCAAGGGCGTCAGCACGCTCGTCGTGGAGCCGGCCGTCGAGCGGGAGGTCGTGGCGCTGACCCTGCCCGACCTGGCCCGGGTGCCGGCCGTGGCCGCGACCCTGGCCGAGCTGGAGCGCGCGGCCTCGCGCTGACCGCCCTCAGGGGAGGGGTCGGCCGTACGCGCCGGCCGCGGGTCGGCCGTACGCACCGGCCGCGGGTGGGCCGTACACACGGGCCGCCCCCGGCCGTACGCGCGGGGCGCGCGTACGGCCGAACGCGTGAAACCGGACCGGGCGGCGACACGCCCGGATGTGCAGGTGGTGCGGAGGAAACGTTCCTTCCGTTGTTTCGTCGGCTCTCAGTGCGGCGCGATCGGTCCGATCGCACTCGACGCGGGGATCAGTCGGTGCCGGGCGCGGCCCATCAGTTCCTCGCGCTCGTCCTCGGTGAGGCCGCCCCACACCCCGTAGGGCTCACGGACGGCGAGTGCGTGCGCGGCGCATTCCGAACGAACCGGGCATCGCATGCAGACCTCTTTAGCCGAGGCCTCGCGCGCGCTCCTGGCCGCGCCCCGCTCGCCCTCCGGGTGGAAGAAGAGGGAGCTGTCGACCCCGCGGCAGGCGGCTAGCAGCTGCCAGTCCCAGAGGTCGGCGTTCGGTCCGGGGAGGCGGGAGAAATCTGCCATTGGTAGTCCTCTTGGTGCCGGTACTGAGGCGGATACGGTCCATGTCTCCAAGGGTCTCCACACCTACTGTCGGAGTAGATGTAAATATGACTCATTGGGAATCTAGCCTCAGACACGTGCCAAACGGAAGGAAAGCCGCCAAATAGGGCATAGCTCCAGATGGAGGACAGGCGGCTTGCGCCTCCACCACGGTGTTCGCTTCCTCACGTAGAGTGCCGAAGGTGTCCGTCCGACCCGTAACTCTTTCGAGTGACCATCGTTGAGAGTGCGAAGGCGGTTGAACCCACAAGTTCTCGGACAGGTGTCCGGGAGCATCGACCGCACAGGTGACGATACGTACCAGCCTGGAGGCTCAAGGTGACGCGCATCAGCAGCTGCGGAGGGCGGTCATGACATCCGTCCTCGTCTGCGACGACTCCCCGCTTGCCCGAGAGGCGCTCCGTCGCGCGGTTGCCACCGTGCCCGGCGTCGAGCGTGTGACGACGGCTGCCAACGGCGAGGAAGTCCTCCGCCGCTGGGGCGCCGACCGCTCCGACCTGATCCTGATGGATGTGCGGATGCCCGGGCTCGGCGGTGTGGAGACGGTCCGCCGCCTCCTCTCGGCCGACCCCGGCGCCCGCATCATCATGCTGACGGTCGCCGAGGACCTGGACGGCGTGGCCCTCGCGGTCGCCGCCGGCGCCCGCGGCTACCTGCACAAGGACGCCTCGCGCGCCGAACTGCGGGCCACGGTCACCCAAGCCCTCGCCGACCCGACCTGGCGGCTGGCCCCGCGCCGGCTGCGCTCCGCCGAGATGGGCGCCGCGCCCACCCTCACCGCGCGCGAGATCCAGGTGCTGGAGGGCATGAGCCACGGCCGGTCCAACGCGGAGATCGGCCGCGAGCTCTTCCTCTCGGAGGACACGGTCAAGACGCACGCCCGCCGGCTGTTCAAGAAGCTCGGCGCCTCGGACCGCGCGCACGCCGTGGCGCTCGGTTTCCGCTGGGGTCTCGTCCGCTGACCCCGCAGCGGCCGGGCCCGGCCCGGTCCGCCGCAGACCGCGGATCGTCGAGAGCGGTCCCGTCCGCCACCGGTGGACGGGGCGGCGCGCCGCTCTTGCCGTCCCGGCGCCCCTGGCGCCTCTTCTCGTCGCGGTAGCCCTGTCCCGCCGTACCCGGTGCGCACCCGGGGGTTGGCGGGGCACAATCCGGGGGACGTCTCGCTTCGTGCGCGATGCCGCATCCTTGAGGGTGTGGAGTCTCTCGGGGACTATTCGGCCGAGCGGGAGGGGAGGGCGCAGATGAAGAGTTCCGGCGCACCCGCTCATAACGCTTCGACGCACAACAAGGGCCGCGGTGCCGCGGATGCTCCGGCGCCAAGGCACCATGGACGGATGCGCGACGACGAGGCCCCGGGGTCCCCTGCGGCCACAGGCCCCACCGGCGCCGCCGCCGGCGGCGGCACCGGGGGCGTCAGTGCGCTCGTGCGCCGAGCGGTGGAGGGCGACGAGCAGGCCACCCACGACCTGCTCGCCTTCGTGCACCCCCTCGCCATCCGCTACTGCCGCACCAGGCTGTCCCGGCTCCCGGGTGACGCCCGGCACTTCGTCGAGGACCTGGCGCAGGAGGTCTGCGTCGCCGTCCTGATGGCGCTGCCGCGCTACCGGGACACCGGCCGCCCCTTCGAGGCCTTCGTCTTCGCCATCGCCGCGCACAAGGTCGCCGACCTGCAGCGGGCTGCCATGCGGCACCCGGGCAGCACGGCCGTGCCGTCGGACGAGATGCCCGAGCGGCCGGACGACTCGCTGGGCCCGGAGGAGCGCGCGCTGCTCAGCAGCGACGCCGCCTGGGCCAAGAAGCTGCTGGCGAACCTTCCGGAGAACCAGCGCGAACTCCTCGTACTGCGGGTGGCCGTCGGGCTGACCGCGGAGGAGACCGGCCAGATGCTCGGGATGTCCCCCGGAGCCGTGCGCGTGGCCCAGCACCGGGCCCTCAGCCGGCTCCGCGCGCTCGCCGAGCAGTAGGTGCGCCCGTAGGAAAATACGAAACTTCTGGTTGACCTTGGTCGTGGAATGAGACGCGTCGGGATCCCGTTAGCATGGACATCCGCGCTGAGCAAGACCATTGGGAAGGTGTCATGACTGACAGCGGTTCGACTGGAGTGCCCGACAAATTCGCCACGCTCGGACTGACCTACGACGACGTGCTGCTGCTGCCGGGCGCATCGGACATGGCGCCGAACGACATCGACACCTCCTCCCTCATCTCCCGCAACGTGCGCGTGAACATCCCGCTGCTGTCCGCGGCCATGGACAAGGTCACCGAGGCCCGCATGGCCATCGCGATGGCCCGCCAGGGCGGCGTCGGCGTGCTGCACCGCAACCTCTCCATCGCGGACCAGGCCAACCAGGTCGACCTCGTCAAGCGCTCCGAGTCGGGCATGGTCAGCGACCCGATCACCGTGCACCCGGACGCGACCCTGCGCGAGGCCGACGAGCTCTGCGCGAAGTTCCGCATCTCCGGCGTCCCGGTCACCGACCCCGCGGGCAAGCTCCTCGGCATCGTCACCAACCGCGACATGGCCTTCGAGTCGGACCGCAGCCGCCAGGTGCGCGAGGTCATGACCCCGATGCCGCTGGTCACCGGCAAGGTCGGCATCTCGGGCGTGGACGCCATGGAGCTGCTGCGCCGCCACAAGATCGAGAAGCTTCCGCTGGTCGACGACGCGGGCGTCCTCAAGGGCCTCATCACGGTCAAGGACTTCGTCAAGGCCGAGAAGTACCCGAACGCCGCCAAGGACAAGGAAGGCCGCCTCCTGGTCGGCGCCGCGGTGGGCGTCGCCGGCGACGCGTACGAGCGCGCCCAGGCCCTGATCGAGGCGGGCGCCGACTTCATCGTCGTCGACACCGCCCACGGCCACTCCCGACTGGTCGGCGACATGGTCGCCAAGATCAAGTCGAACTCCGCGGTCGACGTCATCGGCGGCAACGTCGCGACCCGCGACGGAGCCCAGGCCCTGATCGACGCCGGCTGCGACGGCATCAAGGTGGGCGTCGGCCCCGGCTCCATCTGCACCACCCGCGTCGTCGCCGGCATCGGCGTCCCGCAGGTCACCGCGATCTACGAGGCCTCCCTCGCCGCCAAGGCGGCCGGCGTCCCGGTCATCGGCGACGGCGGTCTGCAGTACTCGGGTGACATCGCCAAGGCCCTGGTCGCCGGCGCCGACACGGTGATGCTCGGCTCCCTGCTCGCCGGTTGCGAGGAGTCCCCGGGCGAGCTGCTCTTCATCAACGGCAAGCAGTTCAAGTCCTACCGCGGCATGGGCTCGCTCGGCGCGATGCAGTCCCGCGGCGACCAGCGCTCCTTCTCCAAGGACCGCTACTTCCAGGAGGGCGTGGGCGGCGACGACAAGCTCATCCCCGAGGGCATCGAGGGCCAGGTGCCCTACCGCGGCCCGCTCTCCGCGGTCGTCCACCAGCTCGTCGGCGGCCTGCGCCAGTCGATGTTCTACGTGGGCGGGCGCACCGTGCCGGAGCTCCAGGACAACGGCCGCTTCGTGCGCATCACCTCGGCGGGCCTCAAGGAGAGCCACCCGCACGACATCCAGATGACCGTCGAGGCACCGAACTACAGCCGCAAGGGCTGAGCAGGCGCGACGCAGGGGCGGACCCGGTTCAACGGGTCCGCCCCTGCGTGTTGCGTCCGTACAGCGGTCACCGGAACGCGGCCCGCCGGGGTTCGGGGATACTGGACGGGCAGACCCAGAGGAAAGGCCACCACACGTGACTGAGATCGAGATCGGGCGCGGCAAGCGCGGCCGCAGGGCGTACGCGTTCGACGACATCGCCATCGTCCCGAGCCGGCGTACCCGGGACCCGAAGGAGGTCTCGATCGCCTGGCAGATCGACGCGTACCGCTTCGAGCTCCCCTTCCTGGCCGCCCCCATGGACTCGGTCGTCTCCCCGCAGACCGCCATCCGCATCGGCGAGCTCGGCGGTCTCGGCGTGCTGAACCTCGAAGGCCTGTGGACCCGCTACGAGGACCCGCAGCCGCTCCTCGACGAGATCGCGGAGCTGGACGAGGAGTCGGCCACCCGCCGCCTCCAGGAGATCTACTCCGCGCCGATCCAGGCCGACCTGATCCGCCGGCGGATCAAGGAGGTGCGCGACTCGGGCGTCGTCACCGCCGCCGCGCTCTCCCCGCAGCGCACCGCCGAGTTCTCCAAGGCCGTCGTCGACGCGGGCGTGGACATCTTCGTCATCCGCGGCACCACCGTCTCCGCCGAGCACGTCTCCGGCGCGGCCGAGCCGCTGAACCTCAAGCAGTTCATCTACGAGCTGGACGTCCCGGTCATCGTCGGTGGCTGTGCCACCTACACGGCGGCCCTGCACCTGATGCGCACCGGCGCCGCGGGCGTGCTGGTCGGCTTCGGCGGCGGCGCCGCGCACACCACGCGCAACGTGCTCGGCATCCAGGTCCCGATGGCGACCGCCGTCGCGGACGTGGCCGCTGCCCGCCGCGACTACATGGACGAGTCCGGCGGCCGCTACGTGCACGTCATCGCCGACGGCGGTGTGGGCTGGTCGGGCGACATCCCGAAGGCCGTGGCCTGCGGTGCCGACGCCGTCATGATGGGCTCCCCGCTGGCCCGCGCCACCGACGCGCCCGGCAAGGGCAACCACTGGGGCATGGAGGCCGTCCACGAGGACGTGCCGCGCGGCAAGAAGGTCGACCTCGGCACCGTCGGCACCACCGAGGAGATCCTCACCGGTCCCTCGCACAGCCCGGACGGCTCGATGAACATCTTCGGCGCGCTGCGCCGCTCGATGGCCACCACCGGCTACAGCGAGCTCAAGGAGTTCCAGCGGGTCGAGGTCACCGTCGCGGACTCCCAGCACCGCCGCTGACCCCGGCCGCATCTGCCGGAGGGCCCGATTCCCGCTCAGGGGGTCGGGCCCTCCGGCATGCGAGCCGGATCAGCCTTCGCCGCGCCGCTGCGAGTCGGCGGGGCCGCCCGCAGCGGGACGTGCGTCTGCCCCGGCTGTGGGATCCGGGCGGGATCACGCGGTGGCATGCGGACCACGCAGGAGGGCGGAACGCCCGCGTCGAGCGGGCGGAGCGCGCCTGGTCCGTCGGGCCTGCTCAGTGCTCCGTCGGCCGCCGGTGCGTCAGCCGGCGGCCTTGCGGGCGGTCTGGAAGGCCGCGTAGGCGCCGATCGCGTAGAAGAGGATCGAGATCGGATCCATGTTGTCCACGTAGAACTGGTTCAGTTTCACCAGCTCGGTGGTGAGCAGTTCGGAGACCGGGATCCCCTGGTGCTCGGAGATGGCGAGGGCCATGTCCAGGAGGTAGCCGACGTACACCCCGGCCAGAGTGAGCACGGCGCTCAGGGCCGGGAGGAGGGGGTTGCGGCCGCCGATGCGGACGGCGACGAGGGCGACCGCGAGGCCGACGCCGGCGGCCAGGTAGCCGATCTGGAAGGAGATCGCATTCATGATGCCGCCGTAGGCGGCGCCCGCGGCCACGGCGGTGCCGGTCGCGGCGAGGACCGCCAGGCCGAGGTTGCCGCTGCGGGTCGGGGCAGGGGCGGCGACCGGGGAGTAGGAGTCGGGCGCGGGCGGCGTGAAGTTCTGGCTCATCGGAAGGATCCCCCCAGGGAAAGCGAACGCACGTGTGACCATAAGGCGTAAGTGCGAGATAAGTGACGCCGCAGGCTAGCAGGCCCGTCGGACATCGGCAGGGGGTATTTTCCGCTGTTCAGAGGCGGTGGGCCGCGCCCACCGGGCTGGCGCCGCGGGTGTCCAGGAGCAGCTGCGCCTTCACGGCAAGGGCCTGCATGTCGTAGGTCCGGTGGTGCTGGAGGAGGATCGTCAGGTCGGCGTTGGCCGCGGCCTCGTACAGGGACTCGGCGCGGGGGACCGGCCGGTCCCTGACCCGCCAGCCCGTGATGTAGGGGTCGTGGTAGCTGATCAGGGCGCCGAGGTCGATGAGGCGGCTGGCGATCTCGCCGGCCGGGGAGCCCTCCTGGTCGGCGAGATCGGGCTTGTACGTGACCCCGAGCAGCAGGACGCGGGCCCCGCGAGCCGATTTGCCGTGCTCGTTCAGCAGGGTGGCGGAGCGCTGGATGACGTACTGCGGCATCCGGTCGTTGATCTCCTGCGCCAGGCCGACCATCCGCAGTGGGTGCCCGGGGGTGCGGCTGGTGTGGGGCAGGTAGTTCGGGTCGAGCGGGACGCCGTGGCCGCCGACGCCGGGTCCGGGGCGGAAGGCCTGGTAGCCGTACGGCTTGGTCTCGGCGCAGCGGATGACGTCCCACAGGTCGACGCCGAGGTCGTGGCAGAGCACGGCCATCTCGTTCATCAGGGCGATGTTGACGTGGCGGTAGTTGGTTTCGAGGAGTTGCACGGTCTCGGCCTCGCGCAGGCCCCGGGCGCGGACCACCTTCTCGGTGAGGCGGGCGTAGAAGGCGTGCGCCGACTCCGTGCAGGCGGGGGTGAGGCCGCCGATCACCTTGGGGGTGTTGGAGATGCCGTGGGTCCGGTTGCCGGGGTCGAGGCGGCTGGGGGAGTAGGCCAGGTGGAAGTCCCGGCCGGCGCGGAGCCCGGACCCCTCCTCCAGGATCGGCCGCAGGTAGTCCTCGGTGACGCCGGGGTGCGCGGCGGATTCGAGGATCACCGTGGTGTGCGGGCGCAGCCGCGCGGCGAGGGCGCGGCCCGCGTCGCCCACGGCGGAGAGGTCCAGCGCGCGGTCGGCGCCGAGCCGGGTGGGGGCGCAGATGACGGCCGTGCGGACCCGGCCGAGCTCGGCGGGGTTGGTGGTGACCCGGAAGCCGGCCGCCGACATGCGGCGGATCTCGGCAGCGGAGAGAGTGGAGTCGGTGACCGGGCCGCTCTCGTAGCCGACCGTCTCGATTCCGGCGGCGACGGCCGCCTGGGCGAGCGGAAGGCCGAGGTGGCCGAGTCCGATGACGGCGAGGTCTGCGGGCATGGGGATGCCGTCCCTTCCCTGGCGTGAGGGGGTGCCGCGCAAGTCCTCCCGAGGTCAGGCGAGCTGGCGCAATGTCAGACTAGGCTTATATATGACAGATATGTCGCATTACAGGGTGAACGTCGCCGTTGTGTTGTCCACAGGCGGTGGCTGATGCGGGTGCGGGACGTCAGAATCGTCAAACGGGGCATGTGAGCGGGATCTCACCCGCACCAACGGGAGGCAGCCGTGAGGACAGCGACACTGGGGCCGGCGCAGCGAGCCGCCGCCTTCACCCGGATGGCCGAACGGGAACTGGACGTGCTCGTCGTGGGCGCGGGCGTGGTCGGCGCCGGTACCGCACTCGACGCCGTGACCAGGGGCCTGTCCACCGGCCTGGTGGAGGCGCGGGACTGGGCCTCCGGGACCTCCAGCCGGTCGAGCAAGCTGATCCACGGCGGCCTGCGCTATCTGGAGATGCTCGACTTCGCCCTCGTACGGGAGGCGCTCAAGGAGCGCGGCCTGCTGCTGGAGCGCCTCGCGCCGCACCTGGTCAAGCCCGTGCCCTTCCTGTACCCCTTGCAGCACAAGGGCTGGGAGCGGCTCTACGCCGGCGCGGGCGTGGCGCTGTACGACGCGATGTCGGTTTCCAGCGGGCACGGCCGGGGTCTGCCGGTGCACCGCCACCTCTCGCGCGCCCGGGCGCTGCGGGTGGCGCCGGCGCTGCGTAAGGACGCCCTGGTGGGAGCCCTCCAGTACTACGACGCCCAGATGGACGACGCCCGGTACGTCACCACGCTCGTGCGGACGGCCGCGGCGTACGGTGCGCACTGCGCCAACCGGGCGAGGGTCGTCGGGTTCCTGCGCGAGGGCGAACGGGTGGTCGGCGCGCGGGTGCGGGACGTGGAGGGCGGCGTCGAGTACGAGATCCGCGCGAAGCAGGTGGTGAATGCCACCGGGGTGTGGACGGACGACACCCAGGCGCTGATCGGCGAGCGCGGGCAGTTCCACGTGCGGGCCTCCAAGGGCATCCACCTGGTCGTGCCCAAGGACCGCATCCACTCGACCACCGGGTTGATCCTGCGGACCGAGAAGTCGGTGCTGTTCGTCATCCCGTGGGGGCGGCACTGGATCGTGGGGACCACGGACACCGACTGGGACCTGGACAAGGCGCACCCTGCGGCATCGAGTGCGGACATCGACTACGTGTTGGAACACGTGAACTCGGTGCTGGCCGTGCCGCTGACGCGCGACGACGTCCAGGGCGTCTACGCCGGCCTGCGGCCGCTGCTGGCCGGCGAGTCCGACGCGACGAGCAAGCTCTCCCGCGAGCACACGGTCGCGCATCCGGTGCCGGGGCTGGTGGTGGTCGCCGGCGGCAAGTACACGACGTACCGGGTCATGGCGAAGGACGCGGTCGACGAGGCCGTGCACGGACTGGACCAGCGGGTGGCGCCGTGCGTGACGGAGGACGTGCCGCTGGTGGGGGCCGAGGGGTACCGGGCCCTGTGGAACGGACGGGCCAGGATCGCCGCCCGGACGGGCCTTCACGTGGTGCGGGTGGAACACCTGTTGAACCGGTACGGGACGCTGACGGAGGAACTGCTGGACCTCGTCGCCTCCGATCCGGAACTGGGGCGGGCGGTGACCGGCGCGGACGACTACCTGCGGGCGGAGATCGTCTACGCCGCCTCGCACGAGGGCGCGCGGCACCTGGACGACGTGCTGACACGGCGGACGCGGATCTCGATCGAGACCTTCGACCGGGGGACCCGGTCGGCCCGGGAGTGCGCGGAGTTGATGGCACCGGTGCTGGGGTGGGACGAGCAGCAGACCGCGAAGGAAGTGGAGCACTACGAGAAGAGGGTCCAGGCCGAGCGGGAATCGCAGCGTCAGCCGGACGACCAGACGGCGGACGCTGCACGGCTGGGAGCGCCCGACATCGTTCCGTTGTAACTCCGGGATGCGGAAGGCGGAACCGCAGACCCGGGGGGTCCGTCCGTTGCGGAGTGAGGAACAATGATGGCTCTGCCGGGGCGGGTTACCGTGGGCCCCGGCCGCCGGGTCGCTCAGCCGCTGGGGCGGGCGGAGCAGCGGCACGATCGCAGAGGGGACGCATGTCGAAGCCGGAGCACACCGAGTCACCTGCCGGGGCGTCTGCGGCGAAGCTTGACGATGGCGCTTCGGCGGGGTCCGCCCCCGCCTCCGCGCCCGCGGCGAAGCCCGAGGATGTTTCCGTGCCCGCGGCAAGGGCTGCTGCCGAGGCGGAGCCTGACGGGCCGAAGCCTGCGTCTGCGTCTGCGTCTGCGGTGGAGTCTGACGGGGTGAAGCCTTCGGCTGCGAAGCCGGGGCCGGGCAAGGCAGTGCCTGTGGCGGAGTCCAAGGGCGCCGAAGCCGGTCCTGCGGGGAAGCCCGGCGGGACGAAGGCGCGGCCGGGCAGGGCGACGGCTGTCGCGAAGCCCGAGGACGCGAAGCCCGAGGCTGTGAAGCCCGAGGACGCGAAGCCTGCGTCCGTTTCTGCGGTGGAGCCTGACGGGGTGAAGCCTTCGGCTGCGAAGCCCGGGCCGGGCAAGGCCGTGCCTGTGGCGGAGCCCGAGGACGCAAAGCCTGCGGCTGCCGGATCGGGGCCGGACAGAGGCGTGGCTGCGGCCGAGCCCGTCGCCGCCAGGCCTGTGGCCAAGGCGGTCGGGGCGACCGGGGGCAATCCCGTCGTCGAGAAGGCCGACGCCATGGCCGCCGCCGTCAAGGCCGCCGCCGCCAAGGCGGCTGCGGACGGGCAGGACGAAGGGCGGCTGCTGGCCGGCCGCTACCGACTGGGCGCCGTCCTCGGCAAGGGCGGCATGGGTACCGTCTGGCGGGCGCAGGACGAGACCCTGGGCCGCACCGTCGCCGTCAAGGAGCTCCGCTTCAGCAGCGGGGTCGACGAGGACGAGAAGCGCCGTCTCATCACCCGCACCCTCCGCGAGGCCAAGGCCATCGCCCGGATCCGCAGCGGCGGCGCCGTCACCGTCTACGACGTCGTCGACGAGGACGCCCGGCCGTGGATCGTCATGGAGCTCATCGAGGGGCCCTCGCTCGCCGAGTTCATCCGGGAGAACGGTCCCCTCACCCCGCACCGCGCCGCCGAGGTCGGCCTCGCGGTGCTCGACGTCCTGCGCGCCGCCCACGGCCAGGGCATCCTGCACCGGGACGTCAAGCCGTCCAACGTGCTCATCGCCGGCAGCGGCCGCGTCGTCCTCACCGACTTCGGCATCGCGCAGGTCGAGGGAGACCCCTCCGTCACCTCCACCGGCATGCTCGTCGGCGCCCCCTCCTACATCTCGCCCGAGCGCGCCCGCGGCCAGAAGCCCGGCCCGCCTGCCGACATGTGGTCGCTCGGCGGCCTGCTGTACGCCTCGGTCGAAGGCGTGCCCCCGTACGACAAGGGCTCCGCGCTCGCCACGCTCACCGCGGTGATGACCGAGCCGGTCGACCCGCCGCAGAACGCCGGCCCGCTCACCGAGGTCATCTACGGGCTGCTCGCCAAGGACCCGGCCCGCCGCCTCGACGAGGGCCGCGCCCGGGAGATGCTCACCGCCGTCCTCGCCGCGCCCGAGCCGGTAGCGGCCCCCGTGGTGCCCGAGGTCGCCGAGAAGACCCGGCAGATATCGCTGGCGGACGCCAAGCAGGCCGCGGAGAAGGCCACCGCGGAGAAGGCCGCCGAGAAGGCGGCGAAGAAGGAACGGGAGCGTCGCGAGCGGGAGCAGCGCGAGCGTGCCCGGGCCGCACTGAAGGCCGCCCGCAAGGCGGCGACTGCCGCCCCGGCCGCCTCCGCGGTCGCGGTCTCGGCCGCCGAGGCGCCCAAGGGCCGGCCCGCCCCCGTCGTCGCACCCCTCACGGACGTCATGCCGCGCCGCACCATCGCGCTGGCCGTGGTCGCCGTGGTCGCGGTGCTGGCGGTGGTCGGCTCGCTGATCGTCTGGGCGGTCAGCGGCGACGACAAGGACAAGAAGGACCAGGGCAAGAACGGCGGGGCGACCCCGGCCGCGTCCGCCCCGCAGACCTCCGGCGAAGCCGGGCAGGGCTCCCCGCAGCCCTCGGGGAACACCGGTGAGACCGGCGCGGGCGGCACCGAGGGCACCGGCACCGACGCGGGCGCCGACGGTCAGGGCCAGGGACAGGGCCAGGGCCAGCAGCCCCCGGCCGCGGACCAGGGCCAAGGCCAGGGGCAGGGCACCACGACCGGGGGCGTGGTCGGCGCCCTCCCCGCCGGATATGCGATGGTGACGGAGCCCGGCTTCCACTTCTCGATGGCGATGCCCGAAGGGTTCAGGCGGACGGGCACGGCCGGCGAGAACTCCGGCGCGATATTCAGCCGCGACGGTGGCTTCCCGAGGATCCAGGTCGACTACAACAACAAGCCGACCGACGACGCGGCCCTCGCCTGGTCCAGGCTGGCCCCGGCGGTGGGCAGCAGCAGCAAGGGGTACCGGCAGATCCGCATAGACAAGGCGGAGTACCGGGGCTACCCGACCGTCGCCGACTGGGAGTTCGAGCGCGAGCAGGCCGGGATGAGGGTCCGGGTGCTCAACCGCGGGTTCAAGATCGATGCCACGCACGGCTACGCGATCATGATCAGCTGTCCCGCGGACCAGTGGGACGGTCCCGAGTGCACCCAGATGCGTGACGTGGCCTTCCAGACGTTCCAGCCTCTCGGCTGAGCCCGGGACGCAGGCGCCCCTGCCGACGTATCGTGTCAGCGGGGGCCTGGGAGCCTGCCGCACTCGGGGGAGGCGATGTGGAGGAGTACGCGGGCCGGATCCTGGCCGGCCGCTACCGCCTGCCGCTGCCGCCGTCCGACGCGTACGAGCTCGTCGAGACCCGGGCCTTCGACACGCGCGGCGGACAAGAAGTCCTCGTACGGCAGGTGCCGTTGCCGGAGGTCGTGGACGCCGAGCTGGTGGACGGGCCGCCGGCCGTCCCTGCGGCCCGCCGCGCTCCCGCCGACCTTCCGGCCGTGCGGCGCGCCATCGAGGCGGCGCAGGCCGCGGCCGCGATTCCCGACCACCCCCGGCTGGACCAGGTCTTCGACGTGTTCGCCGAGGGCGAGTCGTTGTGGATAGTGAGCGAACTGGTCCCGGCCAAGCCGCTGGCCGCGCTGCTCGCCGACGAACCCCTGAGCCCCTACCGCGCTGCCGAGGTGGCGTCGGACGTGCTCACCGCGCTGCGCGTGCTGCACGCTCACGGTTGGACACACCGCAACATCACCGTCCGGACGGTGCTGGTGTGCGAGGACGGCCGGGTCGTCCTGACGGGTCTCGCGGCGGGCGCCGCGGAGGAGGCCCTGTGCGGGTACGACCCCGTCCCCCGGGCCACCGGCTCCGGCCCCGAGGAAACGTGGGGCGCGGGTCCCGCCCCCGCCCCGCCGACCGCCCCCGCCCCGCAGGTCGATACCGGACCGGCCCCCACGCAGGCGGCGCCACCGCGCGCGGCCCCGGCCCAGGAGCCGCCCCCGCCCCGGCCCGCAGCGGACGGCGCCCCCGGGTACGCGCCGCTCGTGGCCCCGGGCTATGACACCGGACCGCGGTACACCGACCACATCACCCCCGGGCGGCCGCGGGACGGCGCCGACGTCCAGGCCGCCGCGCGCGCCGGGGTCATCGCCGCGTACCGGGCGGGCGCGCGGGCCGCGGCCGCCCGGGTCACCGAGCAGCGCAAGGCCGAGGCCGGTACCGGGGCCGCGATCGAGCCCGCGGCCGGAGCCGCGGCCGAACGTCGGCCCGGCGGGTCGGCCCTCCCACAGGGCTACTCCTACCCGTACGGCGGAGGACCGCAGTCCGGGGAAGGGGACCGGTCCGGGGAAGGGGCCGGGGAAGGGGCCGCCGGCCCCTGGCACGGCGCGACCCCGCGCCGCCCGGCCCTGCCGCAGCCCGCCCCCCACCCCGAGCCCGCGCCCGAGCCGGGGACCGAGCCCGGGGCCGGCAGCGAGCCGATGCCCCGGAGCGAGCCGGCGCCCGAGGTACGGCCGCGGCCCGTCCCGCCCCCGCCCCCGCCCCCGCCCCCGCCCCCGCCCCCGTCCGCGTGGAGCCGGGCCGCCCCGCCGGCCGCGTCCGCCCTGCCCGCGCAACTCGCCCTGCCCCAGGGCTACCGCCAGGCCGAGGCCCCGGACCGCCCGGCCACGGAGCACCCGGCACCCGGCGGCCCGTCCCCGGGGCCCGGACCGGAGCCGGTCCCGCGGCCCCCGGCGCAGACGGCCCCGTGGAGCGGCCTCGACGCCGAGCGGGCGCGGCACACGCGCATGGCCGTGGTCGGCGCGATCACCGAGCGGTGGGCGCCCGAACAGGCCGGCCCCGTGCACGGGCACTGGCAGCTGGCGGCACCCGTCGGGCCCGCCACCGACCTCTGGGCGCTCGGCGCGTTGCTCTACCGCGCCGTGCAGGGCCATGCCCCGTACCCGGAGGACAGCGTCGCCGAGCTCGTCGAGATGGTCTGCGCCGAGCCGCCCGCGTTCGCCGAGGAGTGCGGCGCGCTCCGCCCGGTCGTGGAGTCCCTGCTGCGCCAGGACCCCACCGAGCGGCCCGACTTCGAGGAGCTGCGCGGCTGGCTGCGCTCGCTCGTGCGGTCCGCTCCGGAGCCGGACGCCGGTCTCGGGATGCTCCCGATGCCGGAGCCCGATCCCGCGCGGCTGCCCGTCGTACGCCGCCGCGGTGAGGTCCACGGACGGCACCGCAATCCCACGGCCGCCCGGAAGCCGGTGGCACTCGGCCGGACCCTGCTCGTCGGCGTCCTAGTTCTCCTCGCTGGTGCCGTCGCGTACGCGATGCTGTTCCTGCCCCGGGCCGGGGTGACGCGGGACCAGGACGGCCCCGGGGAGACCACGGCGCACACCTCTCCGCGGCCGGGCCCCTCCCCGGTGCCCACCGGAACGCCCGAGTCCGTCCCGCCCCCCGCGACGACCGGGCCCGCCGCGTCGCAGGCCGCCCCCGCGCCGGCCCCGCCCGGCTACACCACGCAGCAGGACCCGGAGCACTTCGAGATCACCGTCCCCGAGGGCTGGGAGCGCCGGGGGATCAACGAGGCGGGCCAGGTGCGCTACACCGACGGGTCGTTCGTCCTGACCGTGGTCCCGGGCCGGGACAAGGTCGAGGGCAATCCGGACCCGGCGGCCTATCAGAAGGACAAGGAGCCGGAGCTGACGCCGTACCGGTCCTCCACCTGGTCGACCGTCGGGGACGTCAAGACCACCCGGGTCGGGCAGCAACTACGGGCCACGGGCCGCTACACGTGGATCGACGGGACCGGTCGCAACGTGTTCGCCCGCAATTTCGTCGTCGCGCTGGGCGGCAGTTACCACGTCGTCCTGGTGACCGGTCCGGAGGACGAACAGACCAAGGTCACCGAGGTCTTCGAGAAGGCCACGGCGAGTTACAAGGCGGGCGGATGATCGGATATTGACGGCTGATCAGTACGGCGATTGCGTCACAGTGCCGTCTTTCGGCGCCCGGGCGGTTCCGACAGCCCCCGTGGGCTCCGTAATCTGGCCTGAAGTGCAGAGAGCGGCGGGAATTCGTGGAACAGCAGACAGGTGGGGGCGCCGTGCTGGCGGGCCGGTACAGGCTCGTCGAGCCGATCGGCCGGGGCGGTATGGGGAAGGTGTGGCGGGCACATGACGAACTGCTCCACAGGACCGTCGCGGTCAAGGAACTGACGGCGGGTCTGTACGTCGCCCAGGCGGACCGGGACGTCATGCACGCCCGGACGCAGAAGGAGGCCCGGGCGGCGGCCCGGATCCAGCACCCGGCGGTGGTCACCGTCCACGACGTGCTGGAGCATGACGACCGGCCGTGGATCGTCATGGAGTACATCGACGGCCCCTCACTCGCCGATGCGGCCAAGGCGGCGGGGCGGATCGAGCCGCGCGAGGCGGCCCGGATCGGGCTGCACGTGCTGGGTGCACTGCGCGCCGCGCACGCGGTGGGCGTGCTGCACCGGGACGTGAAGCCGGGCAACGTGCTCCTCGCCAAGGACGGCCGGGTGCTGCTCACGGACTTCGGGATCGCCGCGATCGAGGGCGACTCGTCCATCACCCGCACGGGCGAGATCGTGGGCTCGATCGACTACCTGGCGCCCGAGCGGGTCACCGGCGGGATCCCCGACCCCTCCTCGGACCTGTGGTCGCTGGGCGCCACCCTCTACACGGCGGTGGAGGCCCGTTCCCCCTTCCGCCGCACGTCGCCCATCTCCAGCCTGCAGGCCGTGGTGAACGACGAGCCGCCGGCGCTGCGCCAGGCCGGGGTGCTCGGGCCGGTGATCACGTCCCTGCTGCGCAAGGACCCGACGGAGCGGCCCTCGGCGGAGGAGGCCGAGCGGATGCTGCTGGAGGCGATGGAGGGCCGCGAGCCGAGGGCGGCGCACGCCTACGTGCCCACGCGTGCGGTCACCTCCGAGGAGCTCTCCCCGGCGCAGGACCAATCCGAGGAGCAGGCCCCGCGCGAGGAGGTCGCGCAGACGGCTCCGCTGCCGGAGCCCGCGGTCCCGGGGACGGCGGCCGCGCCCGCGGCCGTGCCCGTCGACCGGGACGGCGGCTGGGTCAAGCGTGCCGCGGTGGTGGCCCTGGTGGCCGCGCTGCTCGGCGGCGGCGGTGTCTTCGGGGTCCTCAAGTACACCGGGGGCGCCGGCGGGGAGAGCGATCCGGACCGCGTCGTGAGTTCGACGGGCGGGCCGTCGGGCGACGACGGCAAGCCGCAGGAGGCGACCGCACCGGCCGGCTACACGAAGGTCGTCGACCCCCTCGCCGGCTTCACCCTGTTCGTCCCGGAAGGCTGGAAGCGCCAGGCCAACGGCGACCAGATCGACTACACCCCGGACGACGGCAAGCACTTCATCCGGATCGCCGCCGACCCCACCCCGGACTACAAGGACCCGTACGCACACCTGCTGGACCTGGAGCAGCAAGTGGGGAAGCGGACGGACTACAAGAAGCACCAGCTGAACCAGAACACCTTCCGGGGCAGCACCCGGGCCGCGCTCTGGGACTTCAGTTGGACGGAGAAGGTGAGCCACCCCGGTCCGCGCAGGGCCAAGGAGCAGATGTACATCGCCCCGGACGAGACCGAGTACGCGATCTACATGGCGAGTCCGGTCGCCGACTGGGACGTGACCCGCCAGCAGTTCGACATCGTGCTCAGCGGCTGGGAGCCGCCTGCCAAGAAGTCCTGATCCCGGCATTCTGCCAGCGATCACTGGCGGAAAAGGCAAAATCCGGTTACCGGCGGGTACCCAAAGCCGGCCCGCCGGAATACGCTCACCCGCATGACGGACTCGCAGGCCTCCCAGGCCCCTCTCCGCACGGCACCGCAGCCCACCAACCCGGTGGCCCCGGCCCCGGCCGGCGCCCGCACCGCGGCCGACGTGGTGACCCCCGGCCTGGTCGCACGGCTGACCCGCGGAGTGATCGGCTCCGGCCGCACCGCCAACCACACCCCCTTCACCGGGGACCGGCTGACCGAGCTCCCCGAAGCCACCCCCGACGAGGTGGCCGAGGCCTTCGACCGGGCCCGCGCCGCCCAGCCCGCCTGGGCGGCCGTCCCCGTACGCCGGCGGGCCGCGGTACTGCTGCGCTTCCACGACCTGGTCCTTGCCCGGCAGGCCGAGGTCCTCGACCTGATCCAGCTGGAGACCGGCAAGGCGCGCCTGCACGCCCACGAGGAAGTCCAGGCCGTCGCCGTGTCGGCCCGCCACTACGGCCGCAAGGCGCCCTCGTACCTGCGCCCCAAGGGCCACACGGGCGCGATGCCCACCCTCACCAAGGTCACCGAGCTGCGCCAGCCGCGCGGGGTCGTCGGCCAGATCGCCCCCTGGAACTACCCCCTGGAACTATCGGTCGGAGACGCCCTGCCGGCCTTCGCCGCGGGCAACGCACTCGTCATGAAGCCCGACACCGAGACCGCGCTGACCGCCCTGTGGGCCCGCGACCTGCTCATCGAGGCCGGGCTGCCCGCCGAGGTCTTCCAGATCGTCCTCGGTGAGGGCCCCGTTGTCGGCCCCGAGGTGGTCCGCCACGCCGACTACGTCTCCTTCACCGGCTCCACCCGTACCGGCCGCGAGGTCGCCCGGGGCGCAGCCGAACGACTCGTCGGGGCCTCCCTCGAACTCGGCGGCAAGAACGCCATGCTCGTCCTGCACGACGCCGACGTCGAGAAGGCGGCCGCGGGCGCCGTCCGCGCCTGCTTCTCCTCCGCCGGCCAGCTGTGCATATCCATCGAGCGGCTCTACGTCCACGCCTCGATCGCCGACGACTTCGTCGAGCGGTTCGCCGCCCGCACCCGGGCCATGCGGCTCGGAGCCTCCCTCGCCTACGGCGCCGACATGGGATCCCTGGTCGGCGAGCGCCAGCTGGAGACCGTGCAGCGGCACGTGGACGAGGCCGTCGCCCAGGGCGCCACCCTCGTGGCCGGCGGCACCGCGCGCCCCGACATCGGCCCGCTCTTCTACGAGCCCACCATCCTCGACGGCGTCGAAGCCGCCATGGCGGTCTGCGGAGAGGAGACCTTCGGCCCGGTCGTCTCGATCTACCGCTTCACCGACGAGGAGGAGGCCGTCGCGCAGGCCAACGCCACCGCCTACGGCCTCAATTCCAGCGTCTGGACCCGGGACGCCCGCCGCGGCCACCAGGTCGCCGCCCGCCTGCGCACCGGCACCGTCAACATCAACGAGGGCTACGCCCCCGCCTACGGCAGCGCCCAGGCGCCCATGGGCGGCATGAAGGACTCCGGCCTCGGCCGCCGCCACGGCTCCGAGGGCATCCTCAAGTACACCGAGGCCCAGACCGTCGCCCAGCAGCGGCTGGTCCCGATGGCGCCCTCGCTGGGCATGGACGACGAGACGTACGCGGCGTTCATGACCCGCAGCCTCAAGGTCATGAAGGCTCTCCGACTGCGCTAAGGGGTATCCGTGTCGCACGACGACGCATCCGACGACGCCTACGACTACGACGTCATCGTCATCGGATCGGGCTTCGGAGGGTCGGTCTCGGCCCTGCGCCTCACCGAGAAGGGGTACCGGGTCGGCGTCCTGGAGGCAGGGCGCCGCTTCACCCGCGAGAGCCTGCCGAAGAACAGTTGGGACCTGCGCAACTACCTGTGGGCCCCGGCCCTCGGGCTGTACGGGATCCAGCGGATCCACCTGCTCGGCCACGTCATGGTGCTCGCGGGCGCCGGCGTCGGCGGCGGCTCGCTCAACTACGCCAACACCCTGTACGTGCCGCCCCGGGCCTTCTTCGAGGACCGGCAGTGGGCGTCCATCACCGACTGGCACGAGGAACTCGCCCCGTACTACGACCAGGCCAAGCGGATGCTCGGGGTGCGCCTCAACCCGACCATGACCCCCTCCGACGTCCACCTCAAGGCGGCCGCCGAGAAGATGGGCGCGGCGGACACCTTCCACATGGCCCCGGTCGGGGTCTTCTTCGGCGACGGCGAGGACGCCGCCGCCGGTCCCCGCGTCCGGCCCGGGGAGGAGACCGCCGACCCGTACTTCGGCGGTGCCGGCCCCGCCCGCAGGGCCTGTACCGAATGCGGCGAGTGCATGACCGGCTGCCGGCACGGTGCGAAGAACACCCTGAACGAGAACTACCTGCACCTCGCCGAGCGCGCCGGCGCCGTCATCCATCCCATGACGACCGTCACCGCCCTGTCCGAGCACCCGGACGGCGGCCACCGCGTCCGCACCGTGCCCACCGACGGCCGCCGCCGCGGGAAGGCGAAGGTGCTGCGCTGCCGGTACGTGGTCGTCGCCGCGGGCACCTACGGCACGCAGACCCTGCTGCACACCATGAAGGACCGCGGCGAGCTGCCGCGCCTGTCGGAGCGGCTCGGGGAGCTGACCCGGACCAACTCCGAGGGCCTGGTCGGCGCGCAGACCGACGACCGCCGCTACCGCAGGCGGCACGGCGCGGCCGCAGGCGGGGAGCAGCGGGCCGACTTCACCAGGGGCGTGGCGATCACCTCCTCCGTGCACCCCAACGCCGACACCCACATCGAGCCGGTCCGCTACGGCAAGGGTTCCAACGCGATGGGGTTCATGACCGTCCTCCAGGTGCCCTACGGCGCCCACCGGGTCCGCGGCTGGCTGGCCAGGACCGCGAAGCACCCCCTCCAACTGGCCCGTTCACTGTCCAACCGGCGCTGGTCGGAGAGGACCATCATCGGCCTGGTCATGCAGTCCCTCGACAACTCGCTGACCACCTACCGCAGGCCGGGCGGGATCGGGAAGGGCCTGCTGACCGCCCGCCAGGGGCACGGCGCCCCGAACCCGGTGCAGATCGAGGAGGCCACGCGGGCGGCGACCCTGCTGGCCGAGGAGATCAACGGCTTTCCCGGCAGCAACATCGGCGAGCTGATGGGGACCCCGCTGACCGCACACTTCCTCGGCGGCTGCCCGATCGGAGCGTCGGCGGGCGAGGGCGTGGTGGACCCGTACCACCGGCTGTACGGGCACCCGGGCATCTCGGTGGTGGACGGCTCGGCCGTCTCCGCGAACCTGGGGGTGAACCCGTCGCTGACGATCACCGCGCAGGCGGAGCGGGCGATGGCGTACTGGCCCAACAAGGGAGACCGGGACCCGCGCCCCGAACAGGGCACGTCCTACACCCGCCTGGCGGCGGTGGAACCGGTCCGGCCGGCCGTCCCCGAGGACGCGTTCGGCGCGCTGCGGCTGCCGTTCCTGGCTGTCCCCGAAATTCCCCCACGGGATCCGGAACCGGCCGGATGACGGCGGTGGACACCGCGCTCCCCCTCCGAGCGCGGTACCCACCGCGGTACATACGTGACAGATGTTCAGCCTTGATGGTTGTACCGGAATCCGCCGGACCGGGCTGTGGCGTCGATCACACCATCACGGAGGCAACTGCGCATCGTCCTCGACCGTCAACGGCAGCATGAGAAAGCGCATCTCCTTGCTGGCTGCCTGCGGCGTCGCCGCCCTGGGAATCGCCGCCACTCCCGCACACGCCGCGGACCCCGCCCTCGTCCTGGCCGGACCGGCCGAGATCGGCCTGCGCCCGCACCCCGGGCAGAGCGGCGAACCGCAGAAGACCTCGGTCGCGTTCCGGCTCGTCAACGACACCGCCTCGGCGTTCGACCGCCGGAGCACCTTCACCATCGACCTGAGCGGGCTCAAGGGGGTCGCGGACGTCACGCTGGCGAAGCAGCAGGGCTCGGACTGCACGCTCACCGAGGCGGCCGTCACCTGCACGCGCCCCGCGCTGTGGAAGGGCGAGACCCGCGTCGTCGATCTGGATCTCAGCGCCGCCAAGGGCAGCAAGGCCGGTGCCACCGCGGACCTCACCGTGACCGGCGAGGCCGAGGGAGCCACCTTCCGGTCCGCCACCACCACGGTCCGGGTCGGCGGCCCCGACCTCGTGCTGGAGCGGGCCCGGCTGAAGGAGGAGCAGAAGCCGGGCGACACCCAGAACCTGTCGGTCGTCTTCGCCAACGAGGGCACGGAGTCCGTCAAGGGCGTCGTCCTGGAGGTGCGCACCACCCACGGCATCGACCTGCTGGAGCAGTACGACAACTGCTCCTACTCCGAGGACACCGGTGAGGGGCAGCCCCTGAACACGGGCTGGAGCACGGCGCAATGCCTGCTGGAGGGCGAGTACACGCCGGGCGCCGTCTACGGGGTCGACGGCCCGCTGACCCTGAAGGCCGCCCCGCACGCCTTCGCCGACACCCTCACCTACGCCGTGTACGCCGACGGGCACCAGCCGAAGGCGGCCGGGACGGCCAAGAAGCCGGCCGGCGGCAAGAAACTGGCCGTGCGCGAGCGCGCCGCCGGGGCCTCCGCACGGTCGGGGGACCTCGACCCCTGGAACAACATGCAGGAGTTCGACTTCAGGACCCGCAACAGCGCCGACCTCGTGGCCTGGCCCGTCTCCCTCGCCGGCGGGGTGGGCGAGACGGTCAGGGCCGACTTCGGCTTCCGCAACAACGGTCCCGCCTGGGTGGCGGAGTTGCGCTCCGGTGAGAGCGTCGCCCGCACGGACATCGTGATCCCGGCCGGTACGAAGGTCACCAGGGTCCCGGCCGGCTGCCACGGCGTCAACGCCGACGGCACGGCCCGCGAGCAGGCGCTGGGCGCACCGCGCTACTTCTGCTCCACCGGGCATGTCGTGGGGGAGCGGGAGAGGTTCGCCTACCCCTTCGAGCTGAAGATCGAGCAGGTCGTGGCGAACGCGGCGGGCTCCGTCTCGGTCGGACGGTGGACCCCCGAGGGCACCGCGGGCCAGCCGTGGGACCCGAACCACGCCAACGACAAGGCGCCCGTCGTGATCGCCGCGAAGGACGGCGGCGCCTCGCCGACGCCGACCACCTCGGCCACGTCGTCGCCGACCGCGACGGCCACCGCCTCGGCCACGCCCTCCGCCACCTCCGGTACCGCGACCCACGGCGGTCTCGCCGCCACCGGCAGCTCCGCCGGGCCGCTCGCGCTCGGCGGCGCGGTGCTCGTGGCCGCGGGCGGCGGCCTGGTCCTGGCCTTCCGCCGCAAGACCGGCACACACGCCTAGGAACGGTCCGGCGCCCGGCCGCCGACGCAGAACGGCCGGCCCGGGGCGTCCCCCTGGCCGGCCGTCCTCTACGGGGTGACCGGGCTGCTGTCCCCTGCCGTCCGGTCACACGAAGGAGCGAGGTCCCACGACGCGCGCACCACGAGGCGCACGTCTCATCGCTCCTTCGGAGCCACGCGTGGTGTTGCGGTTCCGCGGCTGGCTGACGCGGACAACCTCACCAACGAAGCGTCCCTGGGGCGGTCACGCTCCGGACGGGTGACGAACAGCCGTCACACCCGCCCCCGGCACAGCTCCAGCAGCGTCATCGCGAGGGCGGTACCGGGCTTGCCGAGAGCATCGCTCCAATGGGACAGCACCTCCATCTCGCGGGACAGGTGCACCCGGCGCCCGCCGGAGGCGATCCGGGCGTCCTGGATGACCGTCGAGACGGCCATCCGCTCCTGGATCAGCCCGATGATCCGGTCGTCGATGGCGTCGATGCGGGTGCGGGACTCGGCGATCAGCTGCTCGGGGGCGGTGGCGATCGTGGTCATGGTCGTCTCTCCTGTCGGGGTGGGGCCCGCAGGTCCGGAGAACGCAGAGCGCCCCGGTCCTGTCGGACCGGGGCGCTCTGGGAAGTCGGCGGCTCAGGCGAGCATCACGATGACCCATGGCGACCGGACCGGCCGGTGCCATAGGTAAAGAGGAAGCTCAGCTGCTTGCGCACGGAAGGGATTATGTCCCCCCGCACGCCTTCCGGCCAACCCGGTTCGGATGGTGAGACGCCTCGGTGCCGGGTGTGGCGCGCCCGGTTCTCGGCCGCCTCGCCGAGGACCGGCAGGCGGTGCAGCGATCCCCGCCCGCGGAGCTCCGGCCGGATGACGCCGGCGCCGTCGCGCCCCACCGCCGTGGCCCAGGACTCGGACGGTGAGACGAAAAGGGGTACGGGTGCCCCGTTAGAATCGACAAAACAGCCACCTCTTCCGCCGGAAGGCCGCCCCGTGCCAGAAGCACCCTCCGCCGCCCACGACAGCGCCCCGGACACGGTTCTCGTCGTCGACTTCGGCGCCCAGTACGCCCAGCTCATCGCCCGCCGCGTCCGCGAGGCACGGGTCTACAGCGAGATCGTGCCGAGCTCGATGCCCGTCGACGAGATGCTGGCCAAGAACCCGAAGGCGATCATCCTCTCCGGCGGTCCGTCCTCCGTGTACGAGGAAGGCGCCCCGCAGCTGGACCGCGCCCTCTTCGAGGCCGGGGTCCCCGTCTTCGGCATGTGCTACGGCTTCCAGCTGATGGCGACCGTCCTCGGCGGCACCGTCGACAACACCGGCGCCCGCGAGTACGGCCGCACCCCGCTGCACGTCTCCAAGCCCGGCTCCACCCTCTTCGAGGGCACCCCGGAGAACCAGTCCGTGTGGATGTCGCACGGTGACGCCTGCTCCGCCGCCCCCGAGGGCTTCACCGTCACCGCGTCGACGAACGTCGTACCGGTGGCCGCCTTCGAGAACGACGAGAAGAAGCTGTACGGCGTGCAGTACCACCCCGAGGTGATGCACTCCACGCATGGTCAGCAGATCCTGGAGCACTTCCTCTACCGCGGCGCCGGCCTGGCCCCCACCTGGACCACCGGCAACATCGTCGAGGAGCAGGTCGCGGCCATCCGCGCGCAGGTCGGCGACAAGCGCGCCATCTGCGGTCTGTCCGGCGGCGTGGACTCCGCGGTCGCCGCGGCCCTCGTGCAGAAGGCCATCGGCTCCCAGCTGACCTGCGTCTACGTCGACCACGGTCTGATGCGCAAGGGCGAGACCGAGCAGGTCGAGAAGGACTTCGTCGCCGCCACCGGCGTGCAGCTGAAGGTCGTCGACGCCCAGGAGCGCTTCCTGAACGCGCTCGCCGGCGTCTCCGACCCGGAGACCAAGCGGAAGATCATCGGCCGCGAGTTCATCCGCGTCTTCGAGCAGGCCCAGCTGGAGATCCTCCAGGAAGACGGCCCCGCGGTCGCGTTCCTCGTGCAGGGCACCCTGTACCCGGACGTCGTCGAGTCCGGCGGCGGCACGGGCACCGCGAACATCAAGTCGCACCACAACGTCGGCGGCCTCCCCGACGACATCGAGTTCGAGCTCGTCGAGCCGCTGCGCCAGCTCTTCAAGGACGAGGTCCGCATGGTCGGCCAAGAGCTCGGCCTGCCCGAGGAGATCGTCCAGCGCCAGCCCTTCCCCGGCCCCGGCCTCGGCATCCGCATCGTCGGCGAGGTCACCAAGGAGCGCCTGGACCTGCTGCGCGAGGCCGACGCCATCGCCCGCCACGAGCTCACCGCGGCCGGCCTGGACCGCGAGATCTGGCAGTGCCCGGTCGTCCTGCTCGCGGACGTCCGCAGTGTCGGCGTCCAGGGCGACGGCCGCACCTACGGCCACCCGATCGTGCTGCGCCCCGTCTCCTCCGAGGACGCCATGACGGCGGACTGGACGCGCATGCCGTACGAGGTGCTCGCCCGCATCTCCACCCGCATCACCAACGAGGTGCCGGAGGTGAACCGGGTGGTCCTGGACTGCACGAGCAAGCCCCCGGGCACCATCGAGTGGGAGTAAGGGGCCCCGCCCCGCACGACGTCGCCGTCGCCCGGCCGGACCGGGTGGCGGCGACGTCGCCGTTTCACCACCGCGCGGCTCTGTTCTCCTCGCGCCGGGGCCAGTACCTTGCGCCGACGACGACGGCGGAGCCGGACCGGAGGAGGGCGGGCGATGTCCGAGGAGACGGGGACGCCGGGCACGCGGCCCGGACCGGTGCCGGTGGACCGGCTGCGGTTCGAGATGCCGCCCGCGCACCAGGACCCGGCCGAGGAACGTGCGTACCGCAAGCAGCGCCTCGCCGGAACGCTGCGGCTGTTCGCCCGCCTCGGGTACGAGGACGGGGTCGCCGGGCACGTCACCGCACGGGACCCGGAGTTCGACGACTGCTACTGGGTGAACCCCTTCGGCCGCGCCTTCGCCGCCCTCGGCCCCGAGGACCTGCTGCTCGTCGACGGGGACGGGCACGTGGTCCAGGGGGAGCGGCGGGTCAACGAGCTGGCGTTCGCCGTGCACGCCGCCGTGCACCGGGCGCGCCCCGGGGCGGTGGCCGTGGTCCGCACCCAGGCCCCGTACGGCCGGGCGCTGGCCGCGCTCGGCGAACTGCTCGCCCCGATCACCCACGAGGCCTGTGCCTTCTACGAGGACCACGCCCTCCTCGACGAGTACGCCGGAGCGCAGGACGGCGCGCGGATCGCCCGCGCGCTCGGCCCGTACAAGGCGCTGGTCCTGCGCAACCACGGGCTGCTGACGGTCGGCGGCTCGGTGGACGCGGCGGCCTGGTGGTTCGTCGCGGCGGAACGGGCGGCCGAGGTCCAGCTGATCGCGCGGGCGGCGGGGAAACCGGTGCTCATCGACCACCACAGCGCCGTGGCCACCCGCGAGCGGTTCGGCGGGGACCTCGCCGCGTGGGTGAGCTACCAGCCGTTGTGGCAGACCGTCGCGGACCTGGCGTCAACATCATGAACCGTTAATCACCTGCTCTGACATCGTGCGCAATCCGGAGCACTGCCGCAGTGGTGCACAATTCGCTGGCATTGCCCCGTAGTTCAGAGAGGCGGCACGCACGTGGCTGTCCAAGAGATGTCCCGCGGCACCCATACCAGCGCCTGCGCCTGCGAAGAGTGCGCGCGGGAAGGGCACCGCCGCGCGGTCGCCGCGTTCCTGGAGAAGCGCGACGAGTTCGCCGCCGGGCAGGGGGTGCCGGCCGCCGTCGCCCACTCCCTCGGCGCCTCCCGCCAGTGGGTCTCCGACGAGCTGACCCTGTCCGCCCGCAACGTCGCCGACCGCGGCCGGGAAGCCGGCAGCTCCTGGCTGTACGTGTTCTCGCGGCGGGCCGTCCTCGCCGTCTGGATCGCCGCGGGCGTCCTGCTGATCGTCCAGGTCGCCGCCGCGCTCGGCACCGGCTGGTCCACCGCGCGCACCGCCGGACTGCTCGCCGCCCTGCTGCTGGCCGGGCTGCTGACGGTAGCCGCCCGCGCCCAATCACTGCGCGGCGGGCTGCTGGCCCCGCTGGTGGGCGAGGACAACCGGCTGTCCACCTCGAAGGCGGTGCCCAGCGCCTGGGTGGTGCTGACGGCGTTCGCCACGCTGCTGCCCGCGCTGCGGCTGGCCGCGTCGGGCCCCGGCCCGGAACGGCAGGGGCTGTACGCGGGACTCGCCCTGGACCGTGCGCTGCCGCTGCTGTCGGTGGTCGTGCTGACCTCCGCGGTGGCGGTGCTGGTGCGCCGGGTGGTGTGCGTACGGATCATGAGCCAGCGGCTGCAGAAGCTGCCGGCCGACCGGCCGCGCGGAGCGGACCTGCTGACGGACGACGCGGGCCGCGGGAGCTTCCCGGACGCGCAGTACGTGCTCGTCTCGACGGTCGTGCTGGCCTACGCGGCGGCCTCGCTCGCCCGCTTCCCGGACCGGCTGCCGCAGCTGCCCTGGGCGCTGGCCCTGCTGGTCGCGCTGTCGGCCGCGGTGTACCTGGCGGCGAAGTACGCGGAGGGCAGCCGCCCGCTCGTGCTGTCGGTGGTGCGCAGACGGGAACCCGGGGACCTGGACGCCGCCGTCCGCCCCGGGGACGACATCGAAATCCGGGGCGTGGGCTTCGTCCCGCCCGGGGCGCACACCCCCGAGATGCTCGCCCGGCTGGTGGTCCGCGTCGGGGCCGTCCACGTGCACGTACCGCTGGTCCCGGTGCCCGGCGGGTTCACCAACCCTTCCGACGCGGTGCTCACGGTGCCGGTCCCGGCGGAAGTGGAACCGGGGCGCACCGATATCCAGGTGGTCACGGCCGCCGGAGTGGAATCCAATCGCTGCACCATCGACGTGGCCGAGTGATCGGGGTACACATGACCCGTGACGAGAACCGAAGCACCTCCCCGGACCGACGTACCGCGCGGCCTGCGTGACCAGGCTGCCCGGTACCACCTGCTGCCGCTGCGGCTCTTCCTCGGCGTGACCTTCGTGTACGCGGGGCTGGACAAGCTCTTCGATCCCGCCTTCCTCTCCGCCTCCGGCGACGGCTCCGTCGGTGACCTGATGCGCGGCGTGCGCGAGACCTCCGCGATCCCCGCACTCGTGGACCTGTCCCTGCAGTCCCCGGTGGGCTTCGCCGTGTTCCTCGCCGTCGCCGAGATCCTGGTGGGCCTCGGTACCCTGGCCGGCCTGCTGTCGCGGACCGCGGCGATCGGCGGGGCGCTGATCTCGCTCAGCCTGTGGCTCACGGTGTCGTGGGCGGTGTCGCCGTACTACTACGGCAACGACCTGATCTACCTGCTGGCCTGGACCCCCCTGATCCTCGCCGGCGCGCCCTACCTGTCGCTGGACTCGGAGATCCGGTCGCGCCGGTCACGGCGCACGGCGTAGGTGACCAGCCCCACCAGCGAGGCCAGGGACAGGCCTCCCATGGTCATGGGGATGACCGCGAACCACGGCAGGTCGGCCTCCCCGGCGCTGTCGAGCAGGTAGAGCACTCCCGCCAGCAGCAGGACCAGACCCGCGATCAGCCGTCCCGGCTGGAACTCATGACGCCGCACGGGCCACCTCCACCTGTCCGATGCCCGCACTGAGGTCCAGCTCGACCGTCCCGCCGGCCTCGGTGCCGGGAGGCGGGGCGAGGGTCGCCGTCCGGTTCTGCTGCCCGGGCCCGGCCCGCTCGATCCGGCCCGCGGAGTCGCCCGGCAGCTGGATGTCGCCGAGCCGCCGGACGGTGACGTCCGCCCGCGCCGTCACCTCCCGCGGCAGGAGCACCTTGAGGCGGCCCGCGTCGATGGACGCGCTGACGGCCACGCTGGTGCCCTTCGGCACGTCCAGCCGGCTCAGGTCCAAGGTGGCCGTCCCGGTGCCCGCCTCGTACGAGGGCCGCACGTCGGCCACCGCTGCAGGCCGCCACACGACCTCCCGCCAGTCGGTGCCGATCTCGCGCGGCAGGGCCGCGGCGCCCGCCAGCAGAACGGAGGTGCACACCGCCAGCACGACGGTGCCGAAGCCGGTGCGCCCGAGCAGGGAGCTCACCGCGAGGCCCAGGCCGAAGACGACCAGGGCGGCGGCGAGCCCGGTCTGCAGGGCCGCGCCCAGCGAACTGCCCTCCCACTCCGCCGCGGTACCGGCGGCCCCCGCCAGCAGGGCGAGCACGAACACCCGGCCGCCGATGCCGCCGCGCCGCGGGACCCGGGCGGGCGCGGGCGGCCGGGCGGAGGCAGCCGCGGCGGAGGCGGCCGCGGAGCCCGCGGGCTCCGCGGCGGCGTCGGGCGGCCCCCACAGGTACCCCGTCGAGCCGACGGGGCCGGTGGTGCCGTCCTTGACCAGCGGGTCCCGCCACCAGGACGGGGCGCCGGGAGCGGGCGGGGCCTTCGTCTCCGGAGGGGCGGCCGGGGCGTGGGCGACGCGGGGCGCGGCCCCACCGGGGGCGGGCGCCTCCGTCTCGGGGGCGGCGGCCTGCCGGCGCCGCTGCGACCAGTACGAGGCGCCGCCGAGCGCGAGGACGACCAGGACCGAGAAGACCGCCAGGGCGCCGTTGTCCAGCATCGACAGGAACAGCGCGCAGCCCACCAGCGCGGCGAACACCGCCACCAGGGTCGCCCCTTCGACCCGCCCCGTCAGCAGCTTCTTCGCCTCGCTGTCCTCCTCCCCCTCCTGCGGCAGCAGCAGCCACGCGAAGCCGTAGAAGATGAGGCCGACACCGCCGGTGACCGCGAGGACACCGAGGACGATCCGGAAGATCACCGGGTCCAGGTCGAAGTACCGGCCGAGGCCGCCGCACACCCCCGCGAGGACCTTGTCGCGCTTGCTGCGGCGC